>CALQEM020000226.1:0-5710 GCA_943329595.2 Bifidobacterium breve
GGGGCTGGCTCTGCCCCTCTTTCGGCTGCGCCGGTGAGCACCGCGGGCTTGTTTGACACCGTGAACGCAAAGCGCACCACCGGTGCGTCGAGCGCAGAGAGTCCGTCGAGGAGGAAGCGCGGATTGAAGGCGATCTCGATGTCGTCGCCGGTAATGGTTGCGTCGAGAGCCTCCACCGCCTGGGCCTCGTCGCCGCTGCCCGCCTGGAGATCAACCTCGTCGCCACTAAAGCGCATACGAAGTGGCGTGTTGCGCTCGGCCACCAGCGATACACGCTTGACGGCTTCGACAAGAGCTGCAGTATCGACCGATGCAATCGTGTTGGCCTCAGCGGGAAGGAGTGTGCGGTACTTGGGAAACTCTCCACCCAGCAGCCGCGTGGTGGTGCTGCGACCCCCTCCGTGAATTCCGAGCAGGCCTTCATCCTGACCGCTTCCGGCGAGCGCTATGACCACTGACTCGTGGCCAGCGAGTGTCTTGGCAGTGTCTGCGAGAACGCGTGCTGGCACCAGCGCCGCGGCGTCGATGGACAGTGACTCGGGTGCCCAGGTGAGTTCGCGGACAGCGAGGCGATAGCGATCTGTCGCGGCGAGCGTGATCATGGAGCCCGACATTTCGAGCCTGATGCCAGTAAGAAAGCTAATGGTTTCATCGCTGCTTGCAGCAACCGCCACCTGAGCAACCGCCGCTGCAAAAGAGGCCCCGGCCACTACACCTGCGCTCGTGGGCATCTGGGGTAGTTCGGGGTAATCGTCGGCTGACATGGTGGGAAGGGTGAACGAGGACCGACCACACTCGAGTGTGACGCGCGACCCCTCGAGCTGCAGAGTGACTGGCTGGGCCGGCAGTGATCGAGCGATGTCGGACAGGAGCCGCCCTGGCACCAGTACGCGCCCAGGAGTGTCAACCACAGCCTCGACCGACACGCGCCCACTGACCTCGTAATCAAACGATGACAGGGTGAGTCCGGAGGCCTCCGCTGTGATCATGAGTCCAGACAGAAGCGGCTGGTTGGAGCGCGTGGGGAGTGTGCGCGCAGCCCAGGCCACGGCCTCGGAGAAGGAGTCGCGCTCGGCACGGAACTTCATGAAGTTCGCCTGTCGTGGGGGTTGTGCACAGCGTGGGGGAGGTGATGCCGTGTGGATGTCATCTCTGAGTCTCTATCTCGTCATCGTCATAGCGGGTGTGGACACTGTGGACAAAGCCTATTGCCGCAGGTCGACAAGCGTGTTGTCGTCCACGGTGCCTGTGGATAGTCGGTGAGGAATTGGGGAGGAGTGGGGAGGAGGTGAGGGCTGGCGCGCGTGTGTCGAGAGTACGGGCTACTGGGGCGTCGCTTCTCCACAGGATTGTTCCCATGCTGTGGATCATCCCTGTCGGGCCTGGGAGCGAATTCGAGAGGTGAGGTCGGCCACCTGGTTGTACAAGCTGCGGCGCTCGGCCATCAGTTGGCGAATCTTACGGTCGGCGTGCATCACCGTGGTGTGGTCTCGGTTGCCGAACTGCTGACCGATTTTGGGCAGGGACAGGTCGGTGAGTTCGCGGCAGAGGTACATGGCGATCTGACGAGCGGTGACCAGAACCCGCGAGCGCGAGGAGCCGCAGAGGTCGTCGATGGTGATCCCGAAGTAGGTGGCTGTCTGAGCCATGATGATCGCGGCGGTAATTTCCGGGCCAGATTGGTCGGGAATAAGGTCTTTAAGCACGATCTCTGCCAGGGGCAGGTCAACGGGCTGGCGGTTCAAATTGGCGAATGCGGTAACGCGAATGAGCGCGCCCTCGAGCTCTCGAATGTTGGTCGAGATCTTCGACGCGATGAACTCGAGGACATCAGGCGGCGCGGTGAGCCTCTCCTGCAGTGTTTTCTTGCGGAGAATAGCGATGCGGGTTTCGAGGTCAGGGGGTTGGACGTCGGTGATGAGGCCCCACTCGAAGCGCGAGCGCATGCGGTCTTCAAAGCCATTGAGTTGCTTGGGGGGTAGATCGCTGGTGACGACGATCTGCTTGTTGGCGTTGTGCAGGGTGTTGAAGGTGTGGAAGAACTCCTCCTGGGTCTGCACCTTCCCTGACAAAAACTGGATGTCGTCGACCAGCAGCACGTCGACGTCGCGGTAGCGGCGTTGGAAGGCCGCCGCCTTGTCGTCACGAATGGAGTTGATGAACTCGTTGGTGAATTCCTCAGAGCTGACGTAGCGAACGCGTGCACCGGCGTAGAGGCTGCGGGTGTAGTGGCCGATGGCGTGGAGGAGGTGTGTTTTTCCTAGCCCGGACTCGCCGTAGACGAACAGTGGGTTATATGCCTTGGCCGGTTGTTCGGCGACTGCTACGGCCGCGGCGTGAGCAAACCTGTTGCTGGAGCCGATCACAAAGGTGTCAAAGACGTACTTGGGGTTGAGGCGGCTGCCCTCGTCGGAGCGCGTGTCGGGTGAACCTGTTCCTGGTCGGGTGAAGTCGGGGCTGAGTGCCTGGCCGAGAAATGCGTCAGGTTGGGTGGAATCGAAAGCAGGTTCGGCATAGGTCGCGTCGGCGAGTTCGTCGGTGGCATCTTCATCAAGGTTGGGGGCGATCGACGGGTCAACGGTTACTGCGATGCGCACCTCGCGCCCGACAGTCTTGGAGAGGGCCGCCACCACCACGGGTCTCAACCTGGATTCCAGCACGTCCTTGGTGAAGTCATTAGGGGCAGCGAGCAGTGCTGTGTCGCCCACGAGTCCAAGCGGGCGGGTGAGGTTCACGAATGCTCGCTGCTGAGGGGTCATCGCGGCGCTATCCATCTCGGTCAGTGCGCGGGCCCACAACTCAGAGAGGTCAATGATGGTGTCGGACATGCGGCGCCTTCCCTCTGGTCCGGTGTGCGGAGCGCAGGTCGTGGTGACCCGCTACTCGCGGGCGCAATGACCCCCGGATGTTCCAACGTGATGCGTTCTGACGATGAGTATCGCCGGTCGTGGGCAGTCTCCACAGGGTTTTCCACAGGCTGTGGAGAAACGTGCTTGTTCCGGAGGGAAGTCATCCTCGTGTCGAGGAGTCCTGACCCGAGATGAGGATGAACCTGAAGGGCTGACGATAGCCCCTTCGACGGTCGTGATCAACTGTTATCCACAGATCGGTGTGGGCACCGCGGCGTGTCGCGTGGCCGCGGCGACACCGATGAGGTAAGGCACTTAGAGCGTGTGGGCGCCGTGGTAACCACTGTTGGGGCGATGGGCAGAGGGCGGGTGCATTTGACCGCGATCCCGCCGCAATCGTACGGTGGAGGCTCGCACACCCCCCTGAGCAGCGGAGCCACGATCGTGAAGCGCACTTATCAGCCCAACAACCGTCGTCGCGCTAAGAAGCACGGCTTCCGTCTGCGCATGCGTACCCGGGCTGGTCGTGGCATCTTGGCCGGCCGCCGCGCCAAGGGCCGCGCGAAGCTGTCGGCCTGATCCGTCGGGGGTGCCAGTGCTCCCTCGTGCGTGTCGGTTGGCGTCGGGCCAGTCGATTCAGAGGGTGGTCAGGCGCGGAAAGCGTGTGCCCGTTGGGTCACTCGTCGTGCACGTGTCGGTGGGTACCGATCTGCAACCGGCACGGGCCGCCCTGATTGTGAGTCGCAAGGTGGGGGGTTCTGTGGTGCGTCACCGGGTCCAACGGCGTCTGCGCCATCTCCTGCGTCCCCGGCTCGGATTATTAGGACCCGGGATTGAGATTGTGGTGCGGGCACAGCCAAGCGCAGCGGAGGCCTCGAGCGTCGAACTCGGACGTGACCTCGATCGTGCGCTGGCGAAGGCAGGATTCTGATGCGACGACTGGCTGCCTCGGTGGCATCGGCGTATGACGTGATGTGGGTGCGTGGCGTAGGCCGGTTTCTGTCGATGTTGTTGGTGGCACCAATCCTTGTGTACCAACGGTTGATCAGCCCGGCGCTGCCTCCCTCATGCAAGTATCATCCCAGTTGTTCGCAGTACGCGGTTGACGCGCTCTGGGGGCACGGCCCGTTCAAGGGTCTCGCCCTGGGCAGCGCCCGAATCGCCCGATGCAACCCGTGGAGCGGCGGCGGAGTGAATCCGATACCGTCAAGGGGCCACTGGCGAGCAGAATGCGGCACAGACGGTCATCTTCGCCCCACCAACTTCGACATCACCCCATCCGCGCGCACCGTCGCGACGACCATCCAGGGAGCCTGAGTGTTTATCCTCGAGTGGCTCGAGGTCGCGGTTTCGTGGATTCTCGTCATGTTCCACACTCTGCTGTCGCCGATCCTCGGCGCTGACAACGGAATCACCTGGGCGCTCTCCATCGTGGGGCTGGTCATTGTCATCCGGATTGCGCTCATTCCGGTGTTTGTGAAGCAGATCAAGGCGCAGCGTGGCATGCAGGTACTGCAGCCCCGCATGAAGGAGATCCAGCAGAAGTACGCGGGCGACCGCAACAAGCAGTCCGAAGAGATGATGAAGCTCTACAAGGAGACGGGGACCAACCCCCTCTCCAGCTGCCTGCCACTGCTTCTACAGGCACCAATTTTCTACGCCCTTTTCCAGGTTTTGCAGGGTATTGCGCAGCTGGACTCGAAGGGCGTCTTCCGGTGGGAGACGTACGCAGGGCTAACCCAGCAGGCTCACGATGCCCTCCTTTTCGGGCTGGTGCCCCTGTACGCCACGTTTAAGGATGCGACCGAGACCCCCAATCCCACGTCCACTCGGGTCCTGTGCGCCACCCTCGTGGTGTTGATGACGGCGTCCACCTTCCTCACCCAGCGCCAACTGATGGTGAAGAACATGCCGGCGGGCAACCCGATGGCGCAGCAGCAGAAGATCTTGCTCTACGTCTTCCCATTTATGTTCGCCATCGGTGGCGTTGGTTTCCCTGTGGGTGTGCTGATTTACTGGCTCACCACCAACCTGTGGTCGATGGGCCAGCAGTTCTACGTTATTCGCAACAACCCCACCCCCGGAACTCCGGCACACGACTCATGGATGAGTCGCAAGGCGCACAAGGAGTCGACCACCCTCGCCACCAAGGCGTCGCGGGATCCTGACCTGGCAGCGCAGTTGCGCGCCGAGGAGGAGGCCGCTGCAGCGGCCGCGGAGGCAGCCCGGCTCCGCCAACAGCCCAAGAAGCAGACGCGCAGCCAGCGCAAGAAGAAGTGAGGCATCATGAATTCCACTCCAGACAGTGAGATTGAGGACGCAACCGAGGTTGAGGTGACCGACGCTGAGGGCGCGGAGATCGAGTCGGACGATGTGGCTGAGGGAGCTCCGAAGGGTAAAGCCGGAAGGCTCGCCGAGTTGGAGGCCGAGGGTGACGTCGCGGCCGATTACCTGGAGGGCCTTCTCGACATCGCCGACCTCGATGGTGACATCGACATGGACGTTGAGGGCGATCGCGCCATGGTGAGCATTGTGGGCGAGGATGTTCACTCGTTGGTGGGGGCCAAGGGGGTCGTGCTCGAGGCTCTGCAAGAACTCACACGCCTTGCTGTGACCCGCGAGACAGGCGACCGCACCCGGCTGATGCTGGATATTGGTGGATTCCGCGCGGAGCGGCGGAACGAACTAACAGAAATAGGCACAAAAGCCGCACAGGACGCCATGAAGAGTGGCGAGTCAGTGAGCCTGTCGCCGATGTCCGCGTTTGAGCGCAAGGTGGTTCACGACGCGGTGGCGGTTCAGGGATGCTCGTCGGAGTCTGAGGGCGAGGAGCCCCGCAGGTACGTCGTGGTGATTCCACC
>CALQEM020000227.1:0-5596 GCA_943329595.2 Bifidobacterium breve
GACAGGGCTGTGGGATCGGTGTGCGTGCGGTTACGATAACCGAACTCGTCGCCCGCACCGGAGGGTGACATCCCACTCTTGAGGGTCTTTCATGTCTCCAGATCGCCCCGAGACGCGCATGGACGACGAGGAATTTGCCTCGGCTGGACGGGCATCTCGCCGGACCCGGCGCATGCTGCTGGGTGTCGCTGTCGTTGCGTTCGTGGTTGCCTGCGGAGCCATTGCTCTCGCCACGGGAAGTGGCAGCCAGCGGTCTGGTGCCCTGGCGTCGGCGCTCAAGGTCGGTGACACCGTGTCGGTGGGCACCAACTACGTGACTATTGACTCGGGGTCGGTTCAGGGAAGCATCTTCGTGGGCAGCGGCAGGCTGTGGATGGGCGCGACGGCGGGCAGTGGGTCGAGTGAGCCGGTCGCGGTGCAGTTCACCGACTCGGGCACGTGGACTCTCACGGCGGGCACCGGTGCCCCGGGAAGTGTGCGGTTCGGTGACGTGGGAATCAGCCGCACCGCCCTGAGTGGCGCTCTGTCCTCGAACGGCGGCGTGGTGACCTCGACCCTCACGTCGCAAATGTCGGGCGTGGCCACAATCGTTAGTTCAAAGTTCGTTCTCAACTCCGCGACCATCGCCTACTCTCCCGTCTGCCCTGTCACCGTCAGTACTCGACTATGCGCGTCGGGCGCGATGTTCGCGCAACTCAGTGGGTCGATGAGCGAGTCGTTTGGCAGTCCGGTGACCACTCACCCTGACATGCCATTCACGGCAGGTGTGAACCTCGCTACCGGGGTCGCCAACCTCGAGGCCGCATTCGACCCGGGCGAGACGGCAGCGATTGCCGCCGCGACGCTCAGAAACATGAAGCTGCGAATCTCGGCGAAGGACGACTCCTTTGCGGCGCTTCCATCAGATACGAATGTCACGGTGGCGAATGCGAGTGCCAATGGTGGGCTGAATATCCAGATCACTGGCGCAGGCAAACTCGTGATGCCCAAGGTGCCCGTGGTCGGGTGGGATGCCCCCGACTGGAACAGCGACGAGATTGCACTGACCTACGTTGACGGCAGCCTCGTGCTGACGGGGAAGATCTTGCCCGGCTCGGTCGGGAATTCGAGTGTTACCGACTTCGCCTATTTCGACGCCCAAGACACTCAGGCGACCATCTACGGCAACACGCTGATGGTGCCGCGGCGCACGTACGTACTCGGCGTTGAGTCGAACAGCATCACCTTCTCGGCCCTCGTGGGCCTGCCAGGCATCAGGGGCAAGGAATTTGACATCCCCGTGGGCCGGGAGGGCATGTTCATGATGTACACCTCCAACGGTGACATCTCGCTGGGATGGTCTGTGCGCGATGGCGTGAAATTGCCGCGGATATCCGATGACTTCACCTTCAATTTCACGCCGGCCACAATCTCAGTCACGGTGAATGCCAATCCCGCTCAGGGGGCTCGGACCAAGTTCAGTTTCCGCCAAAACGGCAACCTCTCGGTCTCCGGCAAATCAGGCAGTGTCAAGGACATCGCTATTGCGGCTGAGATCGCCTACGAGTACACGCTGGGGGCCATCTCACTGGCGGTGTCCGCCGTCGGACTCGATGGCAAGGCGGTATGGCCCAACGTGGCCAGCGTCAAGGGGCTCGTCCTCAACGGGTTTGCCATCAAGGGCACGATCTGCACAGCCGGTGTCCCTCTCGGCATCGGGATCGCGGGCAATGGGGCGGTGAGTGGAAGCCTGAGCAGGACTCTCAACAATTCCAACGTGTCGGGACAGACGATTCCATTCACATTCGTCGCCAACCTCGTGGTGACCTCGCCCTGCTTCGAGTTTTCCATCGGTGATCCCGATGGCACGGCCAACGTCATCAAGCTGGGGCGTCCCTCATTGCCGAGTTTTGGTGGGGGGTCTAAGTATTTGGTCACGGCCACGTACGCGAAAATGTACGCCGCGCCAGTTGGTTGCACTGTTGGCCCGTATACGGTTCCCTCCGGCTTCTCGGTGAGCTTCCGCGGCCGAGTAGTCGGGGTTGCCACGGACATCTGGCTTGCTGTGAACACCAACGAGCCGATGTCGGCCAATGGCAGCGTCAGTGTGGGCACCGTCAGTTACGTGGGGTACTCCCTGAAGGATGCAACGGCCGAGTTCGCGGTCGGCGGCTACCAACTGCAGAAGATGGAAGTAGAAGGAACTGTGTCGGCGTCTGACAAGGTGGGCGACAGCGTTCTGGGTCTCAAGGCCGAATTCGGCGGCAGGGTCAGGGTCGACGTCTACGCCAACAAAGTTGCGTTCCACGACGTTGTCGTCGACGCCTACTACGGTGCGGGCGGCTGGCACCATATCTCAGGTAATCCGTCGGCCTACCTCGACGGCAACAACCTCTGCTACCAAAGGGGCGTGAGCGGAAAGACGTTCAAGCTGTGTGTTGTCTAGGTTCGCAGGCTTGAAGGAGGTGTTGGCGTGGAGCAGGGGATAAATGACGCAGACCCCTCGGGGGTGGAGCGACGTGATGGAAGGCGTCGTCGCACCCGGCGCATGCTGCTGGGTGTCGCTGGCGTTGCGTTCGTCGTTGCCTGCGGAGCAATCGCTCTCGCAACGGGAAGTGACAGCTACCGGTCAGCTGCCCTGGTGTCGGCGCTGAAGGTCGGTGACACCGTGTCGGTGGGCACCCACTCCGTGACCATTGACACGGGGTCGGTCCAGGGAAGCAACTTCGTGGGCAGCGGCAGGCTCTGGATGGGCGCGACGGCGGGCAGCGGGCCGAGTGAGCCGGTCGTGGTGCAGTTCACCGACTCGGGCACGTGGACTCTCACGGCAGGCAATGGTGTCCCGGGCACTGTGGGGTTCGGTGACGTGGTGATCAGCCGCACCTCCCTGAGTGGCGCACTGACCTCGAACGGCGGTGTGGTGACCTCGACCCTCACGTCGCAGATGTCGGGCCCCACCACGATCGTCAGTTCGAAGTTCGTGCTCAACTCCGCAACCATCACCTACTCTCCCGTCTGCCCTGTCACCACCAGTACGCGACTGTGTGCGTCGGGCACGATGTTCGCGCAACTCAGCGGTTCGATGAGCGAGTCGTTCGGCAGCCCGGTACCGAGCCATTCTGATGTGTCGTTCACCGCAGTGGTGAACACTGCCACAGGCGTCGCCAATCTTGAGTCGGCCTTCGCCGACCAGACCGAGAAGGCGGACATCTCCGCGCTCAGCATCCAGGCGATGACTCTGCGCATGTCGTTCAAGGACGATTCTTACGCCGTGCTTCCGTCGGACTCGGGCGTGAAAGTCAGCAACGGCAGCGCCAACGGCGGGCTGAACATTCAGATCACCGGCAGGGGCAAGCTGTCCATGCCCACGATGCCGGTAGTGGGTTGGAACTCTCCCGACTGGAACAGCAATTCTGTGGAACTGACGTACGTCAATGGTGGGCTGGTGGCAACCGGCAAGATCCTGCCCGGCGCGTCGAGCGCCACCGACTTCGGCTATTTCGACGCCCAGGACACCGTGGCCACCATCTACGGCAACACGATGATGGTTCCCAAGCGCACCTTCGTGTTCGGGGTCGCGACGAACTCAATCAACTTCGCGGAGATGATGCGTCTCCCGGGCATGAGGGGAACCGTGTTCGACGTTCCCGTGGGCATGGACGGGATGTTCATGATGTACACCTCCAATGGCAATCTCACCGCAGGGTGGAAGATTCCCAACGGTGTGAAGCTCCCCAGCATCTCCAACGACTACACCTTCAGCTTCACGTCGGCCACGATCTCCGCCTCCCTCAACGTCAACCCCGCAGTGTTCGAAAAGTCCTTCACCTTCACTCAGAACGGACTCCTCTCAGTGTCGGGGAACTCCGGCAGCGTCAAGGACATCGCGGTGCAGGCCTCGATCACCTACGCGTCCACCAGGGCAGCAATCACCCTCGCCGTGGCAGCGAATGGCCTTGACGGTAAGGCGGTGTGGCCCAACGTGGCCGGCATCAAGGGGCTCGACCTGAACGGGTTCGCGATCAGCGGCACCGTGAGCACGGCGGGTGTCCCGCTGGGCTTCGGACTCGCGGGCGACGGCGTGATCGGCGGTAGCCTCGCAAGCCTGCTCAACAACACCAGCACGTCCGGGCAGTCGATCCCGGTCAAGTTTGTCGCCAATCTGGTGGCGACCGCGCCGTGCTTCGAGATCGCAGCGGGGGATCCTGACGGCACCGCGAACGTCATCAACTTGGGGCCAGGTCTGGTGTCGGCCACGTACGTGCAGCTGTACGCCGCCCCCGTGGGCTGCACGGTCGGACCCTACGTCGTCCCAGCAGGCTTCTCCCTCACCTTCCACGGCAAGGTAATCGGGGTGGTCACCGATGTGTGGGTGGCAGTGAACACCAACGTTCCAATGTCGGCCAATGGCAGCGCCAGAATCGGTACCGTCCCGGCAGGTGGCTTCTCGCTGAGAGACACCAGCGTGGCGTTCGCCGTGGGTGGCGTCCAGATGCAGAAGCTCGAACTCGAAGGTACCGTCTCTGGTTCAGACCAGGCCGGAAGCCGCGTGCTGGGCCTCAAGGCAGAGTTCGGGGGAACGGTCAAGGTTGACTACTTCACCAACGGTGTGATTGTCCACGATGTGAGCGTTGACGCCTACTACGGCCTGGCCGGCTGGCACCACATCTCGGGCAGACCGTCGGCGTACCTCGACGGCAACAACATCTGCTTCTCGAAGAGGGTCAGCGGTAAAAACTTCAAACTCTGCATGCTGTAGTGGTGCGGCGCCGAGCGGTGCGTGCGACTAGCCGCGCGCACCCTTGGGCATCTTGCTGCCCTTGGGCATCGGCCCCTTCGGAATCGGCACCGGCGACGACGACACGGCCTCGAGCCGCTTGCGCAGCGCGGTGACCTCCTCGGGGCGCAGCACGCGCGGCAGCTTCATGATGCGGGCGTTGAGCTTGCGCAGGGAGACCTGTCCGGCCTCGTCGCCGCTCTGCACCTCGTGGATGGGGATGTCGGGCGCGAACCGCGCGGTGCGGCGACGCTCGTTGGCGAGCAGCACGGCCACGCGCTGGGGCGGGCCCTCGGACACCAGGATGATGCCGGGGCGGCCGACGACGCGGTGCACGATGTCCTGGTTCTTGGTCATCGCGACCGCAGGGGTGCTGAACCAGCCCGACCGGAGGCTTCCGATGACCGCTGCGGCAGCACCGGGCTGGCCCTCGATCTGGGCGTAGGCCGAGCGCTCGGCGCGGCGGCCGAACACGAAGGTCGCGGCGATCAGGCCGCCGAGGAGGCCCGCGACGATCCAGGGGATCAGGGTCCACGACCACGCGCGTCCGTTGACGAGCCACGCGATCACCGTGATCACGATCGGGAACGGGATGATGATCGCCACCAGGATCAGTCCGAGTCGCGGATCGCTCTGCTTGGTCAGCTTGTAGGTCTGGATGATCTGCGAGATGCGGCCAGACTTCGGCGCGGACTCGGCGGGGGCCCGATTCGACATGTCGGTCAGCCTACTGCTCGGGCGTCGACGGCCTGCCGGTAGAGGCGGCCCGCGCGGTACGACGAGCGCACGAGCGGCCCACTCATGACGCCCGCAAACCCGATCTGCTCCGCCACGCCTGCC
>CALQEM020000228.1:0-5569 GCA_943329595.2 Bifidobacterium breve
GAGCCGCAGCCCGGCGTCGCCATCGACGACCCTGCACCCGGACTGCTCTTTTAACAGCTCCGAGTGCGCGCTCGTGCTCTCAGCCCAGCACCCGGGCAGCCTCCACCATGCGCGTCACTGCCCCGTCGTCGGTGGGTACGTCGTCGTAGCGGAACCAGCGCAGGCCCAAGCTCTCGTTATTCGCCACCGGAACAGACCCCGGCGGGGCAACCGCTAGGTACTGCACGTCGAGGTGGTCGAGGTCGCGAGCGTCGCAGCGCAGGGCGTGCCGGTCGAGGCTCACAGGTGCTGCGGTGAGTACGAGCCCGTCGATGCCGCTCTCCTCGCGAGCCTCGCGGGCGGCGGCGTCGCGCACGCTGCGGTCGCCTTCCTCGCAGTGCCCGCCCATCTGAAGCCACCGCCCAACCTTGCGGTGAAGCATGAGCAGGGCGGTGCCCCGCTCGGGGTCGATGATCAGGGCGCTCGCCGTGAGGTGGCCGTGCGCGCACGACCTCGACATCGCGTCGGGATGGTTGCCAAGAAACTCGAGGAAATTGTCGCGCCGAGTCCCTACCTCGAAAGCGCCCACGGTGGCGAGAGCGTCGAGGTGGATTGCGTCGCTCACTGGCCGACCGGGCCCACGGTCCCGTCGCCGTCGAGGTCCTCGCCCAACTCGGCCTCGATCACTCCGAGGTCGAGGGTCGATGCTCGACGTAGGAATCCTGCCGGGTCGTCGAGGTCGTCGGAGGTGGGGAGCAGGTCGGGGTGACCCCAGAGCTCGTCTCGTCCCTCGACGCCTCCCGCCTGGGAAGCAAGCTCCCACAGGGCTGCCGCGTCTCGCAGCCGGCGAGGCCGCATCTCAAGGCCCACCAGGGTGGCGAACGTCTTCTCGGCGGGGCCACCGATGGCCCGACGTCGACGGACGGTCTCGCGCAGCGCTTGCGCGACCGGCATGCGTGGCTCTGAGGCGGCGGCGACCACGGCGTCGACCCATCCCTCGACGAGGGCGAGCAGCGTCTCGAGTCGGGCGAGCGCCGCCTCCTGCTCGGGAGTGTTGCTCGGCTCGAACACACCGCTGGCCAGCACCTCCTGCAGCGCCTCGGGGTTCTGCGGGTCGACATCGCGCATGGCCTCCTCGATGCGACCCTGGTCGACGTGCACCCCGCGGGCATACTCCTCGACGGCGCCGATCAGCCGGGCCCGCAGCCAGGGCACACCCGCGAAGAGTCGCTGCTGGGCCGCCTCGCGCAGCGCGAGGTAGAGGCGCACATCGGCCTCGTCGACACCGAGGCCTTCACCGAAGGCGGCAACGTTGGCCGGAAGTAGCGCGGCCCGATGGCTGTGGGGACCATCGGCGACGAGCGGAATGCCCACGTCGCCGGCACCGAGCACCTCGCTCGCGAGGGTGGCGAGGCCCTGCCCCACCTGAAGGCCGAACATCATTGAGCCCATCTTCTTGGCCATGCCCATCAGCGGGCCCATCATCGCCATTAGCTCGGGCGGCATTCCCTCGGGCAGTTCCGGCAGGTCAGACGGCAGCATCGTGTCCATGGCGCTCGACACACTGGCTGCCACCGGCTCGATGATGCGGTGCCACACCGGCAGGGTGTGCACCAGCCACTCGCTTCGCGACCACGCCTCGGGCTCGGCGGCGCAGGCAGGGAAGGCGGTGTGCTCGTCGAGCCAGTGATCGGCCAGTCGCACGGCCTCGACCACCAATTCGCGGTCGCGGGCGTTGGGTGAGGGGTCGCCCGCCGTGACCAGGGCCTCGCGCGCCACCTGCTCGGCCGTGCTCCAGGAAACGGGGCCCTCATCGGCCTGGCTCGACGACGAGAGCATCGCTCCGAACTGCTGAAGCGCCGCTCCGAGTTGGTTCATGTCGAGTTTGCTGAGGTCGAAGGCGCTGGGGTCGAACGGTTCGTCACCCGATCCGCCCGAGCCGAAGCCGAAGGGAATGTCTCCGCTCATCTGGTCGACTCCTTCGTCGGCGTCATGGGCCTGCCTTTCGTCTCGTGTCGTCTGGTCTTGTGGCGTGTCGGTGGGTGTCGGTGGGTGGTCCGCGCGCCTGAACGGTTCTCGACACCATGCTGGGGCAGGATGGTGGCAACGATAGGGGACCCAGTGTCGAGACCGGCAAGCCAACGCGCTTCCTCGGACTCCACCGTAACCGGTGCGCGCCCGTGGGGCGCTGCGGTGGCCGTCACCGGGGCCGCGTCAGGGCTGGGGGCCGTGCTGGCCGAACGGCTCGTGCGGGGCGGGTGTCGGGTGGTGGGCGTCGATCTCGTGGCGGGCGCGTTGCCCGGAGTCGAGTGGCGGCAGGCCGATGTGCGCGACCCCGGGTTGGCGAGCCTGCTCGACGATGTCGACTCGGTGGTCCACCTAGCCGTGGCAACCACTCCTGATACCGACCCGCAGCAGCGCCGCGACCTCAACGTGCGCGGCACGCAAACCGTGGTGACCGCCTCAGCGGCGGCTCATGTACGGCATCTGGTGCTGGTGACCTCAGCGGCCGTGTTCGGCGCTTCGAGCGACAACCCGATTTCGCTCGACGATGAGGCGCCCCTGCGTGCTGTGCCCGAGGGTCTGGTCGGAGACCTCCTCGAGATCGAGGGGCTTGCCGAGCGTTCGCGCGAGCTGAGGCCGGCCATGCGGGTCTCGGTGGTGCGCCCGGCGACCCTGGTCGGTGCCGGCGCCGACAGCCTCGTGACCCGCCACTTCTCGGCCCCCCGCCTGCTGGCCCTGCGCGAGGTCGAGATGCGCTGGCAGTTTGTGCACGCCGACGACGCTGCTGCTGCCATCGACCTCGTCCTGCAGGGGGGCGTGCCCCACGACGTGGTGACGGTGGCCTGCGAGGGGTGGCTCACCCAGGCTGATGTCGAGGGTGTGTCGGGCTTGCGCCGACTCGAGTTGCCCGCGTCGATGGCCTTTGCGACCGCGGAGCGACTGCACCGGGCCGGCCTCACCCCCACGCCCTCGAGCGAGCTCGCGTTCGTGGTGTACCCGTGGGTCGTGTCGTCGGCGCGGCTGCGCGCCGCGGGCTGGACTCCGGCCTATGACAACGTCACGGCACTCGGCGCGCTGCTGGCCGACGTGACCGGAACCGCGCTGGTGGGCCGACGACTTGGCCGCGCCAACCTCGGAATCGCGGGTGCGGGTGCGGCGGGAGCCACGGTGGCCGCAGTGCTCGGAACCGCCGCGTTCGTGCGTCGGGCCCGCCGGTCTCGAGGTATGTGAGCGCGAGTCCCTGTCGCTCGAGTAGTCTGAACCTCAGGTTGAGACATCGTGAGCGTCCGACAACGGGCGCCCGACGACGCACAGGAGGAGCAACAGGTGGCGATTCTTCTGTGGCTGGCTATTCCACTGATCATGACGGCGCTCGCGATTCTCGTCATTGGTAGTCGGAGCCGATCTGAAGGTCCCGGCGAGGGTGGGCACGGAGTACACGACTTCGACAGGCTCCGCGCGGCAATGGCGCGTCCGATGCCGCCGGCCACACCCATTCCGGGCGCTGGCACGCAGGGGCGCGACGCCTCGGCCGCATGACCCGTCGCACCGCCGCGCTGGTCGTCTCGATCGTCGTGCTACTGCTGCTGGTCGGAGCCGCCTCGGTGCTGCCCGTGCCCTACGTGCGCCTAGCGCCGGGAACTCCGTACAACACCCTGGGCGAGGTCGACGGCGTCGAGATCATTTCGATCTCCGGCACCACGACCTACCCCACCAGCGGCAACCTCGACCTCACCACCGTGTCGGAGAGCGGCGGCCCCTACGGCACGCTCACGATGGGTGACGTGCTGCTGGGGCTGCGCAACCCCGCTGTGCGCATCCTCCCGGTGGAGCAGGTGTTCCCCGAGCCCGTTGACCAGACGGTGGTGAAGGAGGAGAACGCACAGGCGTTCGACGAGTCGCAGAGCGCGGCGGTGTCAGCCGCGATGTCGTACCTCCACAGGCCACTGGTCTCGCAGGTCACGGCGTCCTCGGTCACGGTCGGGGGCCCCTCCGACGGCATCATCACCCCGGGCGACGAAATCGTGTCGGTGGCGGGCGTGACGGTCAACGATTCTGCGGGCGTGGGCACGGCGGTGCGCTCGAAGCCGGTCGGCACGCCCCTCACGCTGGTGCTGCGCTCAGCGCCGACTGAAGGCTCCCCGGCCGCTGACCGCACTGTGACGGTGACGTCGGCCCCCCGGCCCGACAAGCCAGCGGTGCCGTACATCGGCGTCACCGTGGCCACCGAGTACCGCGCGTCCTTCCCGATCACCTTCGGGCTCAAGGACGTCGGGGGCCCAAGCGCGGGAATGATGTTCGCCCTGGGCATCGTCGACAAGCTGACCTCAGGCACGCTCAACGGCGGGCGGCACGTGGCCGGAACAGGAACCATCGACCCTGCCGGAGCGGTGGGCGCGATCGGTGGCATCGCGCAGAAGGTGGTGGGCGCCCGCGACGCTGGAGCTGAGCTCTTCCTCGCCCCCGTCGAGAACTGCGCCGACCTCGTGGGGGTTGTTCCTGAGGGCCTCACGGTCACCCCGGTGACGAGCCTGTCCGACGCCGTCAAGGCGACCGAAGCCTGGGTCGCCGGCCGCGCGGTGCCTGTCTGCCCCACCCCGTAGGTACCGTGTGGGTCGAGTCGTTGGGAACCTTCCCGGTCGCCCAAGCGTGAATCAGCCAGCGGCACGCTCCGATGGCCGCCCGCCGAGTGTCCCCCAGTGGGGCCGTGACCTAGGTTGGTGTGTGTGACATACGACTTTCCGGGCTCAGCCGGCGGCGCAATGACTGATCCCCCCGTGCGACGCAAGCGCGTGCTGCTCCCCACCGTGCTCATTCTGGGCCTGGTGATCGTCACCTTTATGCTCTTCTCTAACTTCTGGTCTGACCTGCTCTGGTTCGACTCGGTCAGCAAAACGTCGGTGTTCACGACCCTGCTACAGACTCGGTTCCTGCTGTTCGTAGTGTTCGGTCTGGTGATGGGTGTAGGCGTATGGCTCAGCCTCTGGGTGGCCTATCGGGTGCGTCCGGCCTATCGCGGCACCTCGCCCGAGCAGTTGAGCCTCGAGCGCTACCGCCAGTCGTTCGACCCCGCTCGTCGCCCTGTGTTCGTGATCGTGCCCATCCTGCTGGGTTTGCTCGGCGGAATCTCAGCGTCGTCCGAGTGGCGTACCTACCTGCTGTGGCGCAATGGTGTGCCATTCAATGTCACTGATCCGCAGTTCAACCGCGACGTGTCGTTCTTCACCTTCGACATGCCGTTCCAGCGTTTCGTTATCGGCTACCTGATGACCGTTCTTGTGCTGGGCCTCATGTGCGCTCTGGTGGTGCACTACATCTACGGCGGCATCAAGCTGCAGACGCCTGGCCAGCGCACCACGCCGGCGGCACGCGCTCAACTGTCGCTGTTGCTGGGACTCTTTCTCCTACTCAAGGCGTGGTCCTACTGGCTCGACCGCTTCGAGCTTGAGGTCAAGGAGGGGTCGCTCATTACGGGCCTCACCTTTACCGACGTCAATGCGGTGCTACCGGCGAAGACAATTCTGATGTGGATCGCGGTGGTCTGCGCCGCACTGTTCTTTGTCAACCTGCTGGTGCGCAACTGGAC
>CALQEM020000229.1:0-5567 GCA_943329595.2 Bifidobacterium breve
CCAACGCCACGACCTTCGCCTGGTCATCGTCGACTACCTGCAACTCATGACCAGCGGTCGCAAGGTCGAGTCGCGCCAGCAGGAGGTCAGCGAGTTCTCGCGCCAGATGAAGCTGCTCGCCAAGGAGCTTGAGGTTCCGGTGGTGGCCATCTCACAGCTCAACCGTGGTCCCGAGCAGCGCACCGACAAGAAGCCGATGCTCTCCGACCTGCGTGAGTCGGGCTCGCTCGAGCAGGACGCCGACCTCGTCATCCTCATCAGCCGCGAAGACGCCTACGAGCGCGAGTCCCCGCGCGCCGGCGAGGCCGACTTCATCGTGGCCAAGCATCGCAACGGGCCCACCGCCAACATCACCGTGGCCTTCCAGGGTCATTACTCGAGGTTCGTCGACATGGCGTCCACGTAGTGACGAGAGGTGCCGATTCTGGCACTGCCGGCGACTTCCGGTAGAGAGCTGGGCGTGGGTCGCCCGTCACGGCGTCAACTAGTCGCCCAGAATCACTCACTACCCTGCCTCAGACAGCGAGTGCGAATGCCTGCTCCGTCGTGCTCCTGCGCGGCTCCCCCGCTCGAGGTCACCGATTGACCAAAGAAGCCGCAGACGGGCATCCCTTGACCAAAGATGCTGGGGTCGACACGCGACCATGCCGACATGTCGGAGTTCCATCAGCCCGAGCGTGAGATGGTGGAGAGAGTTGGGGGACTCTTTCGCCCGCATAGCTGCACCGACGCCACAGGAGCTCATAGTGATTGCGGTCAACGAGCTGACCAAGCGTTACGGCGACGTCACAGCGGTCGACGCCATCACCTTCACGGTCAAGCCCGGTATTGTCACCGGATTCCTGGGCCCGAATGGCGCTGGCAAGTCGACGACGATGCGCACCATCCTCGGACTCGACCGGCCGACGTCAGGAACAGCAACGGTGAACGGTCGATCATTTCGTGACGCCAAAGCGCCACTCACCGAACTCGGCGCGATGCTCGAGGCCAAGGCGGTCGACAAGGGACGGTCGGCTCGCAATCACCTGCTTGCCGTCGGAGCAACGATCGGTGTCGGCCGACGGCGCGTCGACGAGATGCTCGACATGGTGGGCCTCGCTGACGTTGCGAAGAAGAACGCCGGTGGCTTCTCACTGGGAATGGGTCAGCGGCTCGGAATCGCCACGGCGCTGATCGGGAACCCCGGAGTGGTCATGCTCGACGAGCCGGTGAACGGGCTCGACCCCGATGGCATCCTGTGGATCCGCAACCTGCTGCAGCAATTGGCAGCCGAGGGCCGCACGGTCTTTGTCTCGTCTCACCTGATGAGCGAAATGGAATTGACTGCCGAGCACCTCATCGTGATTGGTCGTGGTCGGATTCTTGCCGACATGTCGATGGAGGGATTCATCGCGATGTCGTCGCAGCACCGGGTGGTCGTCGAATCGCCCGATGCTCAGCGGCTGCGTGACCTGCTCGCGGGCCCTGACGTGTCGATCACATCGAACGAACCGTCGCGCCTCGAGATCGAAGGAGTCACTGCTCCGCGCGTGGGTGAAGTAGCTGCTGCCCACGGCGTTGTGCTGCACCAACTCGCCGACATCGCCCCCTCACTTGAGGAGGCGTTCATGGAACTCACCGCCGACAGCGTCACCTTCCATGGCTCAGTGTCGGCCGAGGGGAGTGCATCATGACCTCGCAGACCACAGCGTCACCTCTCGGCACCGTCGACGGGCATTCGACGTCGCTAGTGCGCGTTCTGAATTCCGAATGGATCAAGATGCGAACGTTGCGGTCGACCTGGATCACGCTGGTCGCGATCGTCCTCGTCATCATCGCCTTCGGCCTTATCTCCGCGATGGTCTCCAGCGGCCGCATTTCCACTCAAGGCGGCGGGCCGCCGCGGTCGCTGGGTCCGTTGTCGCTCGTGCTGGCCGGGGCGAACCTCGCCGTGCTCATCGTCGCGGTGATGGGCGCGATCGTTGGGGCCCGCGAATTCAGCACCGGAATGATCCGCGCCACGTTCTCGGCCGTGCCCAAACGATTGCCGGTGCTCTGGAGCAAGTTGATCGTCTTCACCGTGGTCGTGTTACCGATCGTTGCCGTCAGTGTGGTGGCGGTGTTCTTCCTTGGCATGCGTGTGCTCAGCGGAGCAGGAGCGGCCACCGTTGCCTGGGGCGACGACGGCGTGGCGCGCAGCGTGCTCGGTACCGCTTTCTACATCGCGGGTCTCGGAATCATCGGCCTCGCCATTGGAGTCTTGCTGCGCACCACCGCCGCCTCGATAGGCGTGGTGATCGGGGCGGTCATCTTCCTGCCGGCGCTTGCCTCGGCTCTGCTGCCTGACAGCTGGGACGGAGTTCTCAAGTACCTGCCGTCGAACTCGGCCACTGCCTTCACCGGCGGCAGTCAAACCGGCGCCACACTTCTGACTCCTGGCACCGGACTGATGGTGTTCACCGCGTGGATCGTGCTTGCAATTGTTGGCTCTGCCATCGTGCTCACGCGCCGCGACGCCTGACGGGTAGGCCACCCCGATTCATGCTCGAAGGCCGAGTGTCAGACGCCGAGGTCTTCCTGAGCCGGGTGAGTGCCGACGATGCCCCTGCCCTCTTCACCGCACTTGATCACCCCGAGGTGGGGACCTACATCGGAGGACGTGTCGCAGACTCGCCCGAGGCGATGCGGCGCCTGATCGAGCGGTGGGTCGCGGGGCCTACTTCCGATCACGGGCGGGAGCGCTGGCTCAACTACGTGGTGCGACTCGGCGACGGCACCACCATTGGGCACGCACAGGCAACGGTGAACCCATCGTGGGCCGAGGTCGCGTGGGTGATCGGAACGCCCTGGTGGGGACAGGGGTTCGGATTCGAAACCGCCACGTCGTTGCTGCGTGAGCTGGCGTCGGGGTTCTCGATCTCCACAGCGTGGGCCACCGTGGACCCCGACAACGTCCGCTGCGTCGGGTTGCTGGCACGGCTGGGGTTCCAGGAGGTCGACGTGGCTGCCGCCCCTGCGCTGGGCTCCTACGACCCGGGCGACCTGGTGTACACCCGGTCGCTCCAGAGCTCACGGATGGTAAATCCCGCCGGGCTGCGTCAGTGAAGGTCTGGCCTGAGGCCCATCTGTTTCGAGCCTTCGATACCTACTGAAGAATCACGAACCAGACGCCGACGAGGGCGATCGCCAGCCCGACGATCTGGTGTCGTGCAAGCCGCTGGCCGAGAAGCGCAAAGGCGAGTATCGCCGCGAAGATCGGAGTCACCGAGGCGACCACCGAGACGAGTGCCAGCGAGGCGACCGCAAGTGCCTCAACGAAGAAGACATTGGCCGCAACGTCAAGGGCGCCAGAAAGTGCTGCCATCCCCTTGGCCTGTCGAGCCCGCGGTAGCTTCACGCGACGCACCAGGGCGAGCGCCAGCACTACCGCCACAACTCCTACGCGGGTGCCGACGACGGCCCACAGTGACGACTCCTGGGATCCGTGCCTGATGATGATGCCGAATCCGGCAAAGCAGGCGCCAGCCGCGAGGGCGTAACCCACTGTTTGAGGGGTGTGCTGCTGCTGGCGCTCGACCTGAGTCCCCCATGAAATCACCCCCACGGCCAGCACGCACAGCACTGCACCAACGAGGGTGCCCACCTCCGGGCGACCCTCGATCACCCAGCTGACACCAACCAGCAGGGTCGTTGAGGTGCATGTCATCACCGGAACGACGACCGCCACAGGCCCAAAGACCAGGGCCCGAAAGTTGAGAACCAGACCAACACCACCGACGATCCCAGCGAGCCCGCCCCAGGAGAGTGACGATTAGGTCGCCGGTGATCGGAATGCCACCGCCGCCACAAGGGCGAGCAGCAGGGCGACGGGTGATGCGACCAGCAGCGCCGACAGTGGGCTGCTGCGGCGAATGGCGGGACTGGCGACAACCTTGGCCAAGGCCTGTGAGATCGCGTTGCCAAGAGCGAGCAGGTCGCCGTTCATGTCTCGTCCGCCCTTCGCGGTGGGGTGCAGATGGCGCAGACGAGTGAGGGCGATCGCGAAAGCTCGAAAAGGCCGGCGGGGGAACGGTAGCAGACCTCCGAGGTGAGGTGTGGGCAGTGACAAGTGGGGGGTGGGGCCGAACCTAGTCCGATGTCACATGGAGCCGGCGAGCGACCTCACGAAGGCACCAATTCGTGCCATGTCACCGAGCACCCCATCGACGCGGTCGCCGGTGTCGGGATTCCAGTTGGCGATCGCGGCGTAGACGACCGCGCCTCTGCCTCCCGTGACCCGGCCGCAGTCTGCTCGGACTCCATCGTCGGTGCCCGTCTTGTTCACGAGTGATGAGTGGCTGTGCGCGAGCGGGTCACAACTGAAGGCCGATGCCACCATCGAGAGGTCGGCATTGAGGGAAAGCCACCGTCCGACCATCGCAGACACCGGGGCCGACACCAATCGGTCGTGCACGAGGAGGTCGAAGTACTGCACGAGGTCGTGTGCCGACGCTGACGAGAGTCGCGACGGGTGCTCCCTCGTTCGAGCGTCTCGCACCCGATCATGGAGCTGGAAAGACGAGAAGCCGAGCTCCTCGCCCAACCGCTGCACGCGCGCGAGTCCCACAGTTCGCAGCAGCACATTGGTGGCGAGGTTGTCGCTGACTGCCGCCACGAGGATCGCCGCGTCGGTGACCGACAGAGAGTCCGTATGCAGGTGCTGCCACAGCCCCGAGTCGCTGACCGAATCGTCAGGAGTGCGCTCCAGCAGGGCATCTGCGTCGAGGTCGCCCGCGACCAGCTGTCTGGCCGCCTCAGCGAGCAGCAGCAGCTTCCCGACGCTCGCCGACGACAAGACACTGTCGGGACTCTGCACGAAGGACCGCGAGGTCGAGCAGTCGAGCACGGTGACAGACCACGTGACGCCAGGAGTCTCGAGGTTCACGGCCAGTTCAGAAGTGCTGCGCATGCCTACTCCAAGCACCGGGTTGGGCCGGACTGCAACGACCACGCTACCGGCGCCAGCGCTGATGCCGCTCAGGTAGCCGTGCGCGGGGACGTGGGAACACCCGAGGCGTTCTGACTAGCTGGACGGCAGCATGCTGCGCATGAGGGTGTCGGTCGTTCGATCGATGAGCTCATCGGCGTCGACCGGGCCGTCGAACCGGTCGAACATGTGCGAGAGCGCCTCGAAGTGGAGGGGAGCCACCGCGCCTTGAGCGAGAAACCAGAGCTCTCGAATCCTCGTGTCGCGGATGATGCCGGCTTCGTGCAGTTGCCCCAGCAGCACGACGGTCTCCACGAATCGCTTGCCGAGGCCCGTCTCGCCGACGATCACCCTGCGTTGGGCCTCATCGATGGCCTCGTGGTAGAGGAGGTCTCCCAGCGCCGGGTGGCGCGAGCTGGCCACCATGAAGCCGCGCACCGTGGCTCGCAGTCGATCGAGATCAGTGGTGGCCGCACACTTGGAAATCTCGTGGTCGAAGTCGGCCATGAACAGGTCGACACCACGGCCCACCGCGGCGCGGAACAGCTCGCTCTTGGGCCCGAACCGCTTGGAGATGGTCTCGTGGCTCAGGCCGAGGGCGGCGTTGAGGGCTCGCACCGAC
>CALQEM020000230.1:0-5552 GCA_943329595.2 Bifidobacterium breve
GGCCTGATCGCGCAGTACGCCGACTCCGAACACTGCCGCATCGTGAGGGAGACCTTCGACCGGGTCGGCGACAAGTGGAGCCTGCTCGTAATCGCGATCCTCAGCCACGGCCCACAGAGGTTCACCGCCTTGAAGCAGGGCGTCGTCGGCATCTCCCAGCGCATGCTCACACTGACCCTGCGCAAGCTCGAACGCGACGGCGTGGTGCAACGCACCGTCTTTCCCGAGATCCCACCCCGCGTCGAGTACCAACTCACACCGCTTGGTCAGACCCTCATCGGCCCCGTCACGGCCCTCGCGGACTGGGCCGTCACCCACCACGACCGCATCACGGCCAACCAGATCGAATACGACACGACACACAACGAGGGTGACCAGATCTCCGGACCGGCCAGACGACACGCTGGCGCATAGCGCCGAGCAGATGCTCGGACATCGCTCGACAGCTGGGGGCCTAGGGCGCCGCGCGAGTCACCGCCGATAGAGAAACGATCTGGGCCGGGCTGCTGTGCGAGACGATCGCACTGACGGGACCCGCGCCGGGTGCCCCTCTGGGGGTCGTGCTCGACGATCCGATCATTGCGCGCTGGTCCGCCCGGTGAAGGACGCTGGCTAGAGGTCGACCACCTCGAACAGCACGGCGGACTCGACGCCGAGGGCAACGCCGCCGCCAGCGGCCATCATCGGCAGGAAGTCCTCGGGCGCCGGGAAGTCTCCTGACAGGCGTGCGAGGTAGGCAGCGTGCGCCCGCAGCGACGCCACCGAAGCCTCCACGAAGCCATCCACGTCGACCCCATGGGTCGCCTCCGACGAACCGGCATACAGCACCCGACGGATCCCGCCCCAAGGCGCGAAACCCTCTTCCAGGAGTTCCGGGAAGATCCACCGGTTGCCCGCGTCCTTCGCCGCGTCCAGGGCCGCAAGGCCCACCGCCCGGTGGTCGGCCTGGTTCACCCCGCCCCCGGCGAAGCGCTCGCGTGCGGTCATCGCGACGAGCGTGTCCGGCCGGTGGGTCCGGATGGCCCGCGCTATGTCGCGGCGCAGCGGCACGCCATACTCCACGACCCCGTCGCGATGACCGAGGAACTCGACCACGTGCACCCCGACCTCGGCCGCACCGTCGCGTTCCTCCTGCTCGCGCAACGGCCCCGCCAGGTCAGGGGCCAGCCCGTCGATGCCGGCCTCGCCACTGGTGACCAGGACATAGCGGACGTCGACGCCGCGAGAGGTCCAGCGAGCGACCGCAGCCGCAGCGCCGTACTCCATGTCGTCAGGATGGGCGACCACGCACAGGACGCGCTCCATCCCCGACTCGTCCAGGTGGGGAAGCAGCCGCGGGTCGGGGGTGGTCATGACGCCAACCTAGCCCGCGCCCGTCGCGTGGGTCATTCGAGGACGAGTTCCCCTGCGTCGACCAGCTCACCGTGGCAGGTCTCCGACCGCCGCTACCTGTCCGAGGGATCCATGGCCCAGATTGGCACCCCCAACATTGAAACCAGCAAGGAGTTGGCGGTCCCGTATGTCTTCGACACGAGGGCAAAGGAGACGCGTTCTTCGAACTCATGGATGTCGAGGTGGCCCTCGGCGTGAGCCGCGGTGAGGCGGTCCACAACTGCATTGCGATCTGCGCCGGCTGCACGTGACCCGGTCGTCACGGTCGACAGACCTCCGCTCTTTGCCAGGCGCCAACGGCAGCGTAATTGGTCACGAACACGTGGACGCTTTGAGGGGGAAGCCGTGTGCATGATGTGAGACTCGCCGCCGGTAAGGTCATGGCTTCCCGGCATGTCGGCCACCTCAGCCGCGAGTGCGCACTTCTGCTCGCCTATCCGGCAGTGGGCCCGATCGCTCGCAGGAAGTCCGGGTAGTAGTGCGAGCATCCGTCATGGGGTACCGAGGCGGTCCATAGGCCGTCGACCGTGTCGACCCGGATGAGCACTGGCACGTTCGCATAGGCGGCACAAGCGGTCGGTGATGCAGGCGGCACTGTTTCGGTGGGGACAGACAATGCGGCGGTGAGGGCTGCGATTTCGGCCTCCGAAGTCAGAGTCCGAGGCTTGCCCTGCTGTACCGGCGGGTCGCCTAAGTACGGCGGGCACACGACATAGGACAGAACCTCGCCGGTGATAGCGATGGGCAGCCCCTCCGGTAGGGCGGGTCGCTGCTCCGGGCATGTCAACGCATCTACCGGGAACCCACGCGGCCCGCTGGTTGCAGGCGACGGTGTGGGCGTTCCAGTACTGCTCGGCACGGAGGCCGTAGGTGTTTGGGTGGCCGGGGCGGCGGTCTCGGGTGTCGAGCCCGCTGTGCATGCCGACAGACCCGCGACAAGCGCGAAGGACGCCAACAACGTGGTCAAGCGGCGCACTTCTGAGCTCCCTCAGTCGACCTTGCGTAAGTTGGCCCGCTCGTTCCGTCCTATCGGCAGCCTCAACCCCTCGTCTCCATGCGAGTGATACTGCCGGATTTTTCTTGCTTCCGCACATTGCCCACGTGAGGCACGTTCCGGATTCGAAGGACCAAGATTGGTTGCTACGAGATTCGGTTGCGGTGGCAATCCTCGGAATCTCCGGAAGTCGTTCACTCGGTCGTTCACAACTAGGGGACCTTCATTCACTGAGTCGCGCCGCCGGCACGAATAACCATCCCCGGACCTGGGCAAATGCATTTCTACGAAACCCCACTTGTCAGACAGCTGGAGTGTCTTCTGACGCTTGCCACGAGAGATGCTGTCGGTTGTCGAGAGCGCGTGCCCGCGATGTGGGTGCGCGCTCTCGTGTCTCGCGTCGTTGTCCATCCCCTCGCTTACCGCAGCCGACTTCACGTCGCGCTGGTGTACGTCTCGCTGACGTCTGCCACGCCAATCTGGGTGGTCCCGTCGACGTCAAACACGGGAATGTCTGCCTGATGCGTTCCATCAGCGGTGAGTTGCGGATGGGCCTCGTCGGTGAGGCGGTGGTAGTCCACCCACCCGGCCCTACCGTTGGTGGCCACAACGGGTACAAGGTCCGGCGTGAAGTAGTTACTGGGGATACCGAGCAACTTGCCATCCACGACAGGGGCAGGTTGGGGGTTGAGTCCATCGGTGTAGACGGCGTACAACCGCCAGTGCGTGCCAGGTGTCACATCGATGGTGAGGCCCGAAGCAGGAGTGAGCGGAGCCAGGACCTGGGCATTCGTGGGGTCGGGAGCGTTGGTCAGTGGGAGCGCATCCCGCTGGACCTTTGGCCTGCCGTCGACAGGGCCATCCACCCCGCCGCCGGGAGTGTGGCAGCGTGCCCCGTCGAAACACGTGAGTTCAATGCGAACGTACACAGCGTTGCTGGGTGCGTCAGGCAGAACGACTCGTGCGGGGCCGACGCCGTTCACGATGACAGGTGGTGCCAGGGCGGGGCTCGCGACCTCGCCGGGGGGTCGCAACCCAGCGACGGCCACTGCCCCCCCAAGAGCGAGGGATGCGAGGACGCCTGCGCCGACGGCCAGCATGCGTCGATGGTGGCGTGGCGACCGGGAGGTTGGGAGAGCGACAAGGTCGCGGCGAAGGGCCGCGGCGAAGACGGGATCGAGGGTGTTGTTCATCTGGGCCTCCGAGTTCAGTGCTGGACCGGGCGGGCGAGGGTGTCTTCGTAGTCGTTCTGCGCTAGTCGACGACGGATGCGCTGCCAGCGGGAGCGGGCTGCCTGCTCGCTCACGCCGAGCGTCTCGGCCGCTGCTCGTAGCGAGAAATCCTCAAGTGCAACGAGGGCGAGCAGTTGCTGGTCGACCCGAGCGAGTGCTCTGATCTCCGATAGAAGTCCTGGATTGATGTCGAGGTCTGCCCTCAGGAGGGCGTCTGTCTCGGCCGCATGGGACTGCGGTTCTTGCCTCGGCAACCGGGCCAGAAAGGCTCTATGGCGTCGAAGGCTCCGCCCCTGGTTCAGCGCGAGGTTGTTGGTCGTCACCAGCAGCCACGGGAGCACTGAGCCGTCAACGACCCGCACATCCTCTCGCCGCCGCCAGAGCTCTAGGAAGGCGGCGCCAAGCACGTCCTCTGCATCGTGGACGCCGTTGGTCAATCTCCGCGCATGGCGGTAGACGCGTCCACTGTGCGCGTCGAAGATGAGACCGAACGCGCCACCGTCGCCTGCGAGCGCCAGTCGCCAGGTCACGGCCTCATCGGGTGCGTTCATACCCGGACATGTCCGCAGGCCAGCACTATGCGTCGCTGACCAGCGCGACTGCCGACGCGAGGCGCCATCACGTCCGGACCCACGAGCATGTTCCCGCCACCAGTCCAGAATGGCGCGTGCGGTGTCGACGGAACAGCGGTGAACCCTCAAGCCGGTGCTGAGGAAGCAGCCTGCGACATGATCTGACCCCGATTTGGCGGGGCAGTGATGTGCGCCCGCCCCAACCCATTCACTCTCGGACTCGACAACCAGAGACGTCTCATTCACCGGGGACGTCACCCGCCCGAGGAGCTCACGGAGCTTGGGAGAGGTGACAACCCCGCTCGGGCCATCGCGACTGATTGACCGTCGAACTCTGTTGCGCGTGGGAGGTCTCGGTCTCGGCGCGCTCCTTCTCGCTGCGTGCGCACCCAAGATCGCAGCGACATCCGATGGGTCCTCGACGACAACCGTGGCAACCACGCTTCCCGGCTGTGCGGAGTTCGCGGCCACCGTCACCACCACGCTGACCGATGGTTTCTGGATGATCGACAGCGACGGAATGCCCGAGCACCAGATGATGACCGGAATCACGAGCTGGCAGCAGCAGGTGCCAGTTCCGCAGCCTTACACCGGTGACAACGCGTGGCGGATCCCCTCGCAGCCGCAGCTGGCCGACGATTGCCAGTATCACGTTGCGCCATTGCACCTGTCCGAACGCGTGGGTGCGAGCAGTCCGATTGCCTACGCACTTGATGGCTACGCGATGTACGGAACAACCGAACCCGACGGGTCTCATGTGACGACTCTCGACGATTTCAACGGACACGACCTCGGAACGGGCTAGCACTATCACGGCACCACCACCTACCCGGATATCAACGGTGGCTTGCGCGGAGTGGTGAATGTCGCCGGAAATCAGATCGATCCGCAGCCAGCAACTCGACCATTTCGCCCTGACGGTGAACCCCTTCGAGGTGCGACCATTACGTCGTTCACGTCATCCGCGTCGGGGAAGTACGCGCTTAGTTGTTCACTCGACGGAGGTGTTGGCCACGTCGACTACTCGCTGAGCGGTTCGACGCTCACCTTCACCTACACGGAACCATCAGGTGCGACTCGCGACGAGACGTACACCCGCTGACACCGGGCCTCGTGTCTGCTGTGCTCACGAATCTCGAGGCCAATGCGTTCGTCGACAATGAAGCGGCTGCGCGTCGTCTCCCGTGCGGTTCCCATCGCAGTGACGGCGAGGGCAGAGTGCGTCTCCAGCTCTGAACGCTGAGATTGGGAAGCGTTCGTGACCATCGTGGTGGCTCGGTCATCCGGGTTCCGACTCGCTCGTCGAACTACGGCTCGACTCGCTCCACCGTTCCCACTCGATCGATGGCCCGATCGAACGAC
>CALQEM020000231.1:0-5524 GCA_943329595.2 Bifidobacterium breve
ACGGCCTCATCGAGGCTTTCCAGCATGGTCTTCTCGTAGCCGAGGTCATCGTCATCCGCCGGTTCCAACATCCCGGCGATCAGCGCCGCGCGTCCCTGCAACCGCGACGACCAGATGGTCCGCTGGAAAGCCGGCTCCCACACGTCAACTGCCGCGAGAGTTTGAGCCGTCAGTGACGGTCGGATGCCTCGCTCACCGTGGCTGAACCTGATAAACGCCCGGAGCAGGACGGGGAGCTGGGAGAGGAAGTCGGGTTCGGCCATGATCTTGCGGGGAAACCAGTCGCAGAGCAGTATCTCCACGTTGACCGGGCTCCAGCGCAGCGGATCCCCCGGCCCGTAGTCGATCCCGAACCATAGGACGCGGTCGAGCAGGTCATGGTTGTCTCGGTCGTCGAGTCCGGCTGCGAAGGGCGAGCCAAAGAACTTGGCTGCGAGTGCGTTCCGTTCGCCGTCGGTCCACTCCCGTCGCTGGGGGACGACTCCTCCGGCAGGCAGCATGCGCAGCATCCACTCGACGATCGGCCGGCACATTGGCCAGCTGTCGGACTCCAGCGGCGGGAACGTCCGGGCACCGTGCTCGATTGACTTTTCGATGGCAGCACGAGCAAGGGCCGGGTCGACGAGCGACATCGTCTGGTCGACATCGGACATCGTCTGCGCCATGACGCCAGTCAGCTCACCCAACGGCTGCGGGACGATGAAGGCATCCTTGACCACGGTTCCCATGTTGTGGTCGATGTAGACCAGTGCCGACAAGCTGTGGCCCGAAGGCAGAGTGACGCCCACGAGGTAGTCGTCGCCGTCGCCAAGAACATGGGTGACGAACCACACCTCAGGTTCGATCCGCGCCTGGTTCAAGCCGGCGAGCCAGTCGGGCAGGGGATGGCGTCGGGTCGCGAGCTCACGCCCGATCCGTGCCGCCAGCAACTCGTCGCCGGAGAGAGCACGGATCGCTGTTAACGCAGCCGTCGTCTCGGCGAAGGAAGTCCCGATGAGCGACTCGACCAACTCGTCGGCGGTGGGTTGCTCGTCGCCTCGCGCGAAGGGACTTCGGCGGCGAGGGTCAGTCACCTCCAGCAACCCGCTGACGATGGCGAGGAAGTCGAGAGGCTCGGACCCGCGCATGGCTCGGCGCAGCCCTTGGATCAGCATCTGGTTCTGTCCGGAGTCGTCGTGGTTGCGCACCACCGACAGTGTCACCGGGCGCTGCGGACGCTGCGGCGGCCGGCCTTTGCCGCCGCGACCATTCTTGGAACTCACCCACATGAGTCTACGAAATATGATCCGAGTCGGCGGGCGACTCGCTGATGCGATTCCCACATACTCTCACTCCGCGATACTATCGTTTAGTGATACGGGGAAACCGACTTGAAAAATTTGTCCGGTGATCGTGCCGGTCAGTACTCAACAGAGGACGATGATGGCGAAGTCCCATGAACCGATCACGCCCGGGGAAATCCTGCTCACCGAATTCCTCGAGCCATTGGGCATCACGCAGTATCGGCTCGCCCAAGCAACCGGCCTCTCGCAGACCCGCATCAGCGAGATCGTGCGAGGTAAGCGAGCAATCACTGCTCAGACCGCGCTTCGCCTCTCCAAGGCCCTCGGTGTCGACGATCGGTTCTGGATCAACATCCAGGCCGACTACGAGATTGACATTGAACGTGATCGGCACGGCAATGAACTCGACGCTGTGACGGCTCTCGTCGCTCGTTAGTGGTGTGGTTGCGGCTGGGCGGGCCTGACCCTGCCTCGCGCGCCACGTACAGTTTTCCGTACAGGAGGCGCTATGAAGACCATGAGCTACACCGAGTCCCGGGCCAGGTACGCCGAGGTGCTCGACTCGGTAGTGAATGACCGAGAGGAAGTGGTCATCACTCGCGCAGGGCACGAACCGGTGGTCATCATGTCGCTCGCCGACTTCGAATCCCTTCGCGAGACCGCCTCCCTCATGCGCTCGCCCGTCAACGCACGAAGGCTTCTCGATGCCATGGAACGCCTCGAGGCTGGCGAGGGTACAGAGCACCAACTCATCGACGTCGAGTGAGACGAATGGTCTGGGACGCCAACGCCTGGGACGACTACCTCTGGTGGCAGGCCCAGGACCGGCAGGTTCTGAAGCGACTCAACACTCTCATCGCCGACATTGTGCGCAACGGCAATGAGGGAATAGGAAAGCCAGAACCTCTGAAGCACGACTTCGCGGGCTACTGGTTACGACGCATCACGGACGAGCACCGACTCGTCTACAAGGTGGTCGACGGTGAGGTCCGCATTGCGGCCTGCCGCTACAGGCTCAGGAAGTCGACCATGTCAGGAAGCAGTGACGTAGTCATGCTCGAAGCGGATGAAGGCGTCGCTCATCCAGGCCGGCATCGACCTGGTCTCCGACCGCAGCGCTTCGAACTCGCCCTCCGGCAGTCTGGACTTGATCTGCTCGATGACTGCTGGCGTCACCTGCTCCTTGCCGAGGTACCAAAGCGCTGCAAGCGCAGTACCAGCCGGAGTACCCGCTAGGGCCATCTTCTTCGCACTCGCGTGGCGGAGCCGGATTCGAGTCTTCCCAACCTGGATTTCGCGGTTGGGACCCGACGTCCAGTAGACCGGCTGCATGGGCGTCTGGGTGCTCAACTGGAACCGACGAGCCGCCCCCTCGCCACTGCGATATCCCTGTGAGTAGCAGAGGCGTCGCACTCGACGCAGCACGACATGCGAAGGCTCAACCCTCTGCCCCGTCAACGGCCCGAGAAGTGGGGCGTTCAGTCGTTGAGCGCTGCGAGCGCGATCTGCTCATTTCGGGCCAGATGGATACGCATGGCACCGGCCGCCACATCAGGGTCGCGCGTACGGAACGCATCGATGAGTTCGTGATGCGAGTGCGCCCGACGGTCGTGCTCATGTGGGTCGCTGTCGAGCTTTCCGAAGCCGATACGGATATAGCGTTCGACCGCACGCCACAAGCTGGTGAGCACGCGGATGTCCCATGTGGTGGTCACTGGCTCGAACAGGGCCAGATGAAGAATCATGTGAGCGTCGAAGATCCCGTCGTACGACAGATCCGGGTCAGCAAAGCCTGACGCGATTGCGTCGAGGCGGTCGAGATCGTCGTCCGTGAGCAGCGGACATGAGTTGCGGGCGATGTCCGGCTCAATGCTGCGACGTAGCCGATAGATGGCCTGGAGGTCGGCGAGGTCGAGCGGGGCAACTTGGGCGCTTCGTCCAGTTCGTGTGACGACGAGCCCTTCCGCCTCAAGATTGCGGAGAGCCTCACGCACGGGAATGAAGCTCACGTCCAACTGTGCTGAGATCTCGCGCAACGAGAAGGTCTGGCCAGGCTCCAGCGCGCCGTTGAGGATTGAGCGGCGCAACTCAGACGTGACCCGCTCGGTCATCGAACTGGATTCGATGGGGCGGATGGACGAAGGCGAATTCACGCTGTGACTCCTTGGCCGATTTGCTCTACGCGGCCCCCCTGGGCTTCTGATCCCGCCATGCTACCGATGCCTAACGCGCTGCAGACCGTCTTCATCGACGGATCTCAGACGAGTTTGGGAGTCGCCTGGAAAGAGATGAGGCGCGGGCTTGTACCCGACCAGACGGTGGTGCAGATGTTGTCGAGCGTTCGAGGTTCGCCGTGGTAAGAGATGTCGGTGCGCATCCGGAACACCACGACGACGAGGTCGTCGTGCTCGGTGACGCTCCGGTCGGAAATGTCGATGGTGAGGTACGTGAGGTCACCGCGTGCCATGGAGGACAGGTACGAGGCCTTGGTGTCGAGCAGGCCGTTCGCGTGCACGTACTGCACTCGATCGTCGAACAAGGCCCCGATCGTCACCGTGTCGGCCGCTAGCAGAGCAGCCACGCGGCGATCCTCAGCCGCCAGGGTTGCTTCGCAGATGTCCATCATGCCTCCTACGGGTGGTCGGGCACCGCGCCAGACTCAAGGAATCCACCGTGCTGCGGTGCTGGGAAATGACGCGGCAAACACTGGACATGCTAACTGAGATATTTGATAACATCAAAGCACATCAGTCCGGGACGTGTTGCACGAACCGGCGTAACTTCAGGAGGTTCCGTGACAGCCACACTCGCAGACACTCGTACCCAGGTGGTCATCCTCGGCGGCGGCCCGGCAGGGCTGACCGCGGCAATCGCTCTCGGGCGTCAGGGGGTGGAGTGCGTGGTGCTCGAGCGCCGCGCTGGCACCAGCGATCATCCACGCGGCCACGTGGAGAACGGCCGCACCATGGAGCTGTTCCGTCTGTGGGGTGTCGAGGACGAGGTGCGGTCAGTTGGTGTTCCGCGCGACTTCCTCAAGAGCGTCACCTTCGTCACCCGCGTCTCCGGTATCGAGTTGGGCCGGGTGGACTTCGATGAAAACTCTGAGTGGCTGATGACCGACAAGGGCGCGGGGCCAGCGCCTCTGTCATCGACACCGCAGGATCGCCTGGAGCCGGTGCTTCTGCGTGCGGCCGAGGCCACAGGCAATGCGACGGTCCACTTCGGCGTGACCATCGGGTCGGTCGAGCAGAACGACGAGAAGGTCACGGTCTCCGTCACGGGCCAGGATGGGCAGCCGCACATCATCACCGCCGACTACTGCATCGCTGCCGACGGACCCCGCAGCCAGACGCGGGAGAGCCTTGGCATTGAGATGGACGGCCCTGGCACCCTCGGCACTCAGCTGGGCATCTACTTTCATGCCGACATGTCGAAGTACACCAAGGCCAACCCGAACATCCTCTACTGGGTGTACAACACCGACGCGCAAGGCGTGATCATCTCCCTTGATGGTGACACGCGCTGGCACATGCTCAGCGCATACGACGCCGATAGCGTTCCGTTTGAGGAGTTCACGGAGGAGCGGGTCACGGAAATCGTGCGCGCGGCCATTGGCGATCCGGACATTGATATTGAGATTCGCAGCATCCTTCCCTGGCGGATGCGTGCCGCGGTGGCGCAGACAACCAAGGTCGGTCGCATCTTCCTCGCGGGTGACGCTGCCCACACGATGCCTCCCACCGGGGGAATGGGCATGAACACGGCTATCGGTGACACACATAACCTCGCGTGGAAGATCCGGGCTGTGCTCAGCGGCTACGCCGGGCCCGAACTGCTCGACACCTATCAGGTCGAGCGCTTGCCCGTTGGCACGCGCAACACCTTCAACAGCTTGGAGAACGCCAAGACGATGATGGAGACCGGCCTCGCTGGAATCCTGGTCAATGACCCTGAGGGCTTCGCGAACATCGAGGCACCATCGGGTGCGTCCCTGCGCGCGACGCTCGGTGAGGCCGCCTCGCGGCAGCATGACCACTTCTCCTTCGACGGGCTCAGCTTCGGATACACGTACGAGCAGGGCGCGGTCGTCCCGTGGCCAGGAGCTGAGCGGGCGTGGGCGCGAAGTTCGGGTCGGTGGCGATCTTGGTCATGCCACCGGGGACTTCGGTGTAGTCGGGGATGCCACTGGTCGTCGCGAGACTCTAGCCCAACCGACCAGTGCCCACCGACACCGAGCGCCA
>CALQEM020000232.1:0-5516 GCA_943329595.2 Bifidobacterium breve
CAGAAAGAAGCCCAGCAGCAGTCCGCACTCGGCGAAGATGATGAAGGCGACGCCCGCGAGTGCCCACGGGCCCATCCAGTTCAGGATGTTCTCGGGCTTGAGCCAGTCAAGGAGCGCCACGAGCGCGAGGGGGGTCATGAGTCGAGGCTAGACGGAGTCGGGTCGGGAGCACCGTCCGAGTCATTGCGCTGGCGTCGGATCAATGCCCGCACTCCGATGTAGGCCATGTATACCAACGACATGATGATGAAGAAGCCGGCGATGCTGAACGAGATTGCGCGCACCACCGGGTTGGCGGCCGCGAAGTAGCCCATCGCCGTGATGCCCACGGCCCAGATGAGGGCACCGATGGCGTTGGTGATCAGGAAGCTGTAGTAGTTCATCTTGGCAACCCCGGCGGCAAACGGCACAAAGGTGCGGGCCCACGGGATGAACCGCGCGACGATCACCGAGAGTGCGCCGAGGCGCTCGTAAAACTCCTCGGCCCGGGTGAGCCCGCGGCTCCACATCGGCCGTTTGCGGGACTCAACCCAGGGGCGCCCCAGCTTGCGGCCCAGCACGTAGCCGAGCTGGTCGCCCACGAACGCCGCGAGGAAGCTCCCGATCAGCAGAATGATGATGTTCACCGAGCTGCCTGGTGTGCCGGCGATGAGTCCCGCGGCGAAGATAAGCGAGTCGCCCGGTAGCAGGAAGCCGACCAGCAGGGCTGACTCGACGAAGATGAAGCCCCACACCACGAGGTATACGCCCCAGGCGGGCAGGGTCTCCAGCTGCGGCTGGAGTGTGAGGGCGATCACTGGCACCACCCCACACTAAGTGCGATCTAGAGTTCGACACGTGAACCCCTCGTTAGAGCGCATGGTGGGCGTCGGCCCGCACCCCCAGCCGTGGCCCGACGACGAGCACTTCGACCCGTTGCTGCTCGCCGACGGCGACTCGCGCAACGTCGATGACCGCTACCGCTACTGGTCGATGGAGGCGATCGTCGCCGACCTCGACCTGCGACGGCACGACTTCCACGTGGCGGTTGAAAACATCGAGCACGACATGAACATCGGCTCCATCGTGCGCACGGCGAATGCCTTCCTCGCCCGCGAGGTGCACATCGTGGGCCGCCGCCGCTGGAACCGCCGCGGGGCGATGGTCACCGATCGCTATCAGCACATCCGTCACCATTCCGACGTCGACGCGCTCCTTCGCTGGGCGGACGAGGAAGGCATCGCGATCATCGGCATCGATAACGTGCCCGGCTCGACTCCGATCGAGTCGGCCATGCTTCCGGTGCGCTGCGTGCTGCTCTTCGGCCAGGAGGGCCCCGGGCTGTCTGACGAGGCGAGGGCGCGTTGCGAGTCAATTCACCACATCTCGCAGTTCGGCTCCACCCGCTCGATCAATATCGGGGCAGCAGCGGCCATCGCTATGCACACCTGGATCCGCCAGCATGCGCCATCACCTGACACTCCCGGGCTCGTCGAGCCTGAGGTGCGGTGGCTGCAACCTCGGTCCGATTCCTGACGGCAGCTCAAGCCGGGTGTGAATGCGGCCCCCGAGTCTGAGATGATGGCGCTTCCGCTCACTTGGTTCAAGGAGTTGCGCCATGCCCATCGCCACCCCCGACGTCTACAACGCGATGCTCGACCGCGCCAAGGCTGGTGCCTTTGCCTACCCGGCCATCAACTGCACGTCGTCGCAGACGATCGTCGCTGCGCTGCGCGGCTTCGCTGAGGCTGAGAGCGACGGCATCATTCAGGTGTCATGGGGAGGCGCCGAGTTCGCGTCGGGGCAGGGGGTAAAGAGTATGGTCGCTGGCGCGCAGGCGCTGGCCGTGTTCGCCACCGAGATCGCCAAGTCGTACCACGTCAACATTGCCCTGCACACCGACCACTGCCCGGCCGACAAGCTCGACGGCTACATGCGCCCCCTCCTCGACATCTCCCTCGAGCGGGTCGCGCGCGGTGAGCTGCCGCTCTTCCAGTCGCACATGTGGGACGGCTCGGCGGTGCCGCTCGAGGAGAACCTCGACCTCGCTGAGGAGCTGCTCGATAAGTGCCAGCGCGCCCACATCATCATGGAGCTTGAGATCGGCGTGGTCGGTGGCGAGGAAGACGGCGTCGAGGCTACGCACGACGCCAAGCTCTACTCCACTCCCGACGACGGCCTTGCCACCGCGGCCAAGCTCGGCCTCGGCGAACGCGGCCGCTACATGGTGGCCGCCACTTTCGGCAACGTGCACGGCGTGTACAAGCCCGGCAACGTCAAGCTCACGCCCTCGATTCTCGACGACATCCAGAAGGCAGTCGGGGCCGCGTACGGCACGGACAAGCCCTTCGACCTAGTCTTTCACGGCGGCTCCGGCTCGCTGCTCAGCGAGATCCGCGAGGCGCTCGACTACGGCGTCGTGAAGATGAACGTCGACACCGACACCCAGTACGCCTTTACCCGCCCGATCGTCGACCACATGTTTACCAACTACAGCGGCGTGCTGAAGGTCGATGGCGAGGTTGGCAACAAGAAGATCTACGACCCCCGCACCTACGGCAAGTTGGCCGAGGCGGGCATGGCCGCCCGAGTCGTCGAGGCCTGCAACGACCTGCGCTCCGCAGGCACCAGGATGGTCTGACATGACAATCGACACGAACCTGCTCGGCGGCCCGCCGCCCACCCTGCTGCCGCAGGACCCCGGATTCGAGGCGCTTGAGGCAGGCACCGACGCCCGCGACGTCGTGAAGGCCGCACCCACCTCCAGTCTGGGCTGGGCGACCCTCGCCGACGAGGCGTGGGGCGAGGGTGCTGTTGTCGAGTCGTACGCGTTCGCGAGGGTGGGCTATCACCGGGGTCTCGACGCCCTGCGCCGCAATGGCTGGAAGGGCTTCGGTCCGGTGCCGTGGGAGCATGAGCCCAACCGCGGGTTCCTGCGCTGCCTCAATGCCCTTCGCCGCGCGGCGGAGTCCATCGGTGAAAACGATGAGGCAACCCGCTGCGCCGTCTTCCTGCGCGAGTCGTCGGCCACCGCCGCCGCGGCGCTTGAGGGATAGCGGGTGGCGGTTCCCAGCGTCCTGATTGTGGGCGGTGGCATCAGCGGATTTGCGGCGGCGAAGTCGCTCGCCGAGGCTGGCGTCTCCTGCACCATCGTCGATCGCGGCAAGCGCCTCGGCGGTCGCATGGCGGTGCGCACACTGCGCGACCCAGGCTCCAGGTGGGACGGTCGTCCCGTCGACATCGGCGCGTCGTACTTCACGGTCCGTGATCCCGCTTTTGCTTCGCTAGTCGCCCACTGGGAAACCCTCGGACTGGCGAGACCGTGGACTGACAGTCTCGGAGTGGCAGGGCCCAGTGGACTCACTGGCTTGTCGAGCGGCCAGATGAGATGGTCCGCGCCGGCTGGCCTGCGCTCGCTGGTCGAGCACATGGCCTCCTCGCTCGACTCCGACTCGGTGCACCACCCCCGTGAGGTGGCAGAGGTGTCGTGGCGCGACGGGCAACCCTGGGCAGACGGCGAGCCGTACGACCTCGTGCTGCTGTGCGGCCCCGACCCCCAGATGCTGCGGCTCCTCAGCGGTGACGCCACCGACCCGATCACCGCGGTGCTCTCCGACTCGCAGTGGGAGCCCGTGCTCGCGCTCACCGCCGTGTACGACAAGCGCCACTGGCCCCACATCACCGGCATCTTCGTGAACGACTCCGATGTTCTGGGCTTCGTGGCCGACGATGGCTCGCGCCGCGGCGACGACGCCCCGGTGCTCGTCGCCCACGCGGCCTCGCATTTCGCCGCGCAGCACCTAGCTGATCCCGCGGCGGCCGGACCCGCGATGGTCGAGGCGACCCATCGGGTGCTGGGCATCAGCGCCGAGCCGCTGCACACCCACGTTCAGCGCTGGAGCCTCGCGCGACCTCTCGCGGGTCGCGACGAGCCGCATTTGCTCAACGAGCGTCTGGGCATTGGCCTTGCCGGTGACTCGTGGCACGGTGGACCGCGAGTGGAGGCCGCCTGGCTCTCGGGTACTTCGCTTGGCCGTGCAGCCGCGACGCGCCTGTTGTCAGGGTAGGCTGCGCGGGGAGTCCGAAGTCCCGCGCTGACAGCGCATTCGTCTCCCCGCATTCTGTGCTGAGGAGACGAACATGCCGGCGATCGTGCTCGTGGGTGCCCAGTGGGGCGACGAGGGCAAGGGCAAGGCCACCGACCTCCTCGGCGCGCGCGTCGACTACGTGGTGCGCTATCAGGGTGGCAACAACGCTGGCCACACCGTGGTCATTGGAGAGCGCAAGTTTGCCCTGCACCTTCTGCCCAGCGGAATTCTGACGCCGACGGTCGTTCCGGTGATCGGCAATGGCGTGGTCATCGACCCCCAGGTGCTGATGCATGAGATCGCCGAGCTTGAGGCCAAGGACGTCGACACCTCGCGGCTTCTCATCAGCGCCAACGCGCACCTCATCACGCCTTACCACGTCACGCTCGACAGGGTTACCGAGCGGTTCCTCGGCAACGCGAAGATCGGCACCACGGGTCGAGGAATCGGGCCTGCCTACGCCGACAAGGTGGCTCGCATCGGCATCCGTGTGCAGGACCTCTTCGACGACAAAATCTTGGTGCAGAAGGTCGAGGGCGCGCTACATACCCGCAACCAGATCTTGGTCAAGGTGTTCAACCAGCGGGCCATCAGCGTGGGCGAGGTCAGCGAGTTCCTGCTCGGCTACGCCGAGCAACTTCGGCCGTATGTCGCCGACACCTCGCTGGTGCTCGACCGCGCGCTCAGCGAGGGCAAAGTGGTGCTGCTTGAGGGCGGACAGGGCACCCTGCTCGATGTCGACCACGGCACCTACCCGTTTGTGACGTCGAGCAGCCCCACCGCAGGCGGAGCCGCGACGGGCTCGGGCATCGGTCCCACCAAGATCAGCCGCGTAGTGGGAATCCTCAAGGCGTATACGACTCGGGTGGGTTCGGGGCCCTTCCCCACAGAGTTGCTCGACGACGACGGCGAGAAGCTGCGCGCCATCGGGCACGAGCGCGGTGTCACCACCGGAAGGCCGCGTCGCTGCGGGTGGTTTGACTCGGTCATTGCCCGGTATGCCACGCGGGTCAATGGCCTCACCGACATCTTCCTGACCAAGCTCGACGTGCTCACCGGCTGGGAGCAAATTCCGGTGTGCGTTGCCTACGAGATCGACGGGCAGCGCGTTGAGGAGATGCCCTGCTCGCAGACCGATTTTCATCACGCAATCCCGGTGTACGAGTACCTGCCCGGGTGGACCGAGGACATCTCGGGGGTCACCACCTTTGAGGGCCTCCCCCTCGCCGCGCAGCGCTACGTGCGCTTTCTTGAGGAGCAGTCGGGCACTCGCATCAGCGCCATCGGCGTTGGCCCCGATCGCGACGCCACGATCGTGCTGCACGACCTCATCGACTGACGTCCTACTCGGATCCGGTGATGGCGAGGGCAACCCCGGCTCGGAAGGGCAGCGCGTACATCTCGGCCTGGAAGCCGCGGTCATTGCTGTAGGCCTCAAGCAGCCATAGG
>CALQEM020000233.1:0-5497 GCA_943329595.2 Bifidobacterium breve
GGTCGAACTCCTTGGTCGACACCCCGAGGTCGGCCAGGGGCGCGACTGCGTCGAGCACTCTCAGCGCCTGGGCCGTGACGTCGACTCCGATGCCGTCGCCAGGGATCACTGCCAGTGAGAGGGTGCGGGTCATGTTGGCTCCTCGGAGGTGGTGTCGTGTGATGGGCCGTTCGAGCTGGCGGGGGGCAGGCTGAGAAGTGCGATAGCGCTCTGGTCGAGTTCGCCGAACCCGCTGCCGATGAGCTGCTCGTACAGCTCGGTGACCGCGGCGGTGAGCGGGTGGGCGAGCCCGAGCTCGCTGGCGGCCGCTGTGGCGTAGCGCAGGTCCTTCAGCTGGTGTGACGCCGCCCCGCCCGGGGTGAAGTCGCCGCTAAGGATCTTCTCGCCCTTGGTGTCGAGTGCCCGCGAGCCGGCCAGACCACCACTGAGTGCCTCGACCACCATGCGGTCGTCGAGCCCGGCCGCGCGGGCGAGGTTGATGGCCTCCCCGATGGCGGCGAGCGTCGCGCCCACGATGATCTGGTTGCTCAGCTTGGCCACCTGTCCTGAGCCGAGAGGCCCCAGGTGGCGCAGGCGCGAGCCGGCGGCCTCGAAGATCGGCCAGCAGACCGCCACGGGCTCGGGCTCGCCCCCGATCATGATCGACAGGGTCGCGTCCCAAGCACCCACGTCGCCGCCGCTGACCGGGGCGTCGACCACGTGGGCTCCGCAGGAGCTGCCCAGCCGCTCGCCGAGCTGGCGCATCGCCTGTGGCGACACGGTGCTCATGACCACGAGGACATCCCCGGGGCGGAGGGCCGACTCGAGGCCCTGCGCGAGCACCTCGTCGAGCTGGGGAGTGTCGGGCAGCACGGTGAGCACCACGCGAGCGTCGATGTCGGCAGGGCTTCCCGCTTCGACCGCACCCTGGTCGATCGCGCGCTGGGCGCGTCCTCCCGTGCGGTTCCACACCTGCACGACGAAGCCAGACTTGGCGAGGTTCACGGCCACAGGAAGCCCGATTGCGCCCAGGCCGATCACGGCGACGTCGGCGGCACTCTCCCTGGGGGGCTGGCTCACAGCAGTCGCCCGCTCACAGGGTGCTGAGCGCCGCGAGCGCCCCATTGACGATGGACCCCGGCAGCAGGTCGTGCACCGCGTAGAGGTCGGCGATGTTGCCGGACTGCCCGAAGGAGTCGACCCCCAGCGACACGCACGGCACCCCCAGGGCGGAGCCCAGCCACGCCAGATGGTGCGACGAGGCGTCGTGCACGGTGACGATGGGCGCGCGGTCAGGGAAGGCGGCACGCAATGTTCCGGCGATCGACGGCGTGGCAGCCGTGCGAACCGCGAACCGCACCGTGCGCTGCCAGGCTGCGTACAGTCGGTCGGACGACGTGACATCGACGACGTGCGCGGCGATTCCCTCGTCTGCCAGCTCCTCGGCCGCGAGGAGCGCCTCGGGCAGCACCGCGCCGCAGGCGACGATGTATACAACGGGAGTGCTGGGAATCTCTGCGAGTTCGGGGTGTGCCTCGAACGCGTCGACGAGCCGGTACGCCCCGGCGATGACCTGGCGGCGCAGCACGGTGTCGCTGAGCCGCTGGCGGGCAGCCTCGAACGGCGCCTGGTCGAGGGGGCGAGTGGTGAGCCGGAAGTAGTAGGCCCCGCGCTCGCTGGTCGCCGGTTGCAGGTGTGAGGTGGCCGTGTGCACCTCCTCGGTGCCGATGGTCGAGAGGGCGTCGCACAGCAGCCAGTCGAGGGCCACCGAGTACCCAGGCTCGAGGAAGGTCAGCCCCGGCAGCTCGAGGCCGACCGACGCGGTGATGGTCGACTGATGTGCGCCACCCTCGGGCGCGAGCGTCACTCCCGAGGGAGTTCCCGCGATCACGAAGCGGGCTCCGGAGTACACGGAGTAGATGAGCGCATCGAGGCCGCGCAGGACGAACGGGTCGTAGACCGTGCCGATGCTGAGCAGCGGTTGGTCTGAGATGTCCCACGAGAGGCCCAGCTGCCCGAGGAGCAGGAACAGGTTCATCTCAGAGATTCCGAGCTCGATGTGCTGGCCGGTGGGGCCCTCGGTCCACTTGAGCAGAGGATCGGCGTTCCACGCATGGCGCGGCTCGGGGGTGAAGACCCCCGCCTGGTTGATGAACCCCGCGAGGTTGGTCGAGGTGGCCACATCGGGTGCCGTGGTGACCAGGTAGGGCGCCACCGACTCGAGCTTCGACAGGTCGACCAGAATGCGGCCGAAGGCCTCCTGGGTCGACAGCGGTCGTTGAGAGACATGGGTGATGGTCGACGACGGAACCTCGATGCTGCGAGGCGTCGTGCGGGCCGGACGGGAGAGCAGCTCCCTGCGGCGAGCGGCGAGGACGCCCTCCTCGGAGGCTGGGTCGAAGCGGTCCCACTCCGACGCCTCGTCGAGACCGGTGCCGGCGCGCAGCTCATCGATGTGCTGATGGTTCAGCAGCGCCGAGTGGTTGCGCGGATTGCCCGCGGTGGGCAGCCCCCAGCCCTTCACGGTGTAGGCGAACATCACGCTGGGGCGATCCTTCACGGCGTCACACTCGTCGAGCGCGTCGATGAGGGACCGGAGGTCATGCCCGCCGAGGTCGGTGACCACGTCGCGCAGGGTGCTGTCGTCGTACCTCTCGATGTGTGACACGAGCTCGGCGGGGGCTCCTTCGACGAAGCGAGCCCTGAGCTCGGGGCCATGGAGGGCGAAGAGCGACTGGTACTTCTCGTTGGGCATGCCGTCAATCCAGTCGCGCAGCAGGTGTCCGCCCGGCGCGTTGAACTCGGCGGTGAGCCGGTGGCCGTACTTGACCTCCTTGACGTGCCAGCCCGATGCCTCGAACTGGGCCCGCCACTGCTTGATCCGGATGCCGGGCACCACGCGGTCGAGGGACTGCCGGTTGAAGTCGACGATCCAGAGCACGTTGCCGAGGCCCTCGGTGGCAGGGTCGGCGATCGCCTCCCACACACTGCCCTCGTCGAGCTCGGCGTCGCCGAGGATCGACACGAAGCGCGACTGAGGGCGCTCGGCGAAGTGCGCGTCAACGTAGCGACGGACCACTCCTGCGAACAGCGGGGCGGCGGCGCCGAGGCCGACCGAGCCGGTGGAGAAGTCGACCAGGTCGGGGTCCTTGGTGCGGGAGGGGTAGGCCTGCAGTCCACCGAACTCGCGCAGGGTGGTGAGGAACGAGCGGTCAAGGTTGCCCAGCAGGTACTGGATCGAGTGGAAGACAGGCGACGCGTGGGGCTTGACGGCCACACGATCGGGGCCATCGAGGTGGTGGAACCACAGGGCGGTCATGATGCTCACCATCGAGGCCGACGATGCCTGATGCCCACCGACCTTGATGTCGCCGGCCTGGGGACGCTCGTGGTTGGCGAAGTCGACCATGCGGACCGCGAGCCAGAGAATCCGCTGTTCGATGCGACGGAGGGTGTCGATCGGCAGGTGGTCGTCGTTCACGGAACCTCCAGGTCCAAGACGAGTCGCCGCGACCCTGGCCACGGCTAGAGTCACGAAACAGACATACAGTGCGTAACGCTCGCGCGACGCTCATGTTGCATACGAAAATGCGTCTGAACGCCCCTGAACTCGAAACGTAACCTAAATTTGATCGAAGTTGTATACGTGGGGGCCTCCGAGGGGCTAATTTCTGAAGAACCCCCTCGAGGGTCATCTCGCCAACACCCAAGGAGAACTCATGTTCCTATCTCGACGGCTCACGCCGATCGTGTTGCTTGCCGCGGGGGCGGTCGCACTCGCGGCCTGTTCAAGCGGTGGATCGTCAACGCCCACGTCCAGCGCACCCGCACCCGCCTCGTCATCCGCGTCGGCGGGCGGCGCCGTGCCCCAGTCCGTCCTCGACTCCGTTGCCAAGTTCTCCGCGGCACCGACGTCGTTCACGGCCCCTGGGCCTGAGGTCAACACCTCAACCCTCAAGGGCAAGAAGATGTTCGTGATCCCGTCGATCCCGAACCCGTTCGTCCAGAACATCACCGACAACATCAAGGCTGCCGGTGAGACGCAGGGCCTGACCACCACGGTGTTCGACAACCAGGGCCAGGTCTCGCAGTGGGTTCAGGGAATCCAGCAGGCCATCGGCTCCAAGCAGGACATCATCCTGCTCAACGGCTGCCCCGACCCCCGTGCACTCGGCCCGCAGATCGCCGAGGCTAAGGCCGCCGGCATCCCCACCATCTGCGTGCACTTCTACGACAACTCGCTGCCCGACCCGCCCGCCTGTGAGGGCTGTGCCGACCTGGCTGCCAACGTCACCGCACCGTTCTACGACGCAGGCAAGGCTGCTGCTGACTGGATCATCGCCGATTCGCAGGGCAAGGCCAACACCCTGATCGTGGGTGGCTCCGACATCCTGCCGAGCCCCGGCACCATCGAGACGATGGAAGGCGAGTTCAAGGCGAACTGCCCGGACTGCAAGTCGACCGTCATCAACATCCCGGTCGCTGACTGGAACACCAAGACTCAGGGCGAGATCCAGTCTGCGCTGCAGAAGGACCCGACCATCAACTACGTCTACGTGCTCTACGACGCTCTCGTCGCAGGGGCGCTCCCGGCAGTGGAGACGCTCGGCCGCACCGACGTGAAGATCGGCAGCTACAACGGCTCCGCCTTCGCACTCGATGACATCGCCAAGGGCACTGCCGTTGCGATGAACGTGGGCGAGGACACGCCGTGCATCGGCTACACCTCGGCCGACCAGGCGTTCCGGGTTCTCACCGGTGCGGCTCCGGTCAAGACCAGCACTCCGATCCGCATCTGGGACAAGACGAACGTGGCTGAGACCGGTGCGCCTGCTGCGCAGCCGGGTGTCGGCTACGGAACGGCCTGTGTGGACGGCTTCAAGGCGCTCTGGAAGTCCTGACCTCTGGTCAGTGACCCCTCCTCAGCACTAGATTGCGTGCTCCGTGCCTGCCACGTGCAGGCACGGAGCGCGCAATTAACTCCCCACCCCGAACACCCTGTCGCAGAGAGGATCAGAGATGGCAGATGCTCCCCTCCTGAAGATCACCGGACTTACCAAGATCTTCGGCGGGCAGATCGCCCTCAATGAAGTCGACCTGGTGGTTCACGCTGGCGAGGTTCACGGCCTGCTCGGCGAGAACGGATCTGGCAAGTCCACGCTGATCAAGATCCTCTCCGGGTTCCACGAGCCCAACTCTGGTGCGCTGCAAGTGAACGGAGAGGACGTCGCACTCCCTCTCTTGCCGGGTCAGTACCGTGACCTCGGCTTCGAGTTCGTCCACCAGGACCTCGGTCTGGTGCCCAGCCTGTCGGTGACCGAGAACCTCTTCATGGGCGAGATTGTCGCCTCGCACGCACGTTTCTTCTCGTGGCGGTCTGCACGCGATCGTGCGCAGCAGGTCTTCGACGAGTACAACGTCGACATCGACCCTGGCGCCAACGTCGAGCACATCAGGCCCGTTCAGCGGGCGATTCTCGCCATCATCCGCGCGATCGAGGGGCTGAAGGCCCTCGACA
>CALQEM020000234.1:0-5408 GCA_943329595.2 Bifidobacterium breve
ATCGCCATGATCGGCACTCGCGGAGCCCCCGCGCGCTACGGCGGATTCGAATCGGCGGTTGAGGAGATTGGTGCGCGACTCGCCGAGCGCGGGCACGACGTTGTGGTCTACTGCCGCAACGAGGGCCAAACCCTGACAGAGCACCGGGGAATGCGCCTGGTGAACCTGCCCGCGGTGCGTGAGCGGCACGTCGAGACGCTGTCTCATGCAGCGCTCAGCACGGCGCACGCAATCGTGCGGACAAGGCCCGACGTGGCATTCATGTTCAACGCTGCCAATGCGCCCTATCTGCGGCCGCTACGCCTGGCCGGCATTCCGGTGGCGGTGAATCTCGATGGCTTCGAGTCGCTGCGTGCCAAGTGGTCGGGTGCGGGGGCACGTTACTTCCGCTGGGCCGAGCGGGTGAGCGTACGGCAGGCAAGTGCAGTGATCGCCGACTCCACGGTCATGCGCGAGCACGTGCTACGGGCCTTTGGCCGCGAGGCCGAGTACATCGCGTACGGCGCCGAGGTGATTCATCCCGGTGTCGAGCGGCTGGCCACGCTTGACCTTGCACCCGACGCCTACCACCTCGTGGTCGCGCGCTTCGAGCCCGAGAACCAAGTGCGCGAGATTGTGGCGGGCTACGTTCGCAGTGCGGCCGTGATGCCGCTGGTCGTGGTGGGCTCGGCCCCCTACGCGCAGGACTACAGCGACAGCGTGCGGCGCGCTGCCCAAGGCGACACGAGGGTGCGGCTGGTGGGCGCGGTGTGGGACCAGCACCTGCTCGATGAGCTCTACGGCGGCGCCCGCTCGTACGTGCACGGTCACACGGTGGGCGGCACCAATCCGTCGCTGCTGCGGGCCATGGGCGCCGGAGCCCCGGTGGTGGCCCACGATAATCCGTTCAACCGCGAGGTCGCGGGTCCGAGCGCCACCTTCTTCGCTGACTCGCACTCACTGGGTGACCTGCTGCTGGCCGATGAGGCTGACCCCTCGGCTGCACGGCTCCGCGGCGAGGCAGGACGTGGGTGGGTTGCCGAGCACTACCGCTGGGACGACGTCGCCGCTGACTACGAGCGGGTGGCGAGGGCGCTCACCGCGTGAGGTGCACGATCGTGATCAGCCGTCGTGTGAAGTGAGTACCCGCGCTCGCGTCAGGGCAGCAACAACTCGATCATGCGGCAGCGCGGGCGAGCGGTGGCCGTCACGGCCGACCATGTCGGCATTCACCACGAGAGCGTTGACGACAGCCTCCTCCACCGCGAGGGCAACGGCTTCGAGAAAGGGGTCGAGGCGTCCCCACGGTATGTGACGCAGCGTCTCATAGTCATCTGCCGTGGCCTCGGAGGTCGGAATGATGCTTCCTTCGAGACCCGAGTTGGCGGTGGAGAAGGCGAGGAAGATGTCGCCCGAAAAGTGTCCGCCGGTGGTTCCGGTGCGAGCGAGACCAAGTGGAACCCGTCGCGCCAACGCCTTGCACTGGCCGGGCAGCAGGGGTGCATCGGTGGCGATGATCACGATGACCGAGCCTGCCCCGGCGAGCGCTGCCCGCTGTCCGTCGCGAGCGAACCAGTCGGTGGTACCCATGGGGTCGTCGTCGCCTAGTTCGTCGCCTAGCGCGACACCCGCAATGCGCAGCTCGTGCCGGCTGCCGAAGTTGGCCTGCACCAGCGCGCCCACTGTGTACTCGGTGCCTCCGTGGCGCACCACGCGTGACGCGGTGCCCGACCCTCCCTTGAACGAGTAGCAGTTCATTCCGGTGCCGCCACCCACCGAGCCCTCGGCAGGCGCTCCGGTGGTGGCGGCGGCGATGGCCTCGTGCACGTGCTCGGAGCGCACGTGGTCGCCGTTGATGTCGTTGAGATAGCCATCCCAGGTCTCGGCCACCACCGGAAGCAGCCAGGCGGCTGCGAGGTCAGGACGGTTCTGGGTCACCCACGTCACCACGCCGCGGTGGCACGCACCGACGGCGTGGGTGTTGGTGAGGGCGATCGGAAGGGTAAGCAGACCGACCTCGTCAATCCAGGTGGTTCCTGTCATCTCGCCATTGCCGTTCAGCGAGTACCAGCCGGCGGTGCACGGATCGCCGACACCGGTAATTCCCCGGGGCAGAATCGCCGTCACCCCGGTACGCACCGGGCCGCTGCCGACAACTAGCGGGCCCTCGCCCTCGATGAGGGTGAGGTGCCCCACGGCCACTCCGGGCACGTCGGTGATGGCATTGAGGGTCCCGGGTGTTCCGGCGAACGGAATACCGAGTCCGCGGGCTCGAGGCCGCCCATCGAGAGCGTGAGTCGCGTGCGTGGTGTCAGCCATGCGCTGATCCTGCCCCATCGGCACTCAGCAGCGTGGCCAGCACCACGAGTCCGTAGGCGACCGCCCAGCGGTGGCCGAGGACTCCGGCCACGTTGCCGCGACCCGGAATCGCCCCGGGCAGGGCGCGCGCGACACAGTCGAGCACCTCATCGTCTCCGGCCGGGCCTCCCACCACGATCACGTCGGACTGGCCGACGCCTGAGCTGACAGCCCGCCGAATGTTGCCTCCAATGAGGTCCTGCTTGAGCGTGAGCCTCAGCGCGCGCCACTCGGAGGGCGCTAGCCGCTGCTCGAAGGGAAGGGGTCCGGCGGGTCCGGGCACCACCAGCCAGCCAACGCTTCCGGTGGGCACGGGCTCATCGGCAAAACGCCGCAGCCCCGACTCGTCAACGAGCACGTGGGGGGCCTCAACCCGCTCGCACGGCCCCCGCTTAACCCACTCGGCCTGCCCGCGAGAGATGCCCATGAGCTCAGCCACCGAGACGGTGAGCAGTTCGCCGGCACCGGCGAGGACCGTGCCCACCGCCGAGGTGCCAACCACGTCGATCGTTCCGGCGCCAATATCGACGACAATTGCCGAGCGCTGGGCCCCGGGAGTGGTCAGTGCCCCGGCGAGAGCGGCCTCGGCCTCGGTTCCGGCCCACACGAAGCGTCGGTCGAGTGCTTCGAGGGCTACCACGGCGCCAGCCTGAGACGGGCCCTCGTTCGGCGGCGGAGCCAGCAGCGCGAGGGCCACCGATCGGTCGTTGACCGCACCCGGGCGGGCGACGGCGCGCTCGCCGAGGGCGGTGAGGTCGACTCCCCAGAGGTCGTCAACCTCATGCTCGCGAAAGCTTCCGTCAGAATGAGGAAGGCGGCAGCGCACGACCTCGGGGGCGACTCCCTCGCGCAGCCTCGCTAGGTGAGACAGCAGGTCGAGGGTGGAGCCGTCTGCTGAGCTCACTGTGGCAACCTCGCCGTTGAGGGGCAGCTGGCGTGGAGCCGCGAGCAGGGCAATGGCGGCGTCGCGTGAACCCCGCACGGAGCGTGCCGCGGCTTCGGCATGCGGGTGTTCGGCGGGAGTGAGGCCGAGCATCGCCGCGAGTCGCACCGGGTCGCCTAGCTCGCGAAGGGGACGGCCGGGCTCGGCGACCTCAACGGCGATGAGGGAGGCGGCGAGCGCTGCGTCAGTGTCGACTTGGTCGAGTACGGGGAGTGGCAGCTGGAGGCGTCGACTCACGAGCACTGCCTCATCACCTGCCAGCAGAACCCCCACCACCTCGGCACCGGTCGATAGCCAGGAGTTGACGCGTTCAGCCGTGGCCGCGTACCCCAGCGGATCGGTGGCCACGAGCACCACGGGTCCGGCAGTGTCGTCAGGGGCTGACTCCACGGCCACCGGACGACCAACACCAACGCCGCGGCCAGAGGGTGTGGGGCGTCCGGAGGCGAGAACAGCGAGTCGCCCGGTGTCGACGGGCGGGCTCGGAACAGTGGCGCTTAGCGTGTCGACCGGGTGTTGAGGTGCAAACGCGAGCAGGTCGGCGGTCACTCCGATTCGGCGTTCAACCCTGCGCAGAAGCTCGACGCCGGCCTCGAGCGCTCGGGCCGAACCCTTGCGCCCGCGCGTGGGCGCACGATCCCAGCCCAATGGGGTAGGCGGCACGGTGCTGCAGTCGGCAATCACCACCTCGGTCGTCGCGTTGCCCACGTCGATGCCCGCGACGAGCATCACCGCAGCAGGCCGCGCCGCTCGTACACCTCGGCCGCCTCTCGGAGGAGCTCAGCGTTAAGCGTGGCACCTCGTGCGTCGAGGGAGGCGGCGATCGATTCGAGCTGCGCGCGCGTGGAGCGGCGAGGCCGCAGCGCCTCGTAGATGGCGAGCACTTCAGAGTCGGGAAGGGCGGTGAGCTCGGCAGCCCTGCGAAAGTTGGCGGCGAGCTGAGGATTCGCATGCGCGGCAGCCACCTGCGCCTGGTGCTCGAGGGTGTCGGGGTGAATGCGCACGTCGTCGAGCACCAGCTCGTCGGCGCGTAGCGCCTCCAGAGTGACGTCGGCCGCCGCGCGCCCGGACCAGGCCCGGGTCATCGCTCGGCCCCGGCAAGCGATAGCTCTTCCGGCGCACGGGCGGTATCGACGCACTGGCGCTCGATAGCTACCAGGGAAACAACCTTCGTGTGGTACCTCGCCTCGATGGCTTCGTCGGAGTACGGGTTACGGGCCGGCTCGGGGGTGGCGCCCTTAGCGTGCCGGGCGGCGTAGATGCCGAGCTGTCGGTAGAGCGCTCGGGTGACCGTGGGGGCGACGCTGTAGAGCTCAAGATTTGCCAGCGGGGTGAGGTCGCGGCGGTGGATGAGCGCTGTGCCCTTGGCCTGAAGTCCGATGGCGATTCCCGACCCAGACAGGCGGGCGGCGGAGAGGCCAATCCAGCCGAGGTCAACCGTGTCATTGATGCGCACCACTCGGCCCACGCATCCCTCCTCCTCGAGCCCGGCGAGCAATTCACCGATCACGTTGGCCACCGCGAGGCCCGACAGCGTGACCCACAGCGCTCGTCCGGTGGCGGCTGACACCCCGATGACCACCTCGCGAGGGTCGTGTCCGGCGAGGGCGGGGCCAACGACGGTGAAGGAGTCGTCGCGGGCCGACGCCTGCTCGGCGCGCAGGTCGTCGACCGATCGCGCCTGACGTACTGAGTCCATCTCAACCTGGCGTGCGGGTGAGGGTGAGTAGCCCGTGCCGGGGCCCGCATAGTCGTTTGGGTCTGTGACCAGTGAGAGGACCTCCATGTCCTCGGTAAAGATCGCCGCGGTCTGCAGGTAGTCGCCGTGCACTCGCGCGCGCAGCATGGCGAGCGTGCGCTCGGCCTCGACCTCGTAGCCGCAGGCGTCGAGGGCCGCGGTGACGTCGAGCATGGTCACGCCGGTATCGCGAATGAGGCGTGAGGCGTTGAGGGGAACCATCAGGTCGGCTGCGGGCACGTCCTTTGATCCAGCGGCGTCGATGGCCTGTTCGGCCCACTCGTCGCTGAACTCTCCGAGACCGAGGTACGCGTACACGTCGCGCACCGCAGCCACCGCCCGACGCCGAAGGTGGGCCACATGGTCGTGTTCGGCAGTGCGAAGCCCGCC
>CALQEM020000235.1:0-5372 GCA_943329595.2 Bifidobacterium breve
ACCGCCGAGCCAGGTGAGGGCCGCGACCTCAAGGCCAAACACACCCAGCACGATCAGGCCGGTGTCAGACGTCGCCGCCGAGCCTGCGACCAGCGGGAACAGCAGTCGCACCACCAGCATTGAGGCGAACCAGTCGATCATCAGTGCCAGCAGTCGTCGACCGAATCCGGCCACCGCACCGCGACCCTCGGCGGGCAACCCGAGCCGCTGGCCGCGGTATCCGAGGTCGATTCCCTGCTCGGCGAGTGAGTCTCGAGGTCCGGAGAGCCACGAGCCGACGTCCCTGCGATTCACCATTTCTCCACGCTACGTGGGCGGGGCCCAACCCGCACCCGTGCCCGGGCGCGAAGCCATCACGAAACATGACCGAAACAACCCCCTTACTGCCGAGAAATCCACACTGGCTAGGTTTACCTCAGCCCCCGAGGGACCACCACGGTAACGGCCACGACCCCGGAGAGATCCCGGGATGCGCGAGGAGGATGAATGTTCAGCAACCCCGATGAGGTGCTTGCCTACATCAAGGACAACGACGTCGTGTTCGTTGACGTGCGGTTCTGCGACCTGCCCGGAGTGATGCAGCACTTCAACGTGCCGGCCAAGAGCCTCGACGCCTCGTTCTTCGAGGTGGGCCAGATGTTCGACGGATCGTCGATCCGTGGGTTCCAGGCCATCCATGAGTCGGACATGAAGATCACGCCCGACGTCAAGACTGCCTACATTGATCCGTTCCGCGCCGAGAAGACGCTCGTGATGAACTTCTCTATTCTCGACCCCTTCACCGACGAGCCCTACAGCCGCGACCCGCGTCAGGTGGCCGCCAAGGCCGAGGCGTACCTCGCCAGCACCGGCATTGCCGATACCGCCTACTTCGGCGCCGAGGCCGAGTTCTACATCTTCGACAGCGTGCGCTTCGAGACCAAGCAGAACGCCGGCTACTACTTCATCGACTCCATCGAGGGCCCGTGGAACACCGGCGCCGAGGAGGGTGGCGCCAACCTCGGGAACAAGCCGCGCTACAAGGGCGGCTACTTCCCGGTGCCCCCGGTTGACCACATGGCCGACCTGCGCGACGCAATGTGCGTGGCTCTCGACAAGGTGGGCATCATCGTTGAGCGTGCCCACCACGAGGTGGGCGGGGCTGGCCAGCAGGAGATCAACCACCGCTTCGACACGCTGCTCAAGGCGGCCGACGACATGATGAAGTTCAAGTACGTCGTGAAGAACGTGGCGAACGCGGCCGGCAAGACGGTCACCTTCATGCCCAAGCCGCTGTTCGGCGACAACGGCTCGGGCATGCACGTGCACCAGTCGCTGTGGACCAACGGCGTGCCGCAGTTCTACGACGAGCGCGGCTACGGCGGCCTGTCTGACATGGCCCGCTGGTACATCGGCGGCCTGCTCTTCCACGCGCCGTCGCTGCTCGCGTTCACCAACCCCTCCGTGAACTCGTACCACCGGCTTGTGCCGGGCTACGAGGCCCCGGTCAACCTGGTGTACTCGCAGCGCAACCGCTCGGCCTGCATCCGCATCCCCATCACGGGCAGCAACCCCAAGGCCAAGCGCATCGAGTTCCGCTGCCCCGACCTCTCGGGCAACCCGTACCTTGCGTTCTCGGCGAGGCTCATGGCCGGCCTCGATGGCATCAAGAACAAGATCGAGCCGCGCGAGCCCGTCGACAAGGACCTCTACGAGCTGCCGCCCGACGAGGCCCAGGGCATCCCCCAGGTTCCGTCGAGCCTGTCCGAGGTGCTCGACGCGCTTGAGGCCGACCACGACTACCTGCTCGAGGGTGGCGTGTTCACCCCCGACCTGATCGAGACGTGGATCGACTTCAAGCGCACTCAGGAGGTCGACCCGATCCGGCTGCGCCCGCACCCGCACGAGTTCGAGCTCTACTACGACATCTAGGCCCCACACGCACAGACGAAACCCCCTGATGCCATTGGGCACAGGGGGTTTCGTCATGTGCCATCGAAGGGGTCAGGCTGTCACGCCCTTGCGGTCGCCTTCGGGGGGCGTCCTCAGCCGTTCACGACCGAAGGCAATTGACTGGGCCGGAGGACCACTGCTTGGCGCCGCTTGGGTCCGCATAGACCAGGAGGTTGACGGTCCAGTCGCCAACCTCGGTCCCCGGGGGCAGCGACCACTTGTAGGTCGTGTTCGCTACATTTCCCGGCACTTCCGCGACCTGACTGCTGCCCGCCGCGTAGTAGTTGATGAAGTACTTGCCGCCAGTTGAATTCGCATTGTCAGTCCACGACACGCTCTGATTGCTGTCGCCGTTGTCGGAGTTGACGCATTGGATGGCGCCGACAAGCGCACCCGACCTCGCGCCTGTGGTCTGGACACCGACGAGCACCACACCCGCAACGAGCACGAGCGCGAGAGCGCCGATGATGACCACGCGGCGGTTACGGCGGGACGAACGGCTAGCGGTTGGCTCGGAAGTATCGGCATTGGGCAGACTCATGCGCTCATGATCGCCGCTCGATAGCCCGCTGTCTACCGGCCAGGCTCGCCGCGCCGGGATGCGAGACCCTCGACCCGCGCGGTCGGGGGTGTTGTCGCGCCCTGATGTGTGAGAGGTTGAAACGTCAGTTGTTGACCTCATGGCTGCCATCTGGTTCTGCCGACGCCCCAGAGGACACACTATGAATTTCGACTTTCCCGATCATGCACCATGTGTTGACACGCGGCGACGCGACCGTCGAATCGACGTCGACGTGTCCGGCATCTCATGCTGAGACGTGGAGCGATCGTCATGGCGGCAGCGGCTGTGGTGGCTGTGGTGGCTGTGGTGGTGGGTGTCATGTGGGTACCCACCCACCCAAGCTGGGGTGTGGCCGCTAGTGACGCGGCGGCTACGCAGTCGGCGAGCAGTGCGGCCGCGACCCCTCTCCCCGACTGGGTGGTGACCGCGGCTCACGATGTTGCTGCGAGCACAAGCGGGTCAGACCCAAGTAATAGCTGGCCTTCGTCTCTCGTCAGTGTGGCCGTGGTGGAGATGTCGGGTTCAGAATTCGATGCGGCGCGTGGCGCCTCAGGCGTGACGCCGGCCGAGTTACGGCTGTACGTGGTGGTGATGGAAGGGTCGTTCCCCAGCCAGCGCGGGGGTCCATCGTCCGGCGCAGCCACGAGCACACCTGCCAAGCCCGACGCCTTCGCCTGGGTGGCTCTCGACCCGGATTCGAAGCAGCCGCGGGGCTTCTGGGCCGGACCCGAGGCCCTCGAACTTCCAGCGGGGACCACCATCAGCCGGCTCAACCCCTGAGCCACGGAACGCCACTCGCCACCACGCCCACCTCGGCCACCACGCCCACCAACTGTGGTGGAATCCAGCACCCCTCGGTGACGGATTCGACCACAGTTCACGTCGCATTGCACCCGGTCGAGTTTCGACGCAAGGTCCTGAACTGCTCACCGAGCGGTCGCAGCGTGGCGACTGTCGCGCAACACACGTGCCACGCTCGCTAGCGCTCACTATTCCGCACTGTTGACGGGCGGCGAGTTCGAGCTCTACTACTGTCCACTACGACATCTGAGTATCCCCACGACGAAGGGCGGGCCGGGTCTTCCGGTCCGCCCTTCGTCGTGTGCGTGGTGTCGCGCGGTAGCCGACTACGCGCCCTGATGCTCCCAGCGACGTCCGCCGCCTTCCCACAGCATGATCATGCCGATCAGGATGACAATCTGGACGACGAGGTGCACCACCAGCGAGCTCGTCTGCTGGAACGCGCTGCCACCGGTGGTCACGAGCATGCCGGTCAGTCCGATGACGTTGACCGCAGCCATGATCGTTCCGATCATGCGCACTCCATGACGGTGCTCGCCCCGCCAGAGCAGGAGCCCGAGGACGAGGTAGATCAAACCCATTGTCGAGAACACCGTCATGCTGATGTAGTAGTGGTCGAAGCCCTCAGCAACGGTGGAGCCTAGTACCGTGTCGCCCTCCTCGATCGCCGCTTTGATGCCAGCCCGATCTCCCATCCGAGAGATGTTCGACAGCGCAACCGCGGTGCAGTTGACGGCGCCGATGAGCAGCGCGACGGCTGACACCGTCACCTGCCACGGTAGAACCTTGTCGGGTACCGGAATGTGCAGACGCGCCATGACTACCTACTCCTTTGCTCGGGGTTCTCACGCTAATGAGCCGTTGGGTGCCACCCCGGCAGGCACGCCGTAGCCGCGCCGGTCACCAACGCCGCCTAGCCCCCCAACTGTGGTGCAATCCACCACCATTCGGTAATGGACTGCACCACAGTTCATGTCGCATTGCACCAGAGAAGCCGAGTAGGCGGCCGCTTACCCGAGTAAGGGGACCTCGCCGGCCACTCCCCGAATCGCCTCGGTAGTCTCACCGGCATGTCCTTTGCCATTGCACCCGAGCTCGTCGAACCGGTCGTCCGCGGCCTCGTGAGCGGCATCGATGTGGGCGACGGTCCCACCGACGAGCAGTTGCGCGTACTTGCCGCACTAGTGGGGCCCGTGTGGGGGCGCGGTGACATCGACCTGAGGGCCGTGGGTGGCCTCGGGCCCGACGAGCTCGCTGCGGCAGTCACCGACCCCGTGGCCCGGCGCCGCTTCTACGAGGTGCTGGTCACGCTCGAGATGTGCCGACACCCACTACATGACGACCAGGTCACGCGGGTCGAGCAGTACGCTGCCGCGATCGGCCTCGCACCTCGTGATCTGGAGATCTTTCGCGCCCTTGTGAACGAGGGCGCACGCAAGGCCGCGGCCGACTTTTCCCGCTTCTTCGACGACATGATTCTCGCGCGCTCCGAGCCGCGGTACCGCGCAGTGCCGATTCAGGCCGAGTCGCCCGAGCCGGAGATTGTGCGTGCGCTCGAGGCCTTTGCCGACCTTCCCGATGGCAGCGTGGGCCGCGCTTTTCTCGCCTTTTACGAGCGCAACAACCTCGAGCTGGTGGGTTCCCGCCCTTCCACCGTGAACCACCTCTACGTGGCCCACGACTTCGTTCACGTGATCTCCGGAATCGAGCCGACCGGGCCCGGAGAGGTGGCGCTCGGCGGCTTCCAGATGGCCATGGACGACAATCCCGTGAACACCTTCGCATTTCTCGCGCCGATCATCGTGCACGAAACAGGCATCAGCGGAGTCGACAACCTCGTGGTGACCGAGGGAGTGCTGACACGTCCCGGCGCCATTGACCTGCTGGGCGAAGCGCTCGCCCGGGGGTCAGACACCAACGCCGACTTCGCGTTCATTGACCACTTCGCCATCGCGGGCGAGCAACTTGAGCAGGTGCGCGAGCGCTACGGCGTGCGGCCTCCGTCGGCCGCGCTGGAGTCGTGGCACCACTGGTAGGCGTCACCCACTCACCTACCTGCCGACTCACCCAGTCACGA
>CALQEM020000236.1:0-5369 GCA_943329595.2 Bifidobacterium breve
AACAGCGATGCCGTCGCCGTACTCATCACACTCACCGCGCACCAGGTGAACAAGGAAGTCGCCATCACGGTGGCCGCACGCGAGGGTTCCAGCGCCAGCATCCTGCGCGAGGCAGGGGCGACGTCGGTCATCATGACGTCCGAATCGGCCGGTCGCCTGATGGCGGTGACGCTGCTCTCGCCCACAGCGGGGGGAATCCTCGAGGACCTGATCGACCCGAGCAAGGGTCTCGAAGTAGTCGAGCGCCCCGTGCGCGACGACGAAATCGGGACCGCTCCCACTGCCCTCACCGAGCACGGCAACCTCGTGCTGTCGATCAAGCGTGACGGCCTCAACCACCGCTTCGACTCGCTCGACATCACGCTGCTCGAGCGGGGAGACACCCTCGTGGTGATCCGCCACCGACCGGAAGGCACATCATGATGCGCGCAGTCACGATCAGGGAACCAGGCGGTCCCGAGGTGCTGACGTGGTCGGAGGTCGAGGAACCGGTGCCGGCCCCCGGAGAGGTCGTGATCCGCGTGGCCGCGGCAGGGGTTAACCGAGCCGACCTGATCCAGCGCGCCGGCGACTACCCGCCTCCCCCCGGTATCGCTCCGTGGCCCGGACTTGAGTGCAGCGGCGTGATCGATACCGTCGGCCCCGACGTCGTGGGATGGTCGGTGGGCGACGAGGTGTGTGCGCTGCTCTCCGGCGGCGGCTACGCCGAGCGAGTCGCCGTGCCAGCGGGTCAGGTAATGCCCGTGCCGGCCGGGGTCGACCTCATCACCGCGGCAGCGCTTCCCGAGGTGGCCTGCACGGTGTGGTCGAACGTGTTCATGACCGCGCGGCTTGAGGCGGGCGAGACCCTGCTGGTGCACGGCGGTTCCAGCGGAATCGGCACGATGGCGATTCAACTCGCCCGCGCCCTCGGTGCGAACGTGGCGGTCACCGCCGGAAGCGATGAGAAGCTGGCACGCTGCGCCGAGCTCGGCGCGTCGATTCTGGTGAACTACCGCACCGAAGATTTCGTTGAACGAGTGTTGGCCGATACCGACGGCCATGGTGCCGACGTGATTCTCGACGTGATGGGCGCGGCGTACCTCGCCCGCAACATCAGCGCACTGGCGGTGAATGGCCGCATCGTGATCATCGGGCTCATGGGCGGCGCCACCACGGAGATTAACCTGGGGTCGCTGTTGGGCAAGCGCGGTGCCGTGCACGCCACCACCCTGCGTGCCCGACCGCTAGCCGAGAAGGCCGAGATCGTGCGCCGCACTCGCGAGGTGGTGTGGCCGCTGATTGAGACTGGGCTGGTGACGCCCGTGGTCGACTCGGTGTTTCCGATGCATCAGGCCGCCGATGCGCATCGCCTGATGGAGGCCAGCACGCACGTGGGCAAGATTCTGCTGACGGTGTGATCAGTACGGCTCCCCTACTTGCCCTGCTGGAACCACTTGTAGCCCACGAGCCCCCCGCCGGAAGCGTTTCTGGCCTGGATCTCGAACCGGTAGGGCTGGTTCTTCGTCCGGCCGCCGGTAGTCGCCGAGCGGGTGGTCGCCGACACCGCTACCCATGCCGAGCACGGGAGCCCACCCACTGCGCACCAGCGCAGCCGATATCCGATCACCGAACCGGACCCGATGTACTGCGGGGAAGTCCACGTCACCTTCGCATTCCTCGCCATGGGGAACGACACCGTCAGCGCGCGCGCCTGCGTTGGCACACCCGCAATCACCGCAGCCGACTTTGACGACGTGCTCGACCTGGAATTGCCATTGGTCGCCTTCACCGTGAAGGTGTACGACGTGCCGTTGGTCAATCCAACTACGGTGCACGCGAGGGGCGTCACCGGAATTGTCCGAGTCCACGTACACGTACTGCCACCCGGCGACGCCACCACCTTGTAACTGGATATTGCGAATCCACCGTTGACTTCGGGCGGCAACCAGGACACCAGCACCGACCTATTACGCGGCGCACCAGAAACCGAACGAGCCTGCGATGGTGGAGGAAATGGCCCCCCATCGACGATCGTCCACCCACGATTCACGAGCGTCGCGCGAGCAGCCGCCGCGCTCGACAGATACTTCGGGCCCTCCCCGAGTGCAACGCCCGTAGCTGACTTTGCCGCCCACCCCTGAAGGCTCGCGCTGTAGTTCGTCGGCGACATCCCCATATCCGACAGCGCATTTCTAAGGGAGGCGCCCGACTTCACTGACCATCCACCGAGCGACCGGTTGAATGCCGTTGCACTGGCGAACATGTAGCTCATGTCAGTGACGTTGCTGACGTTCCACGAGCTCAGGGCCCGATTGAACGCGATGGCTCCTTCGAACATGCCGCTCATGTCGGTCACGCTTCCGGTGTTCCAAGCGCCTACGTCTTGATTGAACGCGGTCGCAAACCGGAACATGTCGCTCATGTCGATGACGTTGCTCGTGTTCCAGCCGCTGATGTCCTGATTAAAGGTGCTTGCCCCGTAGAACATTCGGCCCATAGTGGTGACGTTGCTCGTGTCCCAGCCGCTGATGTCGGCCGTGAGGTTCGTGGAGCCTTCAAAAGCCCTGTAGAGGCTGGTGACGGTGCTTGGGAGGCTGGCCGGCAGAGTCGCCAACTGCGTCGTCCCCGAGAATGCACCGTCAAGGTTCGCCAGCCTATTGTCACCCCACGACGTAACCCCTGTGAGCTTGGTGGAACCCAGCCAACCTTCGCCACTGAACGCGTAGAGAGAGTTGCCCCAGATTTTGATGGTGTAATCGCCGGAGCTGAGGTAGGTATGACTGAGGTTGTTGGTGGGGTCGCCTGCCGCGAATTCCACCACGGGGCCTTCACCCCACGACACGTACAGGTACTCAGACCAAAACGTCGGCAGGGTGACGGTGGTGGGATTGTGCATCGTCAGGCACATCGCCTCCCCTGTGGCCTGACCGCAGGCAGGTACCACGAAAGCTGCCGCTGGTGCCACCCCCCAAGCCACCACACTCGTCACGACTAACGCGAGTGCGGCAGCAATTGATGCGAAACGTCGGGCGGGAGTCGATGAACTAGACATTGAAGTTCTCCTACGTAGTGGCGGCCCTGTTGACGACTTCTGGTGACTCTTTACCTCGGGAGCGCACGGCGCAACCTCCTTCTAGGGAAAACCCTAGAAGCACGACCTTCTACTTAGCCTGCTTGAAGGTATTGCTATCGGTGGGGCCGGCTAGCGTGGAGCTGTCGGCACACCAAACGACTTTCGCAGGGAAAGTCGACGGCACGTGCACTTTCTCTGCGCAGAAGCACGCTCGCGCGGCTGAAGTCGACCCGCGTCGCCCGCTGACGAGTCGCCGGGGTCGGCCCCCTCCCCCGAACTACACCGCTGGCAGGGCCGCGATCTTTCGCTCGATGTACGGCGAGAACCAACCCGCGTACTTGGCGTGCAGTTCGGGCTTGCGCCAATCCGAGCCGGTGACCACGCCGCGGCAGGTGGGCTCGCCGCAGAGGCACTCGAACTCGTCGTAGTCGCTGCAGTCGCACATGGCGTAGTCGAAGGTGAGTTCCTCGCCCACGGCGATGTCGCGCATGGCCACCAAGATCTGCGAACCCACCAGCCCGCACGACGGCTCGCACGAGTGGTTCAGCATGTCACCGGGCTCGGGGGTGTCGCCCGACACGAGGTAGAGGTCCTCGTCAATTTGAATGGAGCGCGACTGACGGTCGTGGTTGAACGAGCCCAGGGTGGCCAGGCTCACCACGTACCCACCGAAACCAGCCACGGTCTCGCCCGCGCCGATTGACTCGGTGGCGAAGGAGCCCCAGCCCTTCTCGCCGGCCGGATTGGCCTCTGCCTTCGGGGTCAACCAGTTGAAATCCATCCGGTCAGGGTGCCACATCACGTCGATGACGCCAAATCGTCAACCCCGAGAACCGTTGCAGCGCAATTGAATCGTCGTTCAGGAACCATGCAATGCGTTCCGGTGCACCACAACTCACACGCCCTTTCCCGCGGGCGACATAATCCGGTGACAGGATGGGCGCATGACCGACCAGCCCGAGCAGGCGATCGATGCTTCACACATGCTCGTCGTGGGTCCCGACGGGCAGCCGATCGGCGAGCTGGCCCCCTCCCGCGGCGACGATGACCCCGCACGCCCCCTCACTGAGATGGTCGAGCAGCCGGCCAAGGTCATGCGCATCGGCAGCATGGTGAAGCAACTGCTCGACGAGGTGAAGTCGGCGCCGCTCGACGAGCAGGCCCGGCAGCGACTCAAGGAGATTCATGCCCGCTCGATAGCCGAGCTCGAAACCGGACTCGCCCCTGAGCTCGTCGACGAGCTCAAGCGCATCTCGCTGCCCTTCGCCGACGATGTCACCCCCACTGAGGCCGAGTTGCGCATCGCTCAGGCCCAGCTCGTGGGCTGGCTCGAGGGGCTGTTCCACGGAATCCAAACAGCACTCTTCGCGCAGCAGATGACTGCTCGCGCGCAGTTCGAAGAAATGCGCCGCGGCGCTATCGGACCCGGCCCGGGTTCGGGTGAAGGAATGGTCGAGGGACAAACCGTGCCTCACGTCGGCGGAGGGCAGTACCTGTGATCGACCTGCGATTGCTGCGCGAGCAGCCCGACCTCGTACGCGCCTCAGCAACCGCCCGAGGTGAAGACCCCTCACTCGTCGACGCACTGCTCGCCGCCGACACCACGCGCCGCGAGGCGCTGCTCGCCTTCGAGACGTTGCGCGCCGAACAGAAGGCTGCTGGCAAGAACGTCGCCACCGCGAAGGGCGACGAGAAGGCCGCGCTACTCGAGCACACCAAGACCCTCTCCAATGCCGTCAAGACAGCAGAGGCCGTCGCGCGCGAAGCCGAGCAGACCTTCGACTCCCTGCTTCTGGGCATCTCCAACCTGGTCGACCCCAACGCTCCTATCGGTGGCGAGGACGACTACGTGGTACTCGAGCACATCGGCACCCCGCGCGACTTCGAGGCTGAGGGCTTCGCCCCGCGCGATCACCTCGAACTCGGCGAACTGCTCAAGGCCATCGACGTCGAGCGCGGCGCGAAGGTGAGCGGCTCGCGCTTCTACTACCTCACCGGTCCTGGCGCGATGCTCGAGTTCGCGCTGGTCAACCTCGCGATGGCCCAGGCCAGCGCCAACGGCTTCACGCCGATCATCCCCCCGGCGCTGGTGAACCCCCCTGCCATGGAGGGCACCGGATTCCTCGGTCAGGCGGCCGAGAACGTGTACCGGCTTGAGGCCGACGACATGTACCTCGTGGGCACCGCCGAGGTACCGCTCGCGGCGTACCACATGGACGAAATCCTCGACGCTGCGTCACTGCCGCTGCGCTACGCGGGCTTCTCGCCGTGCTTCCGCCGCGAGGCCGGCTCGCACGGCAAGGACACCCGCGGC
>CALQEM020000237.1:0-5343 GCA_943329595.2 Bifidobacterium breve
ATGATGCGACGGCCCTCCTGGGCGTCGACGAGGTCCATGTCGAGGTCGCGGGTGTTCTCGGCCGCGCGCTGGATGGCCTCCTTGGTGATCTCGTTGAACACCATGCGCCGCACCGGCACCTTGGGCTGGAGAACCTCGAGCAGGTGCCACGCGATGGCCTCGCCCTCGCGGTCCTCATCGGTGGCGAGGATGAGCTCGTCGGCGTTCTTGAGCGCCGCCTTCAGCTCGGCGACCTTCTTGCGCTTGCCGGGAGACACCACGTAGTAGGCGACGAAGCCGTTGTCGACGTCGACCGCATAGCGCGACCACGTCTCCTTCTGCAGGTCGGCGGGCAGCTCCTTCTTGGTGGCGAGGTCGCGGATGTGGCCGATGCTGGCGTCGACCTCATACCCCTTGCCGAGGTAGCCCTGGATCGTCTTGGCCTTCGCCGGGGACTCGACGATGACCAGACGCCTCAGCGCCTCATCGGACTTCGCTGCCATGTGGTGATGCCTCCAGGGAGAAGAAATTGGGCGAACGTCCCGGAGTCTGACCCTGCCACCCCGGGTGCTGTCAAGTCGACTCGCCCCCACCCCCTCCTTCGGAGGGGGTGACCGAAGTCACGCTCGGGCGTGTCGCTGCCTGCCCAGTCGCCCTCGTTTCACTCACGCGGGGCAAACGCCACGGGGCGGGGAGGTTGCCCTCGCCCGCCCCGTGGAGGGGTGCTGCTGTGGTTGCTGCAAACGCGGTTACGCGGGGGCGTCGACGGTCTCCACGGGCACGTCGCCCACGGCGATCGGACGACGCTTGGAGATGATCACGGAGATCACCACGATGGCCACGGCAACCGCCGCGATCGCAGCGCGCAGGCCAGGGTTGGCCGTCGCCCCGATCGACAGGCTCACCACGGCCGGTGCCACCAGCAGCGCCACCAGGTTCATCACCTTGATGAGCGGGTTGATGGCAGGGCCGGCGGTGTCCTTGAACGGGTCGCCGACGGTGTCACCGATGACGGTGGCCTCGTGGGCCGACGAGCCCTTGCCGCCGAAGTTGCCGTCTTCCACGAACTTCTTGGCGTTGTCCCAGGCACCGCCCGAGTTCGACAGGAAGACCGCCATGAGCACGCCCGTGGCGATGGTGCCGGCCAGGTAGCAACCGAGCGCACCGATGCCCAGACCGAAGCCGACGGCGATGGGGGTAAGGATGGCCAGCAAACCGGGGGTCGCGAGCTCGCGCAGTGAGTCGCGCGTGACGATGTCGACGACCCGGCCGTACTCGGGCTTCTCGGTACCCTCCATGATTCCGGGGTGCTCGCGGAACTGGCGGCGCACCTCGTAAATCACTGCGCCAGCCGCGCGCGACACCGCGTTGATGGCAAGACCAGAGAAGAGGAACACCACAGCCGCGCCGATGATGAGACCCACGAGGTTGCGCGGGTTCGACACGTCGAGGATGCCCAGGTACTGCAGCCCCTCCTGCTGGGTGAAGCCGTCGAGCGGGACCTTGGCAGCGGCGAAGGCCTGCACCACGGCGTCGCGGAACGAGCCGAAGAGCGCCGTGGCCGCGAGCACCGCCGTAGCGATGGCGATTCCCTTGGTGATGGCCTTGGTCGTGTTGCCGACAGCGTCGAGGCTGGTGAGCACCTTGGCGCCCTCGCCGTGAACATCGCCCGACATCTCGGCGATGCCCTGCGCGTTGTCGGACACCGGACCGAAGGTGTCCATGGCCACGATGACGCCCACGGTGGTGAGCAGGCCGGTTCCGGCGAGCGCGACCGCGAAGAGCGACATCGTCACCGAGCCGGCGCCGAGCAGGAAGGCTGCGTAGACGGCAGCACCAATGAGCAATGCCGAGTACACGGCCGACTCGAGGCCAAGCGAGATGCCCGCGAGGATGACCGTGGCCGGACCCGTGAGCGCCGACTTCGACACGTCGTCAACCGGCTTGCGGTTGGTCTCGGTGAAGTAGCCGGTGAGCTGCTGAATCGCGGCGGCCAGGATGATGCCGATGAACACGGCGCCGATCGCCATGATGCGCGGGTTGAACTGCGTGACCTCGCCGATGATGCCGAGGTTCTCGATGGCAACCCCGCGGAACTGGGTGAGGTCAGAGGGCAGCAACCAGAACGAGGCTGCCACGACGAGCACCGCCGACACGATGGCCGAGATGAAGAAGCCCCGGTTGATCGCACTCATGCCCGAGCGGTCGCCCGGCCGCGGCGCGACCGCGAAGATTCCGATGATCGCGGTGAGCACGCCGATGGCGGGCACCACAAGCGGGTACACCAGGCCGAGGTCGCCGAACGCGGCCTTACCGAGGATGAGCGCTGCCACCAAAGTGACGGCGTACGACTCGAAGAGGTCGGCTGCCATGCCGGCGCAGTCGCCCACGTTGTCGCCCACGTTGTCGGCGATGGTGGCGGCGTTGCGGGGGTCGTCTTCAGGGATTCCCTGCTCGACCTTGCCTACAAGGTCAGCGCCGACGTCGGCAGCCTTGGTGAAGATGCCGCCGCCGACACGCATGAACATGGCGAGCAGCGCGGCACCGAAGCCGAAGCCTTCGAGCACCTTGGGTGCCTCGCCCTTGTACACGAGCACCACGATGGAGGCGCCGAGGAGACCGAGGCCCACGGTGAACATGCCCGCTACACCACCGGTGCGGAACGCGATGCGCATGGCCTGCTGCTCGCCGGTGGCCTGAGCCGCAGCAGCAACACGCACGTTGGCGCGCACCGCGAGCCACATGCCGACGTAGCCGGTGACACCCGAGAACACGGCGCCAACCACGAAGAAGATCGACCGGCCGATGCGCTCGCTGGAGGTCTCTGCGGGGAGCAGGAACAGCACGAAGAAGACGATGACGCCGAACACGGCGAGGGTCTTGAACTGGCGGGCCAGATAGGCCGCCGCACCCTCCTGCACCGCGCCTGCGATCTCCTTCATCTTCTCGGTTCCCTCATCGGCGGCGAGAACCTCGCGCACTAAGAGTCCCGCGACGACCAGTGCCAGCAGGGCGATCAGCGCCACCACCAACACGATCGTGTAGTTAGTTCCGGTGAGGTCCACCGAGACAGCAGTCATGACTCTCCTCGTTAACGATCACTGAAGACCTCGCCACGGGAGTGGCGACGGTTGTGACTCACGGGGCGGCGGGCTGCCCAAGGATGGGCACCGCCCACTCACGTTCGCAGGTGATCCTACGCAACGTGACGCCGCGGCCACACGCAGGGGTGACCTACTCGGGCACCGCGGCAAGAGCGAGGTCAACCGAGGCAAAGAGCGGAATCACCGCGTCGAGGCCGGTGATGCGGATGACCTTGAGAACCCGCTCAGACTCGGTGACCACCGTGAGGGACCCGCCTGCCTCGCGGGTGCGCTTCAGGGACTTCACGAGCACGCCGAGTCCGGTGGAGTCGAGGAACCCCACCTCATCGAGGTCGACGACGAGGTGCGTGCGGCCCGAGGCAATAGCCTCCGAGAGAACGGCGTCGAGCGCGCCGGCCGAGGCGATGTCGACCTCGCCCACCACCGACACCACGGTGCGATCGCCCACTTCGCGAGTGGTGATGACCAGCTCCATCGGCTTCTCCTCGACCCAGATCGTTGTCGTGGCCCCCACAGTATCCACATGCGCGGCGCCACCACCGCCATGTCCCCGGGCGCCGACACGGCTGCTGGCGAGATGATGCAGGGGTGGTTCCCGACTCGGTTGTCCCCTCGTCGTGGTCGGGTGAGCGCCGAGACCGCATTCGGCACCGGGTTGAGCTTCCGGCGCGCGAGGCTACTGAGGCCGACTGGCCGCTGTGGGTGCCTGCAGAAGTGATCGACGCCTACGCGCGACGAGGGGTTGAGCGACCGTGGGAGCACCAGATCAGCACGGCCAACCTCGCACGAAGTGGAAGGAGCGTGGTGGTGTCGACGGGCACGGCCAGCGGCAAGTCGCTGGCCTTTGGACTTCCGACGCTCACCTCGGTGCTCGAGGGAACTCGCGCGCCCAACGGCCGCGGTGCCACGGTGCTGTATCTCTCGCCCACCAAGGCGCTCGCCCACGATCAGGGTGAGTCGCTGAGGTCGCTGGGCCTCGACTCGTTGCGTGCCTCGGCCTACGACGGCGACACCCCCAACGACGAGAGGGGCTGGATTCGTCAGCACGCCAACTACCTGCTCACCAATCCCGACCTGCTGCACCACTCGATGCTTCCCGGCCACGCGTCGTGGTCGTCGTTTCTGCGAGCACTCACCTTCGTGGTGGTCGACGAGTGTCACGCGTACCGCGGCCTCTTCGGGGCCCACGTGGCCAACGTGCTGCGCAGGCTGCGACGGGTCGCTGCCCATTACGGCGCCAACCCGGTGTTCGTGCTCGCCTCGGCAACGGTGGCGTCACCCGCCGAGTCGGCCACCCGGCTCGTGGGCCTTCCGGTCGTCGAGGTCACGCGCGACACGTCGCCGCGCGGTCCCTCCACCGTGCTGCTGTGGGAACCACCCCTCACCGACCTCGTGGGCGAGGCGGGCGCGCCCGTTCGCCGCAGCGTGCTGAGCGAGACCGCCGACCTGCTCGTCGACCTCGTCGCGCAGGGAACCCGCACCCTGGCCTTCGTGCGCTCGCGCCGGGGTGCCGAGGTGGTGGCCACCATGGCCCGGGGGTGGCTCGGCGAGGTCGACCCCTCGCTGCCGCCGAGGGTGGCCGCCTACCGAGGTGGCTTCCTTCCGGAAGAGCGCCGCGCGCTCGAGGCGGATCTCCGCTCGGGCGCCCTGCTCGGAGTGGCCACGACGTCGGCCCTCGAACTTGGCATCGATGTGAGCGGGCTCGATGCGGTGATTACCGCAGGGTGGCCCGGAACCCGAGCATCGTGGTGGCAGCAGATGGGGCGCGCCGGGCGGGCGGGCGATCCCTCGCTCGCCGTGCTGGTGGCCCGTGACGACCCACTCGACACCTATCTCGTGGCCCACCCCGAGGCACTCTTCGACGCTCCGGTTGAGGCCACGGTGTTCGACCCCGCGAATCCGCACGTGCTGGCACCGCACCTGCTTGCTGCAGCGTCGGAGCTCGCGCTCACCGAGGCCGACTTCGAAGCCGGGGTATTTGGCCAGTCGGCGCAGGCCATCGTCGAGGAGCTTGCCGAGGCCGGCTGGCTGCGACGTCGGGCCACCGGCTGGTTCTGGACACGCAACGAGCGCGCCTCCGACCTCGCCGACCTGCGAGGCATCGGCGGGGGTCCGGTGCGCATCGTCGAGGAGGTGACCGGTCGCGTGCTGGGCACCATCGACGCGGGGGCGGCCCACTCAGCGGTGCACACGGGTGCGGTGTACGTGCACCAGGGCGACACCTACGTGGTGAGCGAGTTCGTGCCGGCCGATTCGGTCG
>CALQEM020000238.1:0-5290 GCA_943329595.2 Bifidobacterium breve
GAGCGTCGCATGTTGGCATCGTCGAAGTTCGCGAGTCGGTTAGCGGTGGCGCGCACCTCGCGGCGCATCCGCCGCTCCTCCCACGCGAGTGTCGACTCGTGGGCGCCCATATGGGTGAGCATTGCCCCGATGGCGTCGCCGTCGCGGATAACGACGCGGTCGACTCCGCGCACCTCACGAGCTTTGGCACTCAACGAAAGCCTGCGGGCCGAGCCCACCAGTGCAAGCGCGGTTTCGGGACCCGGGCAGGTGATCTCCAGCGAGCTCGAGCGCCCTGGCTCGGTCAGTGATCCATGGGCCAGAAAGGCTCCGCGCCAAGCAGCCTCGGCATCGCACGACGCCCCGCTGACAATGCTGGTGGGGAGGCCGCGCACCGGACGGCCCGTGGTGTCGACGAGACCGGTCTGCCGGGCAAGCTGGTCGGCGCGTTCGAGGACGCGCACGACGTAGCGGTTGCCCTTGCGCATGCCTGACGAGTGCACGACGGCGAGCTCTCCGGACTGCCCGTACACATCCTCGATATCGCGGCGAAGTCGGCGCGCGGTGGCTCCGGAGTCGAGCTCCACCTCAATGAGGATCTTCCCGCCGACGACGTGCAGGCCACCAGCGAAGCGCAGCAGCGCTGACACCTCCGCCTTGCGGCAGCACGTCTTGGTCACCACCAAATGCGAGAGCTCGTCCTTAACCGCCGACGTCATTGCCATGGGGTGATCCTGTCATGCCGAGTGGTGCGCCTGAGCACGGAACCGAAGGCCGATGCCAAGAGGTCAGGATCATGCCTGGCCGGGTCGTCGTCACGTCCGATGGCCCGGAACTCAACCACGGCACCCACGCGGGCCGCCGACCGCACCAGCGCGTCTGGGTCGACGACTGTGCTGGGGTCGGCGAGAACGGTGTCGACGCGCACCTCGGGGAACAATCGATGGAGGACCTCGAGATAGGTCTCCGACCGGTAGCCCGATGTTTCTCCGGCCTGCGCGGTGCGGTTGAGCACGAGAATGCGCTCAGCCGACGACTGGGCGATGGCCTCGACCACCCCGGACACCAAGAAGTGCGGCAGCACGCTGGTGAACCACGAGCCGGGGCCGATCACAATGGCGTCGGCGGCCCCAATCGCCTCCAGGGCCTGCGGACACGCGGCAGGGTGGGGTGGCTCAAGTTGCAGGTCGACGACGCGTCCCTGAGTGGTCGCCACCGCGACCTGGCCGAAGATTGTGTCGACCTCCCCCGGCCGGTTCAGGTCGAGCCCGGCCACGTGGGCCACGATGTCGACCGGCATCTCGGTCACCGGCAGCACTCGCCCGTTCGCACCCAGCAGCGCGCCCACCCAGTTCAGGCCCTCGACGACGTCGCCCGTCTCCTCCCACAGCGCGGTGATGATGAGGTTTCCGAGCGAGTGGCCCCCCACCTCGCCGTCTCCCCCGAACCGGTGCTGCACCACGCGACTCCAGGTGCGTCCCCAGCCATCGTCGCCGCATAGGGCCGCGAGGGCCATGCGTAGATCGCCCGGGGGTAGTACCCCGAACTCGCGACGTAGCCGGCCGCTCGAGCCGCCGTCGTCGGCAACCCCGACGATGGCGGTGAGCTGATCGGTGATGCGACGCAGGGCGCGCAGTGACACCGCAAGACCGTGACCACCCCCGAGTCCGACCACCACGGGACCTGTGGCTGGCCTCGGGCCGCGGGAGTCGAGCGGAATCACTCGCGACCTAGATCGCGGTGGGCGACAAGGGTCTCGACCCCGGATCGCACCAGACGCGTTGCGAGGTTCTCGGCAATGGCGACGCTACGGTGCTTACCGCCCGTGCACCCGATGGCGATGGTGACGTAGCGCTTGCCCTCGCGAAGGTAGCCGCCGGCCACGAGGTCGATGATGCCGCTGTAGCGCTCGAGAAACTCTCCTGCCTCCGCGTTTGCTACCACGGCGTCGTTGACAGCGCCGTCGAGTCCGGTGAGCTCGCGCAGCTCCGGCTGCCAGTAGGGGTTGGGAAGGAACCTGACGTCGGCCACAAAGTCGGCGTCGACGGGGATTCCGTACTTGAAGCCGAACGACACGAGCGTGGCCCTCAGGCGTGTGTGCTCGTCGTCGGAGAAGGCGGCGTCGATGCGCCTGCGTAGTTCATGGATATTGAGGTTGGTCGTGTCGATGACGAGGTCGGCCGCTCCGCGGAGATCGGCGAGCACGTCGCGCTCGCGCGTGAGTCCGTCGATCACGCGTCCGGTGCCCTGCAGCGGGTGCGGTCGACGGTTCGACTCGAATCGGCGCACCAACACCTCGTCACCAGCCTCGAGGAAAAGCACGCGTACGTCGGTACCGTCGCGCTGAAGTTCCTCGAGGCTCTCACGGAATTCCTCGAAGAAGGAGCGGCCCCGGACGTCGATCACCACGGCCACCTTCGGCGCGTCGGTGCGCCCGGAGAGCAGCAGCACGGTTGTTGCTAGCAGTGACGGAGGAAGGTTGTCGATGACGAACCAGCCGAGGTCCTCGAGGGCCCGTGCCGCAGTGGAGCGGCCAGCACCGGACATACCCGTGACGAGCACGACCTCAGGAGTGTTGGGCGGTGTCTGGATCATGGCTCACCATCATTGTCGAGAATCTCGCCGGTAGTGACATTGACGCCCGAAGTGGGAGCCGAGGTCGTGAGCACGCTCACGATCGCCGCAGCGGTGCGCGGACCAATTCCCGGAACCTCGGCGATCTCGTCGAAGGAGGCCGCGCGCATGGCCTTGAGGGAGCCGAACCTGCGCATGAGCGCCTTGCGACGCACGTCCCCGAGGCCAGGCACGTCGTCGAGAAGGCTGTCGACCAGCCGCTTTCCCCTCTTCTGGCGCTGGTAGGCCAGGGCGAACCGGTGGGCCTCGTCACGCACGCGCTGCAGTAGGTACAGCCCCTCACTCGACCGGGGCATGATGACCGGGTCTGGGTTCGCGGGTAGCCACACCTCCTCGAGTCTCTTGGCAAGACCTGCCACTGCAACGTCGTCAATGCCGAGTTCGTCGAGAGCCCGTTTCGCCGCAGCCACCTGGGGCGATCCACCGTCGACCAGCAGTAGTTGTGGAGGGTAAGCAAAGCTGCGTCTCGCACCGGGGACCTCAATGGCTGCCTCGGGGTCGGTGGACTCAACCTGCTCATCGAGATACCGACGGAAGCGCCGCGTGACGACTTCGTGCACGGCACGCGTGTCGTCGGCACCCTCAAATCCCTTGATCGAGAACCTCTTGTAGTGGCTGGTGCGCGGCAGACCGTCTTCGAATACCACGAGCGAGCCCACAACATCGGTGCCCTGAAGGTGCGAGATGTCGAGGCATTCGATGCGCAGCGGCGCCTCAAGCAGCCCCAGCGACTGCTGCACCTCTTCGAGGGCCTGGGCACGGCTCGTGAGGTCGCCGGCGCGCTTGAGTTTGTGCATGCTGAGCAGTTGCGCGGCGTTCGAGGCGGTGGTGTCGGCAAGCACCCGCTTGTCGCCGCGCATGGCGACACGCAGGCTGACCGCCGACCCGCGTCGAGCAGACAGCCAGGCCTGCGCGGTGGAGGGGTCAGGTGGCAGCACTGGAACCAGCACTTCGCGCGGAACCGAGTCGGGCTCCTCGCCGCCATACAGTTGCAGCAGCAGGCTTTCGACGAGCGCCGCGTCGTCGGCGTCGTCGACCCGGTCGACCACGAACCCGTGCTCTCCCCTCACCCGTCCGCCGCGTACATGGAACACCTGCACCGCCGCCTCCAGGGGGTCGACCGCCATGCCAATCACGTCGGCGTCGGCGTCGTCGCGCAGCACCATGGTGTTGCGCTCGAGGGCGCGGTTGAGCGCGCCCACATCGTCGCGGCGTCGCGCGGCTCGCTCGTAGTCCTCTGCCGCGGCCGCCTCGCGCATCTCGAGCTCGAGCCGCGCCACCAGAGGTGCCCCGCGCCCGTCGAGGAAGGCGATGAAGTCCATTACCAGCGCGCGGTGTTCATCGGCCGACACCCGGCCGACACAGGGGGCAGAGCACTTGTCGATATAGCCCAGCAGACACGGACGGCCCACCTGACCAGCCCTGCGGAAAACTCCGGCCGAGCAGGTACGCACCGGAAACACGCGAAGAAGCAGGTCGACGGTTTCGCGAATCGCCCAGGCATGGGCGAATGGTCCGAAGTAGCGAACTCCCTGCCGTTTCGCGCCCCGCATCACAGTGACCCGGGGGAACTCATCACTGAGGGTCACCGCGAGGTAGGGGTAGGTCTTGTCGTCGCGGAACCTCACGTTGAAGCGTGGCTCGTACTGCTTGATCCACGTGTATTCGAGTTGCAGCGCCTCGACCTCGTTCACCACGGTGGTCCACTCGACCCCGGTGGCCGTGGTGATCATTGAGAGGGTGCGCGGGTGCAGCGATGCCGGTGCCGCGAAGTACGAGTTGAGGCGCGAACGCAGGCTCTTCGCCTTCCCGACGTAGATCACCCGCCCATGGCCGTCGTGAAAGCGATAGACGCCCGGCAACTCGGGGATGTCGCCGGTCGCGGGGCGCCAACTCAGTCGACTGGGCACGCCAACACCCTAGGCGTGATCTGTGGCTCAGATGAAGGTGACGTCAAGGTCGGCCACATCTGTGGTGCGATCCGACATCGTGTGGTGTCGGATGCCACCACAGAACGCGAGGTCTCGCCCGAAGTGCCGCTCGCTTACGCGAAGGTGATGTCGGTGCCGGTCACCGTGATGGGAGCCGGGGTGAGGCCGGTGGTCGCTGGGCCCTTCACTACCTCGCCCGTCGCGATCGCGAACTTACTGCTGTGGCATGGGCAGTCGATGGTGCCGTCGGCAATCTGGTTGCAGTTGCACCCCTGATGAGGACAAACCGCGCTGAAGCAGGCAAAGGTGCCGGCTGCGGGCTGCGTCACGGCGAACTTTTGGCCGTCCTTCTCGACGATGATGCCCCCGCCCACGGGCACCTCAGTCGTCTGAGTGAGCACCGAACTCGGGCCCATGCCTGCACCTTCTGAGGTCGGCGCCGAGGCTGCCGACGAGCCCGCGGTCGAGGCCGGTGTCGAGGTCGAGGCGGTAGTGCTCGATGTGCCACCGCAGGCGGCGACCGCGGTTGCTCCAGCGAGAACGACGGCACCGGTCATGAGTTGACGACGATCAATGGAATCCATGTACCGAGCCTAAGCGCTGAACGCCTACTTCGCCGCTCCACGCCTACTGCGTCGCGCCGGTGCAGCGGCTGCAGCGGGTGCGACCCCAAGCAGAGGCCGTAAGTACTGGCCCGTGTGGCTAGCCTCAACCTGCGACACCTCCTCTGGCGTGCCGGTGGCCAC
>CALQEM020000239.1:0-5244 GCA_943329595.2 Bifidobacterium breve
GGGGCGGGGCTGTCGGGCATCGGCACGGCCGCGCACCTGGCCAGGGCCGTGCCGGGCGCCTCGCTGCTGATCCTCGAGTCGCGCGGCGTCTCGGGCGGAACGTGGGACCTCTTCCGCTACCCCGGCATCCGCACCGACTCCGACGCGCATACCTACGGGTACTCGTTCAAACCGTGGAATCGCGACACGACCCTTGCGCCTGCGGCCGACATTCTCGACTACATTCTCGACACGGCGCGCGAGTACTCGCTCGGCTCGAGGATTCGCCACGACCATCGTGTCACCAGCGCGAGTTGGTCGTCGGTCGACGCGCGATGGACCGTGAGTGCCGTGCATACCGACCCCACTACGGGAGTCGAGGAGCCCCTCACACTCACGGCTGGCTGGCTGTTCGGAGCCACGGGGTACTTCCGCTACGACCGCGGATACACGCCCGACTTTGCGCGGGTAGACGACTTCGCGGGCCGGGTGGTGCATCCGCAGTTGTGGCCCGACGACCTTGACTACGTGGGTAAGCAGGTGGTGGTCATTGGGTCGGGGGCCACGGCGGTGACGATGATTCCCGCCATGGCTGACGACGTCGCGCACATCACCATGCTGCAGCGCTCGCCCACCTACGTCATGCCGCTGCCTAGCAACGACCGCGTGGGCGGTCTTCTTCGCACGGTGCTCAACGACGACCGCGCGTATGCGATCACGCGGCGCAAGAACATCGCGCAGTCAGGCGCCCTCTACAAGCTCTTTCGACGCTTTCCGAAGCAGGCGCGCGGTCTGATCCGTCGCGTGAACGTCAGCCAGCTACCGCCGGGCTACGACGTCGACGCTCATTTCAGCCCCTCGTACGACCCATGGGACCAACGGCTGTGCGTGGCTCCCGACGGCGACCTGTTCGCTGCCATTCGCAGCGGCAAGGCCGCAGTGGTTACTGACACCATCGACCGCTTCGTGCCTGAGGGAGTGCAGCTCGCCTCAGGGCGGGTGCTGCCAGCCGACATCATCGTGACGGCCACCGGGCTCGACCTGATGGTGTTGGGCGGCATCGAGCTCGACGTCGACGGCCTGCCGGTCGACGTGACCCAGCGTCTGGCCTACAAGGGCGCCATGGTGTCGAACGTGCCGAACTTCGCGTTCGCCATCGGCTATACCAACGCGTCGTGGACGCTCAAAGTTGATCTCGTGGCCGAGTTTGTGTGCCGGGTGCTGCTCGAGATGCACCGTCGGCGTACCGACACGGTCACCCCGGTGCTGGCCGATGTGAATGTGCCCACGCGACCCCTGCTCGACTTTGGCGCGGGCTATGTGCAGCGTGCGCTCGATCGACTTCCGCGCGCTGGGCTCGCCGAGCCGTGGGGGCTGCCGATGGACTACCGCGACGACGTACGCATGCTGCGCACCGAGCCGTTGCTCGATGGCGTGCTGCGGTTCACTCGAAGGCGTGAAGCGGCACTGTGATCTGCTTGGAAAATGTCGCTAGGCTCATGGTTTCCTAGCCCTGAGGAGAGTTCCGTGACGCGCTTGAAAATTCCCGTACCCGCGAAGGTTCTGCCGTGGCAGGTAACGGTCTCGGCGGTCGCGCTTCTCATTGGAGCCGCCAACTGCTTGGTGATAGCACTCGCCGAAGTCTCCCAGATGGGAGACCGCGCCGGCATCGCGGCGACGCTGGAGGCCGGCAACACCCGAACCGGCGTCACCGTGGAGGAGTTGTTCAACCATCACTACATCAGGATGACGGTGTTCGCCATGATCGGCGTGGTGTACCTCGTGCTCGGACTGCTGCTGTGGCGCGGCGAGCATCGTCATGGTGTGCGCATGATCGGCACGATCATGGCGGTGGTGAACATGGCCGGTCTCATCTGGCTCATCGCTAGCACCGGCGGCAGTGCATTCCAGCAGACGGGCTCACTGTTCGTCGACCTGGTGGTGCAGGTCATCATCCTGGTGGGCATGATCCTGCTCTGGGAGGGTGGCGGCCGTCGCTGGGAGCACGAGGGCGCGTAGCCCCTGCTCGACGAGACAGAGAGGACGGGCGGGCCGTAGTGCGCGACCGTGTTAGCTTCGTCATGATCTGCTAAAAATGTTGCTAGTGTGACAAATACACACACCGTGAGGAGCGTTCCATGACGCGCTTGAAAATTCCCGTACCCGCCAAGGTCCTGCCGTGGCAGGTGACGGTCTCGGCCGTCGCGCTGCTCATTGGCTCTGCCAACAGCCTGGTGGTCGCACTCGCCGACGTCTCCCAGATGGGAGACCGGCTCGGCATCGCCGCATCGCTGCAGGCCGGCAACACCCGAAACGGCGCCACTGTCGAGGCCGTCATCAACCATCACTACATCAGCATGACGGTGTTCTCCATGATTGGTGTGGTGTACCTCGTGCTCGGACTGCTGCTGTGGCGCGGCGAGCACCGCCACGGCGTGCGCATGATCGGCACGATCATGGCGCTGGTCAACGTGATAGGCCTCATCGGCCTGATCGCCACCACGGGCAGCAGCGCGTTCCAGCAGACGAGCACCCTGTTCGCCGACCTGCTGGTGCAGGTCATCATCCTGGTGGGCATGATCATGCTCTGGGAGGGTGGCGGCCGCCGCTGGGAGCACGAGGGCGCGTAGCCCCTGCTCGACGAGACAGAGATGAAGGGCGGGCCGGGAAACCGGCCCGCCCTTCATCGTGACTGGGTGAGTCGGCAGGTAGGTGAGTGGGTGACGCCTACCAGTGGTGCCACGACTCCAGCGCGGCCGACGGAGGCCGCACGCCGTAGCGCTCGCGCACCTGCTCGAGCTGCTCGCCCGCGATGGCAAAGTGGTCGATGGACGAGAAGTCGCCGCTGGTGCCCGACCCCCGGGCGAAGGCCTCGCCCAACAGGTCGATGGCCCCGGGCCGTGACAGCGCGCCGTCGGTGACCACGATGTTGTCGACCCCGCTGATGCCGGTCTCGTGCACGATGATCGGCGAGAGGAAGGCGAAGGTGTTCACGGGATTGTCGTCCATGGCCATCTGGAAGCCCCCGAGCGCGATCTCGCCGGGGCCTGTCGGCTCGATTCCGGAGATCACGTGGATGAAGTCGTGGGCCACGTACATGTGGTTCACGGTGGAGGCCCGTGCGCCGGGCATCTCGAGGCTGTTGCGGTCGTAGAAGTCGAGGAAGGCGCGGCCCACGCTGCCGTCGGGCAGGTCGGCGAAGGCCTCGAGTGCCCGTACGATCTTCGGCTCGGGGGACTCGGACTGAATCGGGTCGACGCGGTACCGCTGCTCAGATCGCGCGAGGATCATGTCGTCGAAGAAGCGGGCGAAGTCTGCCGCGGCCTTGCGCGCACCCTCGTTCACGAGGTCGCGGAAGATCTCGAGGTCACGAGGCGCGAGCCCGAGCGCGGCGGCGTACTGCTCGACCCGCGTGACCTGGTCGTCGTGCAGCGGGTGTCGACACATCTCGAGGGTGACCAGCACCTCGTAGAAGCGTCGCCGGGCCACCGGATCGGTGACGGCTGCTGCGAGCTCGTCGGGGCCAAGGCCGCCCACGACGCTCAGGTCGATGTCGCCGCGCCCCCACACGGGCCCCACTACCGCGGCGAGCACGCGCAACTGCTCGGCGGTGGGACCGTCGCCCACGTCGATGCCGCTCACGAGGCCGCGGACGACCGGTTCGACGAGTTCGGGTGCGATGGCGAAGGACATGCGGGTGACGATACTGAGGTCGTGTGAGGGAGTTGTGGGCGAGGTCCCCTCGTCGCGTCAGTGACCGCCGACTCCGCTTCTCTGGTGCGATGCGACGCGAACTGTGGTGGAAACCGCCACCGAGCGGCACCGGATTCCACCACAGTTGGTGGGCGAGGATGCTTCGGTGACATGCGTGGCCAGTGCCGTCCCATGGCTCAGGGGTAGAGCTGGCTCACGGTCGTCCCCGCTGGAACCTCGAGGGCCTCGTGACCGGCCCAGAAGCCCCGCGGCTGCTTCCATTCCGGGTCGAGAGCCACCCAGGCGAAGGCGTCGGGCTTGGCGGCTGCGCTCGTGTCTGCGCCGGATGAGGGGGCCCCGCGCTGGCTGGGGAATGACCCTTCCATCACCACCACATACAGCCGTGTCTCGGGTGGGGTCACGCCTGACGCACCACGCGCCTCATCGAACTCTGAACCCGACATCTCGACGACCTTCACACTCTCGAGAGACGAGGGCCAGCCCTTAGTCGGGTCAGACCCGCTGGCGCTCACAGCAACATCGTGAGCCGCGGTCGCCACCCAGTCGGGGAGTGTCGATCCGGCCGCACTGCTCGTCGGCTGGGTAGTCGCAGTGTCATTCGCGGTCACGCCCCATTTCTGGTGGGTGGGGACCCACATGAGACCCACCACCACAGCAACCACAGCCGCTGCAGCCACTACGGCCGCTCCACGTCTCAGCATGAGATGCCGGCCCACAGGGCACTGCCCGTGGTAGTCCAGACCGCACTCATTGGCGCGTTGGCAACTACACCCGCCCCCGTCCATGTGGCGGTCCAGGTTCCGTACCTCTTCCGGAGCCCGCTGAACGAAGTCATGCTCGTAGCGAGTGCGCTGGTGGACTCGGAGCCGGCCTGAGCGACGCCAACGAACATCGAATTCGACTCCGTGAAGGTAGTTCCATCAACAGAGAATGCCATTGATGTAGAAGTCGCCTTCCATAGCGAGAAGGTCCTCGAAACTAAAGTTGGATTCATGATGAGGGTCCCTCCGAAGGTTGATCCTGTCGGGGTCTTTCCCCAATAAAAAACCTGTAGCCCATTAGCCAAGTAGGCTACCGACGCGTTATTGCGAATGTATCCCACTTCAACCCACGATGATTGATTGTTATTTGAAAGCCAAATCTCCTGAGTCACGAACTGCCCGGACGGGGCAGTGTTGCAGTTGGGATCCACCGAAGCGCTGGCCCCAACGAAACCGGGTAGGCCGTCGTAGGAGGCAATGCCGTAGCAGTGGTTGACCAGGTCGCAGGCAGAGGCAGCGCTGGTCGAGGCGGCAGAGCTTGCAATGAATATCGCGATGAATGCCAGTAGCGCTATTAATCGATTCCCGCGCGAACCGTCCCGTCTTACCTTGGTGAAATTCATCTTCACAGATCCCCCGATTTCTAATCTAAAATGATGTGCACATCATGTGGAGCAGCTCCCATCTAGTGAGGGTGTCAAGGATCCACCGTGTAAAGGGGTTGGGCCCCTGATTTGGCAGAGTTTCAATGATCGCTTGTGCGTCCGGCTCAGCCGAAAGGCCACCTTGA
>CALQEM020000240.1:0-5215 GCA_943329595.2 Bifidobacterium breve
AGCCCTTCGACGAGGTGTGCCATGGCGTTCATGCCACTCGCAGCGGAGAGGTCGACGGGCAGCGACAGCGTGAGCTCGGGGTCGTACACCACCACGCGCGGTTGAACGCGAGGGTCGCGGCCGGTGGTCTTGACCCCGTTCTCGGTGAGGCCCCAGATGGTGGTCATCTCCGAGCCCGCATAGGTGGTGGGCACCGCGAGGATGGGAAGCCCGCTCGCAAGGGCTATCGCCTTGGCCGCGCCAGTCGACGACCCGCCTCCCACACACACCACAAGGTCGGCGCCGGCCGTGGCTGCGGCGTCGGCCGCCGACCGGGCCACCTCGACCGGCACATGCATCACGACGTCGGAGAAGCGGCCTGCTAGGCGCGCCCCCAGCGCGTCGGCAAGCAGGTCGGCGTAGGCGGCTTCGGGGCCACCGGCCACCAGAAGCACCCGCGAGGCGCCGAGCCGGTCAACCTCTGCGGGAACAGTGTCGAGGCTGCCCGCCCCGAACACCACCCGCATGGGTGCGCTGTCGTGCACGAAGCCGCCCACGACCGCTGCGAAGTCGATGCTCATGGCCGGCCACTCTCTCCCATGGCGCTCATCTCGCGAAGAAGTGAGAGCTCAACCGACGAGGGTGCCTCGGTCACGCTGAGGTCGGCCGCGATCTTGAGTGGCCAGCCGGTTGCCGCGATTGCCTCGTCGACCGTACGACCTGGGTGGAGCGACACCAGGGTGAGCTCGTCTGTGTCGACATCGGGGCGCAGCACCCCGATGTCGGTGATCACCAGTGATGGTCCCGAACCGGTCGCCCCCAGCTCGCGCCGCGAACTGAAGCCGCGGTGGTGCCCGACACTGGTGACGAAGTCGAGGTGATCGACAAAGGCGCGCGGGTTCTGTCGCAGCACAATCACAGTGTGCTGCGCCCCCAGTGCGATCTCAGGAGCACCGCCAGCGCCTGGAAGGCGAGTGGTGGGGTGGTCGTAGTCGCCCACCACGGTGGTGTTGAGGTTGCCGAACCGGTCGAGTTGCGCCGCACCCAGGAAGCCGATGTTGATGCGACCGGCCTGCAGCCAGTAGGCGAAGATCTCGGGGCCGCTGACCACCGATACCGCGGTGTCGGCAAGTTCGCCGTCGCCGATCGAGGCCGGTGGGCGGCTGGGCTTGGTTCCGATGGTGCCCGACTCGTAGATGAGCACGACCTCGGGGGCGTGGGTACGGCGGGCGAGATTCGCTGCGATGCTCGGAATTCCGATGCCCACGAACACCACGTCGTGGTTGTTGAGCGCGCGGGATGCCACCACGGTCATCATCTCGTCGGCCGTGGGGGCCGCGGGGGGCTCGGTCAACTCGGTCAACTCGGTCAACTCGGTCAACTCGGTCAACCCGGTCAACCCGGTCAACCCGGTCAACCCGGCGCTGTCGGTGGTCATGAGGCCTCCACCAGTGCGGAGTCGACCATGCGCAGGTGCTCGGAGAAATCGGTGGTCTCGAGGATGTGGGTGCGGATCCAGTCGGCGAACACGTCTCGGTCGCGACTCACGGCATCCCACTCGCGGTAGTAGGCGTTGTCGCGCTGGTAGTAGCTGTGCGCGTAGCTGGGGTGGGCCCCGCGCGGCACCACGGCGACAGCCGACACCACCCACGCGGGCAGCACGACGCGGACCCTGCTGTCGAACGTGTCGACCATCTCCTCGACCGTCACGATCGACCTGCGGGAGGCGAGCGCGGTCTCTTTCTGAACTCCTTGGATGCCCCAGAACCCGATGTTGCCCTCGCGGTCAACCTGCTGGGCGTGGATGATGCCGACGTCGGGGTTGAGGGCCGACACTGCTGTGAGCGGCTCTCCGGTGAAGGGGCACTGCACAGTGGTGATCGTGTCGGTGTGGGCCGGCAGGTCGGTGCCGACGTAGCCCCGCAGCACTCCGAACGGGAGGCCGCTGGCTCCGGCTACATACCGCACTGTCATGCCCGCGTGGCTGTGCTCCTCGATCGCGAGCGGCCGCGGGTAGCCATGCTCCACCGCGTCTCGAAAGCGGTGCAGCGACCCGACCCCCGGGTTTCCGCCCCACGAGAACACCAGCTCGGTGGCAGTGCCCGCACCGATCATTTGGTCGTACACGATGTCAGGGGTCATGCGCACGAGGCGAAGATCGCGGCGGCCCTGCCGGATGATCTCGTGTCCGGCAGCCATCGGAATGAGGTGGGTGAAGCCCTCGAGGGCGACCGTGTCGCCGTCGTGCACAAGCTCGGCCACTGCCTCGCTCAGGCTGGTGATCTGCGCCACGGGGTCAGCCTCGGGGGTAGAACGGTGGGATGTCGGCGTCGACGTTGACCCAGATGGCCTTGGCCTCCGTGTACTCGTGCATGGCCTCGAAGCCCATCTCGCGTCCGTAGCCCGACGAGCCCATGCCTCCGAAGGGTGAGCCTGGGTGGGCGCGCTTGTACGAGTTGATCCACACCATGCCGGCGTTGAGGTCGCGTGCCATCGAGTGAGCACGGCTCAGGTCGTTGGTCCACAGGCCACCGCCGAGGCCAAAGTCGACCTCGTTCGCGATGGCGAGAGCCTCGGCGTCGGTGCTGAACGTCTGCACGTTCATGAAGGGGCCGAAGACCTCCTCGCACGTGACCCGGGTACCTGGCTTGGCTCGCACCACCGTGGGCTCGACGTAGCAGCCGTTGGCCAATGCCGGGTCGGTGGGCGCCCTACCCCCGAGCAGTACCTCTCCGCCCTCATCGACCGCGACCTTCACGAACGACAGCACGCGATCACGGTGCATGGGTGAGGTGAGCGGCCCCATTTCCGTGGCAGGGTCCTTGGGGTCGCCGACGCGGATTGACGCCGCGAGCGCGAGGAACTTATCCATGAATTCGTCGACCACCGACTCGTGGATGATTAGGCGGCTCGCAGCGATGCAGGCCTGGCCCTGGTTGTGGAAGATGCCGAACGCGGTGCCCCCCACGGCCTTGGGGATGGTGGCGTCGGCAAACACAATGTTGGCGCCCTTGCCACCGAGCTCGAGGTGGGTGCGCGTGCCGTTGGCCGCCGCCTGCGAGGCAATCATGCGACCGACCGGCGTGGAGCCCGTGAAGGAGATCTTCGCGATATCCGGGTGGTTCACCAAGCGTGCCCCGGCCGTCTGACCGTAGCCCGGCAGCATGTTGATGACACCCTTCGGGAAGCCAACCTCGGCCGCCAGTTCCGACACGCGCAGCGCGGTGAGGGGGGTGAGCTCCGACGGCTTCATCACCACGCAGTTGCCGGCGGCGAGTGCTGGGGCCATCTTCCAGCTCACGAACATCAGTGGGAAGTTCCAGGGCACGATTGAGCCGACCACTCCGAGCGGCTCGCGCACCACGTAGTCGAGAAATCCACGGTCGACGGGAACTACCGACCCGAGGTACTTGTCAGCCATGCCGCCGAAGTAGCGGAACTGCGCTGCGGTGCGGGGCACGTCGAGGCCGCGCGAGTCGCGCAGCGGGTGGCCAGTGTCGCGGGTCTCGAGCAGCGCGAGCTCCTCGGCGTTGGCCTCAATGGCGTCGGCCAGCCTCAGCAGGAGGCGCCCGCGGTCGCTCGCCGCCATGAGCTTCCACTCGGGATAGGCGCGCTTGGCCGCGGCAACCGCGAGGTCGACATCGGCCTCAGTGGCCTCGGCTACCTCGGCAATCAGGGTTCCGTCGTGCGGATCGAACACCTCGATGGTGCGTCCCTCGACACCGTCGGTGAACTCTCCATCGATGAACAGCTGGGTGGGCATCGACATCCGGGGCGACTTTAGAATTCGACGGGGTGAGTCGGGGCCTTGCCACTGGCGATGAGCTCGGGCAGCTCAGGGCTTCCGTTCTCCCACACCAGCAGCATCGAGCGCTTAGGCGAGTAGCCCTGGTGCCGAATGTCGGCGGGCATGGCGCACACGTCGCCCGCCTTCATGACCACGCGTGAACGCACGGCGCCGGTGTCGCGATCTTCGACGTCCCAGGTGATCTGGTCGGAGAGCTGGAGGAACCACTCGACGCGGTCGTTGCCGTGGATGACAGGGAGGATGTACTCCTCGGTGGTGGGGCAGAAGAGCGAGTCCTTGCACACGCTGACCACCGAGGGGTTCCAGGTGACCTGCGAGCGGGCCAGGTAGCTGTAGAGGTTGAAGGCCGCAACCTCCTGCTCAAAGCCGGGCTCGGCCTCGACCAGCGGCTCATCCTGCGGCACGTCGCGGAACATGCGATTGACGGGATGGCCGTTCTCGTCGCTGCGCAGCTCCTCGTCGCCCGGAACGTTGACCATGCGGGCCGCGGCGACGCGGCGCCGGGTGATGGCCGCAACGTTGTTGCCGTTCTTGACGCCGAACGCGGGGCCGGTCTCGTGGGGTGAGGCGAAGGGGTCGAAGGTGGCGTTGGTCCAGTCGTCAAGAATCGCCTTGAACTGCTCGCGGATGATGCCCGACTCAATGTTCTCGCTGTAGTCGAGCTCGGCCTTACGGTAGGAGTCGCTGTAGCGTCCGGCAAAGAGGTCGACGGTGCCGTAGTGGTTCATGGTGCCGAAGATGCCGTCGAAGTTGACGATGCCGTAGAAGAAGTCCCAGGCGATGTCGCGCTGCATGGCACGCAGGAAGGCGTCGACGCTCATGACGTGGCTGCCGGTGGGCCAGCCGATGTACGCGAAGTACTCGTCACGCCGGAAGCTGAACTCGCCGAGGGTGAAGGTGCGGTAGCCCTCGCCGCCGGGCTCCGAGGCGGTGGTGGGGGTGCTGGCGTCAACGCTCATTGTGGTGTCTCCTTGAACGGTTGGTGCGCGGGCTGGGGTCTGGGGTCTGGGGTCGCGCGGGGTCGCGAGGGGTCAGGAGGGGTCAGGAGGTCTGGCAGATCTCCGACCAGCGGAACTTGGTGTCGGGCCCGGCGATGGTTTGAATGAGGACGACCGACGCCGACGCGGCGCTCATGCGGTACGCAGCTCCCCGGGGGAGAAGCCCCTGGTGGCCGTGGGAGAGCACCACGCGGCCCATGCGCTCGCCCGGCTCGCCCGTAATCGCCCGCGAGCCCTCGTCACCCTCGGCGACGGTGCTCGCGAGGGTGCGGAACTCGATCTCAACGGAGCCGTCCATGCACAGCGCAAACTGGTCGTGCGACGCGGTGCGCCACTCGCTGGTGCCCTCGGCGCGCACCACCTCGAGCACGTACTCCATGTTCTTGCCCACGGCGACAAGCTCCCACGGCTTGCTGGTGCTGGCCACCTC
>CALQEM020000241.1:0-5208 GCA_943329595.2 Bifidobacterium breve
AAGAGCTCGCCGACCGCGTAGGCATCGTCATCGACGGCAGGCTCGGCGTGGTCGACCGGGTCGACGCGCTCAAGCAGCGCTCGTCGCACCAGCTGGTGATGGAGTTCCCGCAGCCGGTGGGCGAGGCGGCCTTCGCCGGGCTGCCGGGAGTGCGCGCGGTCGAGACGCGCGACACCACGGTGTCGTGCACGGTGGTCGGCCCGATGACCACGATGCTGGCTACTGCGGTGCGGCTCGGCGTGCTGAGCGTCGTGAGCCGCGAACCCGACCTCGAGCGGATCTTCCTCGACCTGGTGGCGGGAGGCGATGGCAATGGCGTGGGCGCAAATCACGGCGCTGTGGCTCGGCACGTGGCGTGACCGCTGGCACTCGCTGGTGGGCTGGGCCCTCGGCATGGTGGCCCTCGTCGCGGTGATGATGGCGGTGTACCCGAGCATCCGGTCGACCTCCGGGAACCTCGAGGCCTACATCGCCGCCATGCCCGAGGCGTTCCGCGCGATGTTCAGGCTGAGCGACTACTCCAGCGGCGCCGGCTACCTCTCGGCCGAGCTGTTCAGCTTCATGCTGCCCATGGTGTTCATCGGGCTCGGAATCGCCTGGGGCTCGGGAGCCACGGCACTCGAGGAGGAGCGCGGAACGGCCGACCTGCTGCTCACGCTTCCGGTGAGCCGCGAGCGCGTGCTGCTGTCGAAGCTGGGCGCCCTGCTCACCGCCGTCCTCGGGCTCGGCGTGCTGCTGTGGGTGTCGCTCATGGTGGGCGGATGGGCCATCGACCTCACCGTGGGCGCGGGCGAGCTGCTGGCCGTGTGCCTCACCACCGTGCTGCTCGGGTGGCTGTTTGCGGCAGTGGGACTGCTGGCCGGCGCCCTCACCGGACGACGCGGCATCGCCGCGGGAGTGGCCATCGGGCTCGCGCTGGCCGGGTTCCTGCTGTACTCGCTGGGGCCGCTGTCAGACTCGCTCACCACCGCGATGAAGCTCACGCCATTCCAGTGGGCCTACGGCAACGACCCGATCAGGACCGGCGTCGACGCGGGGTACCTCGCGCTGCTGCTGGGGCTCACCGTGGTGCTGTGCGCCGCCTCGGTGGTGGCCTTCCGACGTCGCGACGTGGGCACGTAGCCCAGGAGGCTGGGTCAGCCGCCCGCCATCCAGGTCATGCCCGCCGCGAAGACGAAGCCGCACGCGGCAAGCACACCAGCCCATCGGCTGGCGCCGCGCACCGCGATGGGGATCATCTCGTTGACCACCACCACCAGCAGCGCACCGGCAGCGATCGACTGGATGATGGCGATGAGGTCCGCGGGCGCGTCGACGAGCACCTGGTAGCCGATCGCGCCCGCGACGGCGCCGATCACCACGATGATCGAGAAGCGCGCCAGGATGCGTGTGAGGGTGAAGCCCCCCGCCAGCAGGGCCGCGGCCACTCCGATCGCCTCGGGGAGTCCGGCGACGAAGACCGAGCCCATGAGCGCGGCCGACACCCCGATGGTGCCCAGGTGCAGCGTGAGGCCGATGGAGACCGACTCGGGAACGCCGTCGATGACCATGCCCACGAGCAGGTTGCGGGCCTCGGTGGGGGAGGCGCCCTCGGGCATGTCGTCGCTCGACTCGTCGACCGCGGTGATGACCGTGGAGGCGCGCTTGGACTCGCCCGACCTCTCGAGGGCGCGAGCCAAGAGGAAGTAGCCGATGCCGCCGATGCCGATTCCGAGCGCGGTGGGGGCTGCGCCCGCCTCGTCGTAGGCGACCGACACGAGGTCGGTTCCGATGGCCGAGATCACCGCGCCCGCGCCGAAGGCCATGATGAGGCCCACCCGTGAGGGCTTGGTGAGCCCGCGGAAGCGCCACACCAGCACAGCGCCCAGCAGCAGGGCAGCCTGGGCGAACCCGGCGAAGAGCGCCGCCTCGAGCATGGTGCCTACCTTCTGGCCGTGGCTAAGGCCACGAGCGTAGCGCGTGTGGCGCCTAGCCCCCCATTCCTTCCGCGTCTTGGCAGTCGGGGCACAGGTACGGCCGATTCGTGGAGCACACCTGCCACATCCAGTCGTCTCCGCACAGGTGGCACACCTGGCTGAAGGTGATCAGCAGCGCCATCTCCAGGTACATCTCGTCGATCATCTCAACGTGCTCCGCGTACTCGAACTTGAGCAGGTCCTCCTCCTGGCAGAAGCCCCACTCGATGTACTCCCGCGCCGGCATCTCCATCACACGCACCACCGTTCCTCTCCTAGGCATCCCCCACTGTGGCCAAGAGATCCACGTTACTCGCGGGGTCTGACAATGCGCCGGGTCGCGCGGGGTCAGAGCCCGAGGTGCAGGCGCATGGCCTCATCCAGTGATTCCATCAGCGGACCAGGCACCGCCCCCAGCTTCTCCCCGACTCGACCGACCGACACTGATCGAATCTGCTCGGCCTGAGCCTTGGAGTCGTGGTGGAGGCCCGTGAGAGGAGCAGGGAGAAGCGCCTGGAAGTCGAACACGCGATCTGTGCTGGTCGTCAGCGGAATCACCGTGATGACTCCGGCTCCCCATCGCGTTGCCGCGGAATTGGCACCGTCATTGCTGACGACCACCGCTGGCCGGCGCTTGTTGACCTCGCCTCGACGCGCCGGGTCGAAGTCGACCAGTCGGAGGTCGCCACGCCGAATCACTGACCGACCCCGTCGCCGACCACGGACTCCCACGGCTCGGCATTGTCGGTTGCGTTCCACTCGGCCCAGGCCGCTACATAGTCGTCGGACAGGGTCATGGCCCGAAGCAGTCGAACGGCCCGCTGCAGCGCGGCCGATCGAGAGTCGAGGCCGTGGTCGGCAGCGAACTCATCGAGAAACCGAACGTCGTTGTCGGGCAAGGACACCGAAACCTTCATGCGGCCAGAGTACCCGGTGCTACCCGGGTAGCAAAGCTTTATCCCCAGCCTGGGGAGCACTGCCATCCCGTCGGGGCTAACCCCTCAGCAGCTTCTTCATCCGGTCGGCGACCATCGTGACCGCACGCGTGGGCGACACCCGCGACACGGTGTCGAGCATGTGCGCGTCCTTCCCGATGACCACTCGGAAGGTGCCCTTCTCGACGGCCTCCACCACCTGCCGCGAGGCCTCGGCGACCGGCGTGGTGGTGTATTCCTTGCCCGCTGCCATCGTGGGCGCATCGACGCCCGAGTTGCTCGCGATGTTGGTGCCCATGCCGCCGGGAAAGACCAGCGTGACCGCCACGTTGGTGTCGCGCAGCTCGGCGTAGAGGGTCTCGGTGAGCAGCTTGACCGCTCCCTTGCTGGCCCCGTAGGCGCCCTGCCCCGGAACGGGCACGAGCCCGCCCATGCTCGACACGTTGAGCAGGCACGCCTCAGGGCGCTGTGTGAGCAGGGGAAGGAAGGCCTTGTCGAGGTAGAGGGTGCCCCAGAAGTTGACGGCCATGACGTGCTCGATCTCCTCGATCGACAGGTCCTGCACGTGCACGAAGCGCTGGATGATTCCCGCGATGCTCAGCAGCCCGTCGACCTGGCCGTGCACGGCGATGACCTGCTCGGGCAGGGCCTCCACGGCGGCCCGGTCGGCGATGTCGAGAACGTGGGTCGACATGCGGCCCTCGGGCGCGCGAGCGAGGACCACGGTCTCGGCCAGCGTCTCCTCGCGGAGGTCGACCCCCGCGACTCGCGCTCCCTTGCCCAGCAATTGCAGCGCCACCTCGCGGCCCAAGCCGCTGCCAGCTCCGGTGACCACGAACACCCTGTCGGCAATCTGCATGACGGCTCCTCGGCCCAGTTCAACGTTGAAGCGTGTGCCTTCGACGCTAACCGAGCGAGGCCGTCACCACGAGAGTCGTAGTGCCCGATGGGTGGTCGGCGCGCAAACGGGTCAGGCGATGACGTCCTCGAGCACGGTGAAGAACTCGATGGCCGAGGGAGCTTGCATGCCCGGGGCCTGGCTGTCGGAGTGCGCCGCGGCGAACGAGTCGGACTTCATCCACGCGCGGAAGTCGGCATCGGTGTCGAACTCCATGGTCGACACGTATGGAGCGTCGGGCTTGCCCGGGCGCAGCAGCAGGCTCCGGCGCAGCCCGGGGACCCCCGACAGCGTGGCGCGCATGCTGGTGGTGAAGGCCTGCTCGAAGGCCTCGGCCCCCTCGACGGGGACCTCGATGCGGTTGTGGACGACGAACATGTGGCTCAACTCCTGGCGACGCGGCGGGGGTGGGACCCCCATTCTCGCGCACGACGCCCAGGAAGACATAACACACCTCCCACGTATGATACTTTCCCGTATCATTCCCGCATGACCTTCGTCAACAGGAGCGCAGAGCTCTCCGAGCTCGATCGGTGGTGGGGCCGGCCGGGACCTGCCATGGGAGTGGTGTGGGGCCGCCGGCGCGTCGGAAAGTCGATGTTGCTACGCCACTGGGTAGCTGGAAAGCGCGCGGTTGTCCACGTCGCGCGCAACCGACCTGTGGCTGACGAGCTACACGCGCTGAGCGATGCGGTTCACACCATGGCGCCCACGGGGCGCCGCAACCTTCTCAGCAGGCCCTTTCACGACTGGGATGACGCCTTTGAGGTTCTGGCCACCCTCGCCGAGACCGAGCCCCTCCTGCTCGTGCTCGACGAGTTCCCTGAACTTCTCAAGGGCAATCCCCAGCTCGAGTCGGCCCTGAGATCCATCTGGGAGCGGGTCGAGGCCACATCCAACCTCAGGCTGATCCTCTGCGGATCTGCAGTGCGCACGATGGAGTCGATTCAGGAGGAGTCAGCACCGCTGTTCAACAGGATGACTCTGCGGCTGCATCTCCAGCCCTTCCGGGTGTCCGAGGTCGCCCAGCTTCTGCCGCGGGCCTCCCCGATGCAGCGTGCCTCTGCATGGGGGGTGTGCGGCGGGTCGCCGTACTACCTCGCTCGATGGGATGACGGCCTCGACTTTCGCGACAACGTGAGACAGCTGTTCTGCTCTGAAAGTGCGGTGCTGCTGGGTGAAGGAGAGTTCGTGCTTGCCACCGAGGACATCGTCGGCGGAGGCGGTGAGCGTCTGCCGGAACGAGTCATTCGCGCCATCTCAACGGGTCGCACCTCCTTCAGCGACATCGGCTCTGCGATAGGCACGCTTCCCACGAGGGCTCTGGCCGAGCTGGAGCGAAATCGACTCATCGGGAAGGTCGCACCGGTGACGTCACCCTCCGGAAAGCTCACCTACTACCGCATCGCCGACAACTTCC
>CALQEM020000242.1:0-5177 GCA_943329595.2 Bifidobacterium breve
CGCCGAGGACGAGGCCGACAACTCTCAGCCGATTCTCCATCAACCACGCGCAACCGACGCCCGCGGCTAACAGCATGGCCGGCGACGAGATCGCGAGCGCCTTGCCCTCGAGCCACGCATTGCCAAACACCGAGTACACCGCGACGAGGATGGCGACGCCCACGTAGAGGGGAAGTCGCGGCCGACGTGCACGCAGGGCGACGCCCACGCCCGCGATCGCTGTTACCGCGACCATTCCCACAAGAAGGGTCGTCAGCAGGAGTGGTTGCGGGGTGACGCGGAAGTCACCCGTGGGCCAGATGCCAAACACCTGAATGAACTTCACGGGCAAGATCAGGTTGCCGATGTCTTCCGATGACATCAGGCTCGCCTTGCTCAGCTGCGACACCTGCTCGCGCAGGCTTCGCAGTTCGGGAATCGATAGCAGCAGGAAGGTGACAAGGAATGCGCCCGCAGCGCGTGCGGTGTCGCGCGCCCCGGCGTTCCTGAACATCAGCACGAGTTCTGCCACCGCGATCGGCGCGATGTACACGGCGCCGGCCAGTCCGAACACCACGAAGATGGCGGCCAGCGGTAGCGCTAGGAGTACGCCGTGCGCCCAAGGACCCTGCTGGTCACGCGACCCCTGAGTTACGGCAAGGCACGCGATGGCGAGCAGGGCCGCGAGTATGACCTCCTTGAACCCACCCCACATCACGTAACCAAAGAGCAGGGCCGAGGAGGCACCGAGCACCGATACCGCTGCGCGAAGCGCCCGGCTGCGCACCACTCCGTCGGTCAGCGCATAGAGGGTCCACGCCAGCATCGCTGCGATCACTGCCATGAGGGGCTGCACCACCCACGCGATGTCGATGTGCGCGAGTTGGGCCACCACTCCTAGGTGGCCGAACGCGCCTACGGGGTAGCCCTGGTCCCAGTTCGACACGAGGACCTGCCCGTAGGTCGAGTGCGGCAGGTTCTCGGTGGTGTGCCCCACCGTGACGAGCCGGTCGGCAAAGGCCATCCACACGGGTGTGTCGTCGAGCTTGATGAAACCGGCCCAGGTCACCCCGGCCAGCGCGACCGGGAGGGCGTACACAACGTACGTTGCCACGGCCGCAACACCCGACCACCAGCGCGGCCGGGCAAGCAGGCGGCGGCCGCCGAGTGCCCAGCCGGCCAGGGCGAGCCCCGACACTACGGCGGTGGTCCATCGGGCCGTTGCGGTGAACTCAGTGAGCAGGGTCGTGAGCACGACAAGCGCGGCGAAACCTGTTCCCACTGACACGGCGAGGGCCAGCCGCACGCTGAGCACACGCTCGACGAGCAGCCCGAGACCGACGCAGAGCAGGAGTGTGAGGAGTGGCACTGCCACCCACGCGAGCAGCCACGTCATGGCGCAACGCTACCGTCGGCCGAATGGCCGAATGGCCGACTGGCTGACGGCCCAGGCCGTGAGCGCGATTTATGATGCGTTGCACTCGAGACGTCACTCACTGCGTACCGGGCGGGGCAACCGGCGCCAAGCGGAATGTTCCTCTGACGGAACCTAGTGCTCCGCGCAGCTCAATCGCACTCGCGCTGGATGGGCGCACAACGAGGTGTACGCGAGCCCCCACATGACGGTCGTGATCGCCCACGCCGACCACGAGCTGGATACTTACCGACTACTTCCCGCATGATCCACCGGGCACGTTCGGTGTTACTTGCACTGATAGATCACGTCGTTGGTGGTGAGCCAGTGATTGGCACAGCGGCTCGCCCCGAACCCGTTGATCACGTAGCGGAATGGGCTGATGTCCCCTCTTCCCAACCTCCATGCGCCGTGGGGCAGTTGAGTGACGTTCGCCCGAAGACCATAGTTATTGCCGCCCGGTTCTAAAGTCCATGTTTGAGTCGTTTGGTTCAACTGGTCGGTGATGGAGTTGGCGGCAATGCTGGCGTCCTGGTAAATGGCGTGAGCGCCACCATCTGATGACCGCGCCTTAATCACGCTCGTCTGGGTTCCGAAGTATCGGTCGCCCTTCCCCTTATCACACCCCACCAGTTCCTCAGCGTTACTGTCGAGGGTTCGTGCTTTGGCGTAGTTGCGCACCGGGATGCAGACCGTAATCTCGAGAATCAGGTCGGTGGTCTGGCCCGCAACCGGAGTGGGAGCCCACGTATACGTGCACGCGCCTGAATTGGGAGGGAACTCGGTGAAGTTGGTTGTATCTAGTCCGCCGCGGGGATTCCGGGAGTAGGCCCAATACCAGGAAGAGGGCGTCGTGATTGTGCTGCCATCCGCATTTGACATGACTGAGGGGCCCTTAAACCCCGTCCATCCACGCGTGGGGTCCTTGGGTTCCCACGTGGTGCTCGTGCAACTTGGAAGCTCAGTCACCGCTCCGGAGCGTTGATCTTTCACCCTGAGCAGGAACGGCCCGTCGTTCGTGATCGTGATCACTGAGCCGCCGCGTCCCCTCGAAGTCGCTCCCGCCAAGTCCTCGGTTGACGTCGACCGGTTGGCTACGGTCCACACTCCGAGACCCGCGACCAGCGCGAGCACGAGCACCCCCGCAATCAAGGCGTAGCGCTTGGACGTGCGACTCATGACTTCCTCCTCCGGTACCCCATTGGTGGCCGAGGCGTGGCCACGTTTTCATCGTCGGCGTGCGGCCAGGAAAACCTGCAACCGACCTTTCCAAACGGAAAGGTGGGGAGCCAAACTCGTTTGCGTCTGGCCGCCGTAGTGATCAGTTCTCGGTGCCGTGCCTTCTGCAACCCTTCTTGGCATCGTTGGTCAATCGGTGACCGTCTCGGGATTCTTTGGTCAATCGGTGACCATGGAAGGCGGGAATCTCGGAAGGGTAGGTCCGGTCGGCCGCGCGGAGAGTAGCGTCGCGTCATGGACGACATCGCGCCTCGCATTCTCACGCGCGCGCCCGGCTCTGGGTGTGCGCTCAGGCGTCGAGGTCGGCGAGCCCCTTGTTCCCGCGAGCGAGACGGCTGACTGAAAGCGACGCGAGCCGGGTTAGGTCTCAGCCCGTGCGTGCGCCGGCTGAGACCGTGACCCTCTCGGCGACTCGGGGCGTGAGAGCTGGTGGGGCGCCTTCGGTGAGGAACGGGATTCCCGGCGCGATCACTGTGATCAAATGAGGTGCGACCAATCACGGCGATCGACCGATCGCCCACCGACTTAGCGAGGTCCCATGCGTATCCGGGTGCACCGTTCGACCGCACTCACCGCCTGCACGGCCCTTGCTGCAGGTCTCCTGGGTCCGGTGGCCCCGGCAGTGGTGGGCATGGCCACTGCATCGGCCTCTCCTCTGCCGGCGATCGAGTCGGTGGGCCCGATCCCCACGGTGGGCGGTGGCTCAGGCACCATCTGGCCGACCCTGCCAGCGGGTCTGGCTCAGATGCCGCGCGGTGGCGTGGTTAGCCCCGAGTCGCCCTATCTCTCGGTCCCGTCGTTGCGCTCCACGGCGGAGATTCCGGTGCGAGTGGTTGACGTGAGCCGCCAGCTGGAGGTGTGGAGTGGCCCGCTCGTCGCGGGATGGACCCGCATCGGGGCGACGCTCATCACCGCGCGGGAGTACCGCGTGGAGGTGCAGCGGGCCACCGGCGACTGGATGTCGGTGGGCGGCTTCAGCGTGGCGCCTCGTGGCGCAGGGGCGGGCCCTTCGATCAGCGCCGGAGGAATGATGGTGGCCGCTGTCTCTGGCCAGGTGACCACGAGCTGGGAGTCGGAGAAGGCCATCGGCCCCGCGGGCGGCGCTTCGGTGGCGCTGTCGTGGGCGTCGAACTCAGCGACCGCCGTGCCCGGGCTGCCCACGGGCTGGCAGCTGGCCGCCTCGCCCGGACAGTGGGCCCGGCTCACGGAGTCGACGGCCGACGAGACCGCGGTGCTGCGGCCAGGCACTCCGGTCGCGGTCCGCGCGGCCGGCAGCACCTCGGCCGCGGTGTCGCTTGCCTACCCCCGGCGCGCGAATCTTCAGGTGAGCCGCTGGGTCGCGCAGCGCAGGATCGGAAATGGCCCGTGGGTCACGGTGCCGGTGACTGGCCTGCGCCGCACCGCCACGGGCATCACCGGCCGGGTGAATGCGCCCCGCGGCGGTGGCGGTGTCGCGCTGCGCTTCGGCGCGGTGGCCGAGGAGACCACGGTGTGGGGACCCGCCTCAGCGGTCGTGGCAGGCGGATCCGTGGTGCCCTTCCCCCTCTCGCAGTCGCCGGTCGCGCTCGCCGGCGCTGGAGTGCGATCTCTGATCACCCCAGGCGACCTGCCGGCCTCGGTGCGCCTGACGGGCTGGGACAGTTCGCAGTTGACGTTCACCCGCAACGCGCTCGGCGTGTACGAGCAGACCGGTGGCGCGGTGAGTGGCTACGCCAACTCGATCACGTGGATCGGGAATGAGACATGGGAGTTCACCGATTCCGACGGCGGCACCACGCGCTTCGTCAACGGTCGCGCAGCCCGGTTCACGGCGAAGGGCGCGCGAGCCGCGCAGTACACATTTGACGCCGCGGGCCGCCTCGTATCGCTGGCGAACGAGATCGACCGGGTCATCTCCCTGCGCTACGCCGGGTCCGACACGTGCGCTTCCGCGGGCTGGACCGGGTACGGCTTCGTCGCGCCGCCCACAGGAATGCTGTGCGGCCTCGACTACCCCGATGGCTCGGGCACCGAGATCGGCTACGTGACCGCAGGAGCGTCCGCGCAGATCGCGCTGATCAAGGACCCCGGCGAGGTCGGTAGCTCGTATGGCTGGGACGCGCTCGGCCGGCTCTCGGCCACGCGCTCGCCACTGGCGACCAGCGCCGCCGCCGCCGACGTGACTGCGGCCGACGTGGTCACGCGCCTGCACTACGACGGCACGGGCCGGGTCGCCGAGGTTGTCGACGCGCCCGCGACGCCTGGTGGCCCGACGGCGAGACACACCTTCGACTACCCCTCGATTAGCGAGGACGACCTGCGCGACTGGGACGCTAGCCCCACGGCCGCCAATGCAGTGACAGCACGGGGCACCACCGATGCCGGCGACAGCTACGTGCCCATGAGCACCGTGTACCAGCTCGACCCGGTGACCTGGCGGGTGCTGAGCAGCACCGACCCCGCGGGTCTCACGGTGTCCGCCAGCACGGGCCCAACCCTGCGCTCGACCACCGACAAGGCTGGGCGGGTCACCACGTACGGCTACGACGACCTCGGGCAGGTCACC
>CALQEM020000243.1:0-5152 GCA_943329595.2 Bifidobacterium breve
CGGCCCGAGGAATCGTGACCCAGGCGTGGTCGCCGCTCGGGCAGGGCAACGACCTACTCACTCACCCGCTGCTCACCGAACTGGCGCAGATCTACTCAGCTACTCCCGCGCAGGTCGTGATCGCCTGGGACCTCGCGCTTGGTCTCGCCACGTGCCCCAAAACCTCGACGCCGCGGCGCATGGACGAGAACCTCGCCGCTGCATCGCTGGTGCTGAGAGATGCCGACGTTGAGGCCCTCACTGCGCTCGACGGCAGCGAGGAGCACACGCACCACCCCAACGTCTTCGGCCACTGAGCAAGCCAGCCTCGAGGTGCGAGTCGGCTACTACGTCGGAATCAGCGTGCCGGAAAAGATCTGCCACGCCAGCAGTGACTTCGCCACCAGGCTCAGCACGATGTACGAGCGCTCGCCGCGCAGGTAGTTGGCCCACTTACCCACCTGCTTGTACTGCAGCCACTGCACCACGGCAAAGCAGTTGAAGAACAGGAAGAGCGAGATGATGATGCCGTACACGAAGGTGGGCGTCTGATTGCCGCCGGTGGATCCAGGGGCGAGCACCCACAGAAGGATGACGATCCACGGCACGATGCCAGCGATGCATCCGAAGATAAAGGGCATCCAGCCGCCGCTGCCGGGAGTCTCGTACTTCTCCTGCAGCCAGCCGAAGAGGATCATCGACGCGTTGACGCCGAACAGGGCGATCAGCGCTGCCACGTCGGTGATGCCTGTGACCTGGGCGATGAGCACGATCATCACCGACGAGCTCAGTGAGTACTCAACCCAGCGGAAGTAGTTGCGCTGCTCGACCAGTCCGGCCGCGTAGCGCTTGTAGAACAGCGGGCTGGCCACGATGAAGTGGAACAGCGCCGACAGCCCGAAGAAGAGCGCGACGCCCCAACCGATGCGCGAGTCGAGCAGCACCACCGGGGTGGACGCGGGAGTTCCGGGGGGACCCTCCACGTACGACGCGGTGACTGGGAGGGTGAAGCTGTTGGACAGGGCGAGAATCGCCAACATCTGAATCAGGTGCGCGAACCCGGCGATGATGTTGAGCCGTCTGAGCTTGCTCAGGGTCTGCTCGGTGGTGGCAGGTGCGGTGTCGGTGGCTGTCATGTATTCCCCTTTGGTTGTCGCAAGAATACTGGCATAAGCCCGCTAATCCATAGGAAAGCGTCGCAACCGCAGGCGTGACGCTTTCTGAGCGGTGGGGTGGGGGGGGGGCTCTAGCGGAAGACGGCGGCGATCTCGGCGAGGCGCTCGGGCACAACCGAGAACCAGGCCCAGGTTCCGCGCTGCTCGCGGGTGAGCAGCCCCGCCTCGACGAGCACCTTGAGGTGGTGCGAGACCGTGGGCTGCGCGAGTTGGAGTGGCTCGGTGAGGTCGCACGCGCACACCTCACCGGCCGAGCTGGCACCGATCAGGGCGAGCAGCTGGAGTCGCGCCGGATCGGCCACCGCCTTGAGCAGGTGGGCCAACGCCTCTGCTGACGCACGGTTCATCGGCTCGCCGAGGCCCGACGGACAGCACTCGGGGCCGAGCACCGGAGTGGCACGCCGACGCTGAGCAGCTACGGCCATGGTGGCGCCTTTCCCTAGGGCATGCCGACTCGTGGCACGCCCGATCAGCGTAACATTGACACACATCGATGTACTAGGCGACAATGGATTGATCGTCGTCAATGTGTGTGGCCCCCGAGCTGCAAGGAGTGGTCCCGTGTCGCGTGTGCAGCTGGCGCTTAATGTGTCCGACCTCGAATCGTCCATTGCCTTCTACACCGCGATGTTTGGCGTCGAGCCCCACAAGCGCCGCCCGGGATACGCGAACTTCGCCGTGGTCGACCCGCCACTCAAGCTCGTGCTCATCGAGGTGCCTGTCGACACTCGCGGGGCGGGAGTCGAAGGTGCCCTCAACCACCTCGGCATCGAGGTCGAGAGCGTTGAGGCCGTCGAGGCCGGAGCAGCCCGGCTGCGTGATGCGGGCCTTGCCACCTTCGACGAGAAGGACACCACCTGCTGCTACGCGCTGCAGGACAAGGTGTGGGTTCATGATCCGGCGGGGGCGCCGTGGGAGATCTACACGGTCAAGGATGACAACCCTGCCCATGCCCAGCCCGCCTCGGCGTCCATTCAACTTCTGACCCCCGTTCTGACGATGTCCGCCGGCGACTCCGCCTGCTGCACCCCGTCAGCGTCCTGAACCGCGACCAAGGAGTGATCCCCCTGAACGCCAATCCTGTGTTGCCCTCGGTGCTGTTCGTCTGTGTGCACAACGCCGGCCGATCGCAGATGGCTGCCGCGTACCTCACGCACCTCGCCGGCGACCGGATCGAGGTGCGCTCGGCGGGCTCTGCTCCCGCTGCCATGGTCAATTCCGCGGTGGTCGAGGCACTGCGGGAGGACGGCATCGACATCTCGGCCGAAACGCCCAAGGTGCTCACGACCGAGGCGGTCCAGGCCTCCGACTACGTGATCACCATGGGCTGCGGCGACGTGTGCCCCGTGTTCCCCGGAAAGACCTATCTCGACTGGGTCCTCGACGATCCCGCCGGCCAGGGGGTCGACTCAGTGCGCCCGATCCGCGACGAGATCCGTCGGCGCATCGAGGCCCTCATCGCTGAGATCGACCGCACATGAGCTCCTCGGTGGCGCAGACGCCCGACGATACTGCGGTGATCGGCCGGCTCTCGCGCCTCGACCAATTTCTGCCCGTGTGGATCCTGCTGGCGATGGCCGCGGGTCTGCTCATCGGCAGATGGGTGCCGGGCGTACAGTCGGCGCTCGACGCCGTGAAGGTGGGCCAGACCTCGCTGCCCATCGCCCTTGGCCTGCTGCTGATGATGTACCCCGTGCTAGCGAAGGTCCGCTACGAAGATATGGGCCATGTCGCGGGCGACCGCCGGCTGCTCTGGCTCTCGCTCGTGCTCAACTGGTTGATCGGCCCGGCACTGATGTTCGCCCTCGCCTGGATTTTCCTGGCCGACCAGCCGGCCTTCCGTACCGGACTCATCGTGATCGGGCTCGCGCGCTGTATTGCCATGGTGCTGATCTGGAATGACCTCGCCTGCGGCGACAGCGAGGCGGGGGCGCTGCTGGTGGCGCTCAACTCGATGTTTCAGATTCTCGCCTACGCGCTGCTCGGAACCTTCTACCTCAAGGTGCTGCCGGGCTGGCTCGGCCTGGATACCCAAGACGTGCAGTTCTCCACATGGGAGATCACCAAGGCGGTGCTCATCTTCCTCGGCATTCCACTCGCGGCGGGTTACATCACGCGCCGCATTGGTCTGCGTTCGAAGGGCCGCGACTGGTACGAGCAGAAGTTCATCCCACGAATCTCGCCGTTCGCCCTCTACGGCCTACTCTTCACGATCGTGGTGATGTTCGCGCTGCAGGGCGAGGCCATCACGTCGGAGCCGATCGCGGTGGTGAGTATCGCGATTCCGCTGCTGGTCTACTTCGCGATCATGTGGGGAATCTCGTTCGTCGCTGGCATGCGTGCTCACCTTGGTTACCCCAAGACCGCGACCCTCGCATTCACGGCGGCCGGCAACAACTTCGAACTCGCGATTGCCGTGAGCATCGGCGTGTGGGGGGTCACGTCAGGACAGGCGCTTGCCGGAGTGATGGGACCACTCATCGAGGTGCCCGCACTCGTTGCCCTGGTGTACGTGTCGCTGTGGCTGCGACGCCGCTACTTCGCCCCGAGGCAGGCGCCGGCCGGCACCTGATCGAGTGTGTGGGCGCGAAGACATACCCAGGTTCCCTGCTAGCCCCTAGGGTCCTCGCCGCTGCACCGTGGCACCCCCGTACTGTCGAGGGTGTGGCCACACGCAATCTGATCAGTGTCGAGAGCGTGACGAAGTCCTACGGACACGACGCGCTGCTCGACGACGTTTCCCTGGGAGTGAACGAAGGCTCGCGCATCGGAGTGGTGGGCCGCAACGGCGCGGGCAAGACCACCCTGCTGCGCGTGCTGGCCCAGATCGAGCCACCTGACCGAGGTCGGGTCAGCATGGGCAACGACGTGCGGCTCGGCTTCCTGCGTCAGCACGACTCCTTCCCGCCGGAGATCACGGTGATCGAGGCCGTCATGGGCGATCGACCCATTCACGACTGGGCCACCGACCCTCGGGTGCGTGACGTCCTTGAAGGACTCCTCGGCGGCCACGACGACTCAATCCTCACCCGCACCCTCGGCACGATGTCGGGCGGCGAACGTCGACGAGTCGACCTCGCCCGGCTGCTGGTGTCCGACGACGACGTGCTGCTGCTCGACGAGCCCACCAACCACCTCGACGTGCAGGTGGTGGCCTGGCTCGCCGAACACATCAGGTCGCGGCCCCGGCTCTCTCTCCTCGTGGTCACCCACGACCGCTGGTTCCTCGACGAGGTCTGCAGCGACATGTGGGAGGTGGTGGGCGGACAGGTCGAGGCGTACGAGGGCGGCTACAGCGCCTACGTGCTGGCCAAGGCCGAGCGCGGTCGGCAGGCGGCTGCCTCCGAGCAGCGGCGCAACATGCTCATTCGCAAGGAGCTCGCCTGGCTGCGCCGCGGCGCCCCGGCTCGCACGAGCAAGCCCAAGTTCCGGATCGATGCCGCCAACGAGCTGATCACGGCCGAGCCCCCGCCGCGCAACAGCGTCGAGCTGCTGTCGTTCGCGAACGCTCGGCTGGGCAAGACCGTGTACGAGGTGCACGACGGCGAGCTGCGAATCGGTGATCGCACCCTGATCGAGCGGTTCGACCTCAACATCGGGCCAGGGCAGCGACTCGGCATCCTCGGCTCCAACGGTGCCGGCAAGACCACCCTGATCCGGACGCTCGTGGGCGAGGTGAAGCTCGCTCAGGGCAAGCTCGTGGTGGGTGTCACCGTCAAGCCCGCGTACCTCTCGCAGACGCTTGAGGAGCTCAACCCGAAGTGGCGGGTGCTTGAGGCCGTCGAGCACGTCGCGAGCAGGGTCGACCTCGGCAAGGGGCGCGAGCTCACGGCGTCGCAGCTGTGCGAGCGACTCGGATTCGGGGCCGACGCGCAGTGGACGCCCGTGGGCGAGCTTTCGGGAGGCGAGCGGCGTCGGCTTCAGCTCACGCGCCTGCTGATGGGCGGGCCCAACGTGCTGGTGCTCGACGAGCCCACCAACGACTTCGACGTCGAGAC
>CALQEM020000244.1:0-5140 GCA_943329595.2 Bifidobacterium breve
CGGAGTCCGCCCGGCTGGAGGCTGCATCGTGACCCGAGTGCTGGTGGTGGAGGACGAGGAGTCGTTCAGCGACGCGCTGTCGTTCATGCTGAGGAAGGAGGGCTTCGAGGTGGGCGTGGTCGCCGATGGCAACCTCGCCCTCGAGGAGTTCGACCGCAACGGCGCCGACATCGTGCTGCTCGACATCATGCTGCCGGGCCTGTCCGGTACCGAGGTCTGCCGCGCGCTGCGATCGAGGTCGGCGGTTCCGATCATCATGGTGTCGGCCAAGGACGGCGAGATCGACAAGGTCGTGGGGCTCGAGCTGGGCGCCGACGACTATGTGACCAAGCCCTTCTCCTCGCGCGAGCTGGTGGCCCGCATCAGGGCGGTGCTCAGGCGAGGCACCGAGGAGGAGGACCTGTCGACGCTGGTCGTCGAGGCCGGCCCGGTGCGCATGGACGTCGATCGTCATGTGGTCGCCGTGCGCGGCATTCAGGTCGCGATGCCGCTGAAGGAGTTCGACCTGCTCGAGCTGCTGCTGCGCAACTCGGGGCGCGTGCTGACCCGGGGGCAGCTCATCGACCGGGTGTGGGGCAGCGACTACGTGGGCGACACGAAGACCCTCGACGTGCACGTCAAGCGGCTGCGCTCGAAGGTCGAGGCCGATCCGGCGAACCCGGTGCACCTGCTGACAGTGCGTGGCTTGGGCTACAAGTTCGAGGCCTGACTCGGGCGGTCGACTGTTCGGCCGGCGGTCGGTCGGCGGCCAGCGGCTACGACGTGGGGGCTGGGCTGGGCGCGATCCCCTCGTAGTAGCCCGTGGGGGCCATCACCAGAAGTGACACGGTGGTCTGGCCCGCCGACTCGAAGCGCAGGGTGACCGGCACGTAGTGCGAGGTCTGCACGTCGACGCCGAAGAAGTTCACCTGCGGCCCGGACCCGTAGCCCATCGACGGCGAGTTGGCGCCTGCCGGGAGCAGGGGGATGGTGCCATCGCTGATGACCGCGGGAGTCTCGGCGGCCCCGTTGAGGCTGGCGCCCACCAGGGCGTCCTTGGTGGTCCCGTTGTTGAGCAGGTTGCCCACGAGCGTGACCGACCTCGAGCCCTCGGGGCCCTGCACGAGGGTGAGGTTCTGGGCCTGAACGGGCCCCAGGGTGACGAACTGACCGTTTCCGGCGGGGCTCAGGCCCTCGTCGACCCACGACTGCCCTGTGCCGCAGGCGGTCAGGCCCACGACTGCCAGCGCCGAGGCTGCCGCGAGTGCCAGAGGGCGGCGCCGACGGGTGCGGCGCGAGGGGGAGTCAGGCAGAGTCATGCACGCAGGCTATCGAATCCCATGGCGCGCGCGTTCGAGGCCCCTGTGGGTGGGGATCATGAGGCCGGGCTGACGCTGGGAAGGCGTCCCGATTCCCGTGGTAAACTCGGGTTTCTAGGGAAGGGCTACCTCATATGGCGTTCAAGGTTGGCGAGACCGTTGTCTACCCCCATCACGGGGCGGCGCTGATCGAAGCCGTGGAGATCCGAGTCATCAAGGGTGTCGACACCGAGTACTTGGTGCTGCGTGTCGCCCAGGGCGATCTCACGGTGCGTGTGCCCTCTGACAACGTCGAGCTCGTGGGCGTGCGCGACGTCGTCGACGCCGAGGGGCTCGAGAAGGTGTTCGAGGTGCTCCGCCAGCCCTACACCGAGGAGCCCACCAACTGGTCGCGCCGCTACAAGGCGAACCTCGAGAAGCTTGCCTCGGGCGACGTGATCAAGGTGGCCGAGGTGGTGCGCGACCTGTGGCGTCGCGACAAGGAGCGTGGCCTGTCGGCCGGCGAGAAGCGCATGCTCTCGAAGGCGCGCCAGATCCTCGTGTCTGAGCTCGCTCTGGCTGAGCACACCAACGAGGACAAGGCTGAGGCCCTCCTCGACGAGGTCCTGGCCTCCTAGGCAGTTCTGAGTGACCACCGCCGCTGTCGTTCCGGCCGCGGGCCGGGGCGAGCGTCTCGGTCCGGGGACCCCCAAGGCGCTGCGTGACCTCGGTGGTCACTCGATCCTCGTTCACGCGATCCGTGCGCTGGTTTCAGCGCGGTCGGTTGACCTCGTGGTCGTGGCGGCGCCGCCCGACGGCGGGGTCGAGGAGGTGCGGTCGATGCTCGCCGACCACGTGCCCCTCGCGAATGTGGTCATCGTGGCAGGTGGAGCCACTCGGCAGCAGTCGGTGGCCCTGGCTCTCGCGCACCTTCCCGACGAGGTCGACGTGGTGCTGGTGCACGACGCCGCACGCCCGCTGGTGCCGGCCGAGCTCGTCGACGCGGTCACTTCGGCCGTGCGAGCAGGCGCTCCCGCGGTCATCCCGGTCCTGGGCGTCGCCGACACGATCAAACAGATCGACGAGGGCGGGCGCGTCGTGCGAACCCTCGACCGCTCCGAGCTCCGAGCGGTTCAGACCCCCCAGGGCTTCGACCGTGCGCTGTTGTCCCGCGCCCACGAGCTCGCCCAGCAGCACGGCATCGACGACGTCACCGACGACGCCGGACTGGTCGAGCGCCTCGGCCACACGGTGGTGGTGATTCCCGGCCACGAGGAGGCGTTCAAGGTCACCCGACCCTTCGACCTCGTGATCGCCGAGGCCGTGCTTGCCCGTCGGAGGTCCTCCGGTGTCATGGTCTGACCTGCGAACGGGCATCGGCGTCGATGTGCACCCGCTGGTGGCGGGTCGCCCCATGATGCTGGCGTGTCTCAGCTGGCCCGACGAGCCGATGGGCCCTGATGGTCACTCCGACGGTGACGTGGCGGCGCACGCCGCGTGCGACGCCCTGCTGTCGGCAGCGGGGCTCGGCGACCTCGGAAGCGTGGTGGGCACCGACCGGCCAGAGTGGGCGGCCGCCTCGGGCGAGCGGCTGCTGGGCGAGGTGCTGCGGCTCGTGCGGGCCGAGGGCTGGACCCTGATCAACGTGGCCGTGCAGGTCGTGGGCGAGGTCCCGCGCCTCGGCCCCCGCCGCGAGGAGGCCCAGAGGGCCCTGTCGGCCGCGCTGGGCGGGGCCTCGGTGTCGCTCAGCGCCACCACCACCGACCGGCTCGGCTTCCTCGGTCGCGGCGAGGGCGTCGCGGCTCTGGCCACCGCGTTGGTCGGTCGCGCGGATGCCAGCCCCTAGGCTGAGAGCATGAGCACTGTCGCCACAGGGGGTCACACGCAGCCCCGTGACGTCCTCACGGCGCATGTCGCCCCCAACCACGCCCGCGCGAGGTAGTGCGGTGACGCTCACGCTCTACGACACCGCCCGGCGCGAGGCGCGCGAGTTCGTTCCGCTCCGCGAGGGTGTGGCCACCCTCTACCTCTGCGGTGCCACCGTGCAGGCCGCGCCCCACATCGGTCACATCCGCTCAGGGGTGTGCTTCGACGTGCTGGGCCGGTGGCTGAGGGCGAGCGGCTACGACGTGACGTTCTGCCGCAACGTGACCGACATCGACGACAAGATCATCAGCCGCGGGCGAGACGAGGACCGTCCGTGGTGGGCCGTTGCCACCGAGTTCGAGCGTGAGTTCAGCTGGGCCTACGACGTGCTGGGATGCACCCCGCCCTCCGTCGAGCCGCGCGCGACCGGACACGTCCCCGAGATGATCGTGCTGATGCAGCGGCTCATCGACGCGGGCCATGCCTACGCGAGCGGCGGAGACGTGTACTTCGACGTGCGCTCGTTCCCCGAGTACGGATCGCTGTCGCGGCAGCGGGTCGACGACCTCCTGCCCGCCGCCGACTCTGACGCCGACGACCTCAAGCGCGATCCGCGCGACTTCGCGCTGTGGAAGTCGGCCAAGCCCGGCGAGCCGTCGTGGCCCACGCCCTGGGGCGAGGGGCGGCCCGGATGGCACCTCGAGTGCTCGGCCATGGCCCACAAGTACCTCGGTGCCGACTTCGACATCCATGGCGGCGGCCTGGACCTGATCTTCCCGCACCACGAGAACGAGATCGCGCAGTCGCACGCCGCCGGTGACGGCTTCGCCCGCTTCTGGGTGCACAACGCGTGGGTCACCACGAGCGGCGAGAAGATGAGCAAGTCACTGGGCAACTCGCTGCTGGTGCGCGAGGTGGTCAAGCGGGTGCGCCCGATCGAGCTGCGCTACTACCTGGCCTCGGCGCACTACCGATCGATGATCGAGTTCTCGTTCGAGTCGCTCGAGGAGTCAGCGGTGGGCTTTCGGCGCCTCGAGAACTTCGTGGTGCGGGCGAGCGAGCGGCTGGGGGCCGACGCCCCCTCGACGGGGCTGATGTGCGCGGACTTCGTCGCGGCCATGGATGACGACCTCGGGGTGCCCGCTGCCCTGGCAGCGCTCCACCAGATGGTGACCGAGGGCAACACGCTTCTTGCCGAGCCTGCAGGCTCCGCCGACTCAGGGGCGATCGCGGGGGTGCTCGGCTCGGTGCGCCGGATGCTCGACGTGCTCGGCGTCGACCCACTCGCTCCGCTGTGGGCCGACCGCGCCGAAGGATCCGACGACGTGGCCCGCGCCGTGGTCGAGCGGCTGGTGGCCGAGCAGTTGCGGCTCCGCGCCGAGGCGCGCGAGCGTCGAGACTTCGCTGCCGCCGACGCCATCCGCGACTCGCTGCGCGCGGCGGGCGTCACCATTGAAGACACTGCGTCGGGCGCACGCTTCACCCTGACGGATGCTCCCAACCCCGAGGATGGTTCCTGATGGCCGGCAACTCCCAGCGCCGCGGCGCGATGCGCAAGCCCGGCACGAAGAAGGGCCCCACCGTGGGCAGCGGCGGCCAGCGCCGACAGATGCTCGAGGGTCGTGGCCCCACGCCCAAGGCGGTCGACCGGCCCAAGCACAAGGCGCACAAGGTGGCCAAGAAGGCCGCGGCCTCGGCCACGACGTCGACTCGGGCTCCCCGGCGCGGGTCGAGGTCGACCGAGTGCGTGATGGGCCGCAACTCGGTGGTCGACGCGCTGGTCGCGCGCCTGCCGGTCACAGCCCTCTACGTGGCGCTCGGCGTCGACGCCGACGACCCCATCCGCGAGGCGCTGCGCATCGCGGGCAACCGTGGCGTGCCCATCATCGAGTCGTCTCGCACCGAGCTCGACCGCCTCTGCGAAGGCCCCCACCATCAGGGCATCGCGCTCAACATCCCGGCCTACGAGTACGCCGACGCCGAAGACCTGCTGGTGC
>CALQEM020000245.1:0-5134 GCA_943329595.2 Bifidobacterium breve
ATCGGTCTCCTCGGCAAGGTCGTGTCCATCCCCACGGTGGCACCCACCCTCGGCACCATGCTGGGCCTCGGTGTCGGAATCGACTATGCGCTCTTCCTCGTGACCAGGCACCGTACCCTCATCGCTGAGGGCTACGACATCTCCGAATCGGTCGCGCGCACCTGCGGAACGGCCGGGACTGCCATTGTCTTCGCGGGCGCGACCCTGCTGGCCGCCATGCTCGGCCTCACCTTCACAGGCTTGTCGTTCCTCGCTTGGCTGGGCGTCGCCGCCTCGCTCGTGGTCGCTGTCGCCATCGCGGCCGCGCTGACGCTGGTGCCGGCCCTGCTGGGCATCATGGGCCGACGCGTGATGCCGCGACGCGAGTTGCTGCACCACGACGGTGAGTCGCTCGACAACTCCCGGTGGGGTCGTCTTGCTGGTGCTGTCACGTCGAGGCCGTGGCTCTTTACGGTCGTTGCAGGCGGAGTGCTGCTGACGCTCGCGGCGCCGCTCCTGAGCCTGCAGGTCGGGTACAGCGATGCCAGCAACCTGCCGCAGGAGACAACGGCCTACCAGGCGAATGCGCTGGTGACCGACGCATTCGGCCCCGGTGCCACCTCACCACTGGTGGTGGTGAGTGAGATGCTCACAATCGCTGCGCCGCCTCCCGATGGTGCCACCGCTGGCGGCGACCCACGGGCGCAGGACCCACGCCTCACGCAACTGCACGATGCTCTGGTTGCGACTCCCGGTGTGGCTGAGGTGGGCGCTCCTATCGTGAGCACCGACGGTGGAGTCGCCACGATCGAGGTGACTCCCGATTACGACGGCGCCGACCCGCGCACCTCGGCCCTAGTCATCAACCTCCGTGATTCGGTGCTGCCGCCCGTTGATGACGGCGCCGGTATGCGGAGCTTCGTGGGCGGTGTCACGGCGTTGAACCTCGACCTCACGGCCCTGATCGCTCAAAGGACGCCGTTCTTCATCCTGGGTGTTGTGCTCCTCGCGTTCGTGCTGCTGATGATCGCGTACCGCTCCGTGGTCATTCCGCTGCAGGCCGCGGTCATGAATCTCCTGTCGATCGCCGCGGCCATGGGGGTGGTCACCGCCGTGTTCCAGTTCGGCTGGGGCGCACCGCTGATCGGCCTCGAGGGCCCAGTTCCCATCAACTCGTTCGTGCCGATGATGATCTTCGCCGTCCTGTTCGGCCTCTCCATGGACTATGAGGTGTTCCTCCTCACCGGCATCAAAGAGCAGTGGGATCGTACGGGCGACATGAGGGTGTCGGTGCGCCGTGGTCTGGCCGACACCGGTCACATCGTGACGGCAGCCGCACTGATCATGATCGTGGTGTTCAGCAGCTTTATTCTGAACTCCGACTCGACCGTGAAAATCTTCGGCGTGGGTCTGGCCACAGCGGTCGCGGTTGATGCGACCATCGTTCGCTGCCTCCTCGTGCCAGCGGTCATGGTGCTGTGCGCGAGGGCCACGTGGTGGGTTCCTGGCTGGCTCGACCGCTTACTTCCTCACCTGTTCGTCGAAGGCGATCCGGCGGCGATGGAGGCTCTCGCAAGTCGGGCGCCCAGGGTCCGGGTCGCGACGTCACGCAGTGGCGCGGCGCGTGTCGCCATCGGGGCCGTGATCGGGACCATCGCGGGATTCGTTCCCCTGTGGCTCATTGACGACCGTCGCAGCGCCGTGGCAATCGCAGTTTCGGCCGCGATGGGCGCTGCACTGGTGGCGCTTCCGGCATCGACCACGTCGGGCCGGTCATCCGTTGGGCGCAGGTTGTTTGGCTACACCGCCGGGGCGATCGTGTCGCTGCTGGTCGCGAGTGCGGTGTCATCGTTGGTCATCCCCGCCAACTCCAGTGAGACCCTCTCAGCGGCGGTTGCCATTCTCGTGGTGGCGCTGCTGATTCTTCCGCTAGTGGGGCGCTCGCTCGCGCTTCCGGTGCTGCTCGGGTCGGTCGTCGTGTCGTTGGTCATACTCACGGGCCAAGACGCTTTCGGCGGCGGCTTCATCGTGGTGGCACTGCTGCCCGCTCTCGCGTCGGCACTGGTGACCAGCGCGATTGCCGGCAATCGAGACGCTGCGGCGGCAGGGCCACAGCGTGTTCCCGAGCCGGGCTACGCATCCACGACGGCGGCACCTGTCAGCGGGTCGGTTCAGCTTGACGACGAGCTGGTTCGATGAGAAAGGTGAAGGTGGCGGCACTCCTAGGCGTGGGGGCGATGCTCGCCGTGTGGGGCATCCCTGCCACTGCCGTGGCACACGTGCCCGCGGCGGCAGCCATTCCGCCCGGTGTTATCAGCCAGCAGGTCGTGATCAGCGAACTCACCCCCTCCGGGCTTCCACTCGCCAGCCAGATCGTCACGCGCGTCATCGTCAACGACCAGCCCTACGGCCAAGTGTCAATCCCTACGGCGACCAACGACCTCCACTTCGTCGACCGACGCGGCACCCCGGAGGTCAACGGCGACAACGCTCTCGTGCTCATGGGTGGCGATGGCCAGAGTGAGGTGACCCTCGGAGCCGCGTTCCAGTTGCCGCTTCCTGTGGCAATGCATGCCGAGTACGCCATCGATGGTGTGGCGGTTCCCGCCGAAGCCGTGTCGGGTCCGGGTCAGATGACGCTGCGCTACACCGTCACCAACACGGTGATGAAGGACGTGACCATCTCGTACACCAACTCTGCTGGCACAGCGCTCTCGCAGAGGCAGAAGGTCTTCGCGCCCTTCAGCGGGACCTTCACAGCCACCCTTCCCGCGGGAATGTCGATGGTGACAACCCCGGCCGCCGTGGTGAACACCAACGAGCGTGGCAACACGGTGGTGACGTGGAACCTCGTGCTGTACCCGCCGCTGGGCAACTACCAGCAGACCCTCTCGTTCACCGTGGCCAGCGCCGAGCTTGCAGTGCCAGCGGTGGCCATGCAGGTTGCGCCCGTCACCGACTCGCAGGCCCCCGCCGTGGGATTCGCGGCCGGGCTCATCGACAGTTCGGTGACCGGAAACGAGACCCTCACCAGCGGTCTCACCGAGCTCGACACGAACGCGACAGCGGTGGCCAGTGGCGCGGCTCAGCTGTCGGCGGGCCTGGTGCAGGTGGCGTCAGGAACCCAGACGCTGACCGACACCGTGAACTCGCAGCTGCTTCCAGGGGCCGAGGGGGTGGCGTCAGGTGCGTCGCAAACTGCCACCGGTAGCGAAGAGCTCGCCACCGGACTCGAGGCGTCGGCCACGGGGGCTAGCGAGCTCGCCTCGGGACTCGCCTTGCTCACGACTGGGTTGGGCTCGATCTCCGACGGCCTGACCACGCTCGCTGGGCCCACGGGCCTGCCCGCCAGCGTCACTGCGTCGACGGCTCTCTCAGCGGCCGTCGGTCAGATTGCCGACGCCGTGGGTGCTCCCACCGCCGCGGGCGATTGCGCGGGTGACCCGGCCGACATCTCCACGACCAGGACTCTCGTGGAACTGTCGAACGTCACCTGTGCGGCCTCCGATGCGCTGCAGGGGGTGGCCGATGACATTGCGACCTCTCTCAGTGGTCAGGTGCCTGTGCTGGTGGGAGCTGCAACCGACGCCGCTACGGCGGCGGCGGCCGCGGGAGGCGTCTACCAGTCCGCGTGTGTCGACACCTCGACGCTCAGTGTTCCTCAGTGCGCCGCCCTGCTGGCCTCTCAGACGTCGGCCACCAACGCCAAGAACGCCGCGGCATCGTCGGCCACCGTGGTCGGAACCCAGGCCGCGAAGGCGGCCGGCGTAGCAACCGGCCTCACCGCCCTCACCAGGGCGCTCACCTCGATGAGCGCCGGGCTCGGGTCGGTTTCAGTGGCCCTTCGCAGTGGAAGCGCCACCTCGCCCGGCGTGTATGAGGGGCTCACCGAGCTCACGGCGGGCCTCGAGTCTGCAGTGGTGGCCGTCACCACCCTCGCCACTGCCGCCTCGACCGCCGCCGAGTCGTCGGCCCAACTGTCAACAGGGGCTAGCGACCTCGCGGGTGGTCTCGACACAGCGTCCACGGGCAGTTCTCAGCTGGCCTCGGGCAGCGCGCAGGTAGCCACTGGCGCCGCGTCGGTGGCCGAGGGCACCGGGCAGGTGGCGTCGGGGCTCGATCAGGTCAACGCGGGCGCTCAGGACGCCGCCACCGCCGGCGAGCAGGTAGCCACTGGGTCGGCAGCGCTGGAGTCTGAGGGAACAGCCACCGTTCTGCAGTCGGTGATCACGTCGTCAGAAGACCCCGCCTTCGCGCAGGCTTACCTCAAAGCCGTGAACTCCATGGTGAGTGCCGCAGCCCCCTACGCGGCGCCCCAGGGCGGAACCACACGGGTGGCCTATGTGAGCACCCTCACGCCGCCACCCAATTCGGGGCTGAATCCTCAGGCGCAGACCTGGGCAACGTTGAGTCTTATCGGGGTGGTGCTGCTGGCACTGGGCGTCCTCGCCGTGCGACGCGTGCGCCGGGTGCGACTCGCCGAGAGCGACCCCACCTTCTAGCTCCGGTCAGTCGGCGATGTCGGGGTCGTCGCTAATCGTCCCGCAGGCGGCGACTGGGGTTCCAATGGTCGAGCCCGAGCTGACGCTGAGGTGGTTGGCCCCCCTGACCACCCAGGCGCCTTTGGGGCCGAGAGCGAAGCTCACATGGCCGTGCCAGCCTCCGAGGCCGTCGGCGGTGATGCGCATGGTGGAGCCGAGCGCTCGACGCGATCCGGGGCAGCTTGGCCCAGCCCCGATATACAGCACGTGTGTGCTGCGTGGTGCGAGGCCGTAGATGGTGAACGATCCCGAGGCGATGTTGCTGGTGACCACTCCGATGGTCACAGACCTCACCTGGTTGAGAAATCCGGTGCCGAGGCCGGTGGAGTGGCCCGGCGTCGGCCGCACATTCACGTAGGCGTCTTCGTCTTCGCCGGTGAGGGGCATGTCGCCCGCCCAGGCTGTGCCGCCCACCAGAACGCTTCCGCAGATGACCACGGCGAGCGCCGCAGCCTTTGCCTGAGATCGTGATGCTCGGTTGGCCAACTGTCGAAACATGGGGTTCTCCACTCTGTTGTGGGGGAGTTGCATGCCCCTGAGGTTAGTCGGAAATGTCGGGTCCGGGCGGTGAGTCCTGTAAAGCCACACGCGCGCTGAGAAGGCGAGTGACTCAG
>CALQEM020000246.1:0-5117 GCA_943329595.2 Bifidobacterium breve
CTTGGTACGGCGGTCGTAGCGCTCGATCGCCAGGAAGACGACATCGTTCGCGACGTGAAGGCTCGAGGCGTAGTCGGCCAGTCCGGCTGACTGGGCGAGCAGGTGTCCGTAGTGCTCGTCGATCAGCCGCGAGGCGCGGTGGGGGACCTGGGGCTTGAGGATGTGGGTGGAGTGTGCGGTGCCGTGCGGCTGGCCCCAGCCGCGTCCGGCGCGCCTCGCCAAGACCTTGGGCTGGTAGCCGGGCAGCGTCGAGCGGCTGTCGTCGGGGACGGCCTGGTCTGTGTCGCTCAGCGCCTGGCGCAGCCGGTCGGCCAGGGCGCGCTCGGACAGCTTCTCGACCCATCCGGCACTGGCGTCGGTGGGGGAGACGTGAGCGGGCAGGACCGTGACGGCGCCAGCGACTGAGCCGCCGAACTCGCGCAGCAGGGCCATCAGGTCGCCCGGGTCTACCCCTCGGCGGCTGGCCATGACGGTTCTGTGGTTGCCCTCGGGGAGGTACCCGCCGAGGAGGTTGGACAGCTCCTCAACTGGCGCCTGCTGCCCGGGCAGGGCGGTGAAGCTCTCGGTCAGGGTGACGCCGTTCGGGTCGTAGCTGGGCTCGATGCGCATCGAGAGTCGGAACCGGTCCGCCCCCGGGCGCAGCTCGCCGACGACTGTGTCGTGCAGCCGCATGATGAGGGGCTCAGGCATCGGGTGCCTCCGAACCGTCGGGAGCGTGAGGGGTGTCTGGGGAGTCAGGCAGGGTCAGCGAGATCTCGGCGCCGAGCTCGCCGAGGACGCGAAGCAGACGGGTCACCCTCATGCCGAGTTCGCCTGACTCGAGGTCGCCGATGTAGTCGCGCGTCACGCCGGCGCGCTCGGCAAGCTCGGCCTGGGTCAGGCCGAGCTGGCGTCGGCCTGCGGCCAGTGCGGCCGACAGGTCCTGGCCCTTGCGGATTCGCACTCGCATCGCAACCGCTCCTTTCAGCGACTCCAGATATTGTGCGGTGGAATCCCCGCACGGTCAGTATGTGGGAATAGTACCGCATCATCTGAATGCGGGAAATACGCCGCATAGGTGTGTCCAGGGGATCACGAGGATTCTGAGGAGTTCGATCCCGAACCAGTTCCACTCCTTGGCGGACCAACGCCGAGGCTCACCGATCTCCCGTCGCCGCATGCCTTGAGGCGGTCGGTGGGTGGCCCGCCGACCGCCTTCACCGCGTTGCCGGCCGTCTCGGCGCATCACGTGCTCGGGAGCTGAGTGCGCCAGCGTCACATCATCAGCCCGGCACCGGCGCCAGCGGAGTCAAAACCCTCAGATTCCTCCATCTTCACCCCCTCCACCACCGTGGAAACACGGTGCTTTCCCACGCAACCATCGCCCCCGATTGAACCCCCCGCGTGGTGCTGCCACCCGCTCAGATGTGTGTCAGAGTCATGCCGTGGAAACCCCTGCCCCCGCCCCGATGATTCGCTTCGAATCGGTGGGGCGCACCTCCGACGACGGCACGGTCGCCGTTCACGACCTGTCTCTCGAGGTCAACGCCGGAGAGATCTGCGCGCTCGTTGGCCCGTCGGGATGCGGCAAGACCACGGCGATGCGAATGGCGAATCGACTCGGCTCGCTCACCACGGGCCGCATCTTGATCAACGGACGCGACATCGCCACCGAAGACCCCGTCGATCTGCGCCGCGGCATCGGGTATGTCATTCAACAGGTGGGCCTGTTCCCTCATCAGTCAGTGCGCACGAATGTCGGAACGGTGTGCCGCCTGCTCAAGTGGGATGAGGCGCGCATCGCCGCCAGGGCCGACGAGATGTTGGACATGGTCGGCCTCGACCCGCATCAGTTCGGTGACCGCTACCCGAACCAGCTCTCGGGCGGTCAGCGGCAGCGCGTAGGAGTCGCTCGCGCACTCGCGGCAGACCCGCCCGTGCTTCTCATGGATGAGCCCTTCGGCGCGGTCGACCCGGTGGCTCGAGCGCAGCTGCAGGGGCACTTCCACACTCTGGTGAAGTCGCTTGGCACCACGGTCATGATGGTCACGCACGACATTGACGAAGCCGTTCGCCTCGGCGACCGCATCGCGGTGATGCGGGCCGGTGGCGTGCTCGAGCAGTACGCAGCACCCGCCGAACTTCTCGCGAGGCCAGCCACGGACTTCGTCGCCGACTTTGTGGGCAGCGATCGAGTGCTGCGTGGGCTTGTTCGCACTCCCATCGAGCGCAGCCTGCTGGATTCACCCGGCCCGCAGACGGCCACGTCGTCGCCGCAGCTGCACGTGGGTGACAGCCTGCGGGTGGGGCTCTCGTGCGTGCTGGCCGAGCCATCAGGCTCGGTGTCGGTGCTGGAGAACGGTGAGGTGGTTGGTGCGCTCACCATGGACGCAGTGCACCGGCACCTGCGGCGCCCGGCAGAAGCTGCCTGATCGATGGAGTCGGACAATCCCTGGCTGAGCTGGTCGTACGTGCAGAACAACTGGGCCGTGCTGGTGGCAGCCGGCCTTGAGCACCTGTACATCACCGTGGCGTCGCTGGCGCTCGGAATCGTGCTGGCCATTCCACTCACTCTGGTGGCGCGGCGTCATGCCCCTTGGGCGCCAAGCCTGCTCAGCGGCTCGGCAATTCTGTACACCATTCCGTCATTGGCCCTGATCAGCGCCCTGTGGCCGCTGTTCGGGCTGACGAGCCTCACGGTGATCGTGGCGCTGGCCCTCTACGCTCTGCTGATCTTGCTGCGCGGCGCGCTACTGGGCTTCGACGGGGTTGCGGCCGATGTGGTCGATGCGGCGCGCGGCATGGGAATGTCTGATCGCGAGATCATGCGATCGGTGGAGTTTCCCCTTGCCCTGCCGGCCATCCTGTCGGGGCTGCGGGTAGCGACGGTGTCTACCGTGGGGCTCGTCACCGTGGGGGCGTTGGTGGGTCACGGTGGATTCGGAACGCTGATTTTGGGCGGCCTCAACGAGAACTTCTACCACGCGAAAATCTTCACGGCCACGATCGCGTGCGTGGCACTGGCGCTGATTCTTGACTTCGCGCTGCGCTGGCTCGAGAGCGGACTGACTCCCTGGAGCAGGGCGGCATCGTGATAGGGCAACTGCTGGCGTGGTTCACCGACGCCGCCAACTGGAGCGGCCCCAACGGCATCCCGGTGAGGTTGGCCCAGCACCTGGTGATGTCGTTCGTCGCGATGGTGATTGCGATCGCGATCGCCGTTCCGCTGGGCGTGTGGCTGGGTCACTCGGCACACAAGCCCGGACTCATTCTCAACCTCGGCAGCGTCGGCCGCGCCATCCCCACCTTTGCGGTGCTGGTGATTCTCGCGTCGTGGGCTCCGGTGGGCGTGGGCGACCTCGCGGCGATCATTGCGCTCGCCCTGTTCGCCATTCCACCGATTCTGGTCGCGAGCTACGACGGCATTCGCTCCGCCGACGCCGACGTGGTCGACGCGGCTCGCGGCATGGGGTTCACCGGTGGCCAGATACTTCGCCAGGTCGAACTGCCGTACGCAACACCGCATCTCGCCTCGGGAATCCGCAGCGCGACGGTGCAGGTGGTGGCCACCGCATCGCTGGCCGCACTCGTGGGTGGCGGCGGGCTGGGTCGGTACGTCGTAGACGGGTTCGCGAGGCAAGACGCGGTGCTCATCATTGCCGGCGCGCTGCTCACCGCGCTGCTGGCCGTGGTGACAGACCTCGTGCTGCGTCGCGGCCAGGTGCTGGCCACCCTTCCGGCGCTTCGCGTGCGCGAGGCCTCGCAGGCTGTTGGCATCGGCGTTGGCCTGCTGATCGTCTTCGGGCTGATGGTGGCACCCAGCGCCCTGGCGTCGATGCGCGGACCGAGTTCGGGTGCTTCGCTCGACGGCCCGGTGGTGATCGCCGCCTACAGCTTTGGCGAGTCGAAGATCATGGCCGAGCTGTACGCGCAGGCACTGGAAGCCAAGGGAATCGACGCGCAGGTGCAGGAGCTGTCGAGTCGCGAGGTTGTTGAACCCGCGCTGGAATCCGGCGATGTGGGCATAGTGCCCGAGTATCTGGGCACCGTCACCGAATTTCTCAACAAGAAGGTGAACGGGCCCGACGCTGCCGCGGTGGCGTCGGGCGACGTCACGGCAACGAGTCAGGCCTTGGCCGCGCTGGCCACACCTCGTGGACTCACGGCCTTCACGCCCTCTCCTGCCGCCGACCAGAATGCGTTCGCTGTCACGGCGGCCTTCGCTCAGGCTCATTCGTTGAAGACGGTGTCTGACCTGGCGGCCTACTCGCAGCAGAACCCACTGGTGCTGGGCGGACCGCCCGAGTGCCCCACGCGCCCCTTCTGCCAGCCAGGCTTGGTGAGCGTGTACGGCATGAAGCTGGCGCAGTTCGTTCCGCTCGACGCCGGAGGGCCGCTGACCAAGCAGTCGTTGGCCCAGGGAAAGACCGATGTGGGACTCGTGTTCTCATCCGACGGTGGACTCGGCGAGCAAGGGCTCGTGGTGCTCGACGACGACAAGCACCTGCAGACCGTGGACAACCTCGTCCCGCTGGTGAATGCAGGCATTGCAACACCGAAGGTGCGCGAGGTTCTTGATGCCGTGAGCGCGGCCCTGACCACCGATCTACTGGTGTCGTTGAACAAGCAGGTCGACATCGACCGCAAGGATCCGACTGAGGTCGCGAGGCAGTTCCTGGCCGATCGCGGATTTCTCTAGCCGCACCCATTCGCATCGGGGGCACCCAAGGACGCACCTATCGCGCTGCGGCGCCCCACGCTGTCCACAGGCTAGGCCTGGGGTTCATCAGAGCGGTGTCATGCGCTGCACTGGTTCGCCTCATAACTCACCCGGGCGACACCTCGTCGAATCACCCTCCCAGGGGGGCGCCGATAGGGCAGGCTGTCATCCTGAGTGTTGATTCAGTTGGGGCCTGAGGCCCAGAGGGAGGACGTCATGCGCAGGTTCACGCGACTCGCCACGGCAGTGGTCGGAATTGGGATGCTGCTCGGCCTCGGGCTCGCGCCCGGTGCAGCGGCCGACGAGCCGAAGATCCTCACCATCGGGGTCACGCAGGACATCGACTCGGCGAACCCCTTCACGGGCCTGTCGTCGGTGGCCTACGAGGTGTTCCAGACGCAGTACCCCACCCTCACCC
>CALQEM020000247.1:0-5114 GCA_943329595.2 Bifidobacterium breve
CCAGGATCGGCGAACGCGTCGCCGGGCCCGCCGCACGCGGCGATGGGAGTGCCCTCGGTGAGCCCGTACACCTGAATCACGTCAACCCCGTTGAAGTCGCGCTGCAATTGCTCGACCGCCCACGGCAGCAGGGGGTCGCCCCCGGTGAAAATCCGACGCACGCGTGAGAGGTTGATGCTGCCGAGCGTGGGCAGCTGCAGCATCTGGTAAATCATCGATGGGAAGAGCGTGAGTTCGGTGACTCCGCGGCGTGAGGCGATGTGCAGCGCTGACTCGATGTCGAAGGCACCACTCTCGAGAAACACCACATGCCCACCGACGGCCAGCGTCGGAAGCGAGTAGTCCTCCATCGCACCCACGTGGTAGAGCGGGCCCGCCACGAAGATGACGGTGTCTTTCTCGAGCTTCCAGTCGATCACCTGCATCGCGCAAAACCAGGTGGTGGCGCTGTGAGTCCACACCGCACCCTTGGGTCGACCCGTGGTTCCCGACGTGTACATGATCATGGCGGCCTCGTCGCCCTGCGGCTTCGGCGTCGTGAGTTCGGCGTCGCCACCCTCGCTGGCGTCGTCGACGTCGGCGAGCAGCCGCACCGTGGGGTCGGAGTGCGGCGCGGTGCACAGGTACGTGGTGACCCCCATTGAGGCACGCCGGTCGGCGACGCGGTTGAGCAGTTCGGAGTCGGCGATGGCCACGGTGGCACCCGAGTCGTTGAGCGCGAATTCGAGCTCCTCGCCGCTGAGCCGGAAGTTGGTGCGCACCACGATTGCCCCGATGCGCGTGATGGCGAAGTAGCACACCCAGTAGTCGATGCTGTTGAACATCATCAGCGCGACCCGGTCTCCGGGGCTCACCCCCAGGGCCAGCAGCCCGCGCGAGCGGCGCCTACTGCGCCCAGCAAGGTCGCGGTAGGTGAGGGTCTCGCCGTCGCCGATGCTCAGCGCCGGCCGATCGGGGTCGAAGCGTGCGGTGCCTGAGAGCGGCTGCCGGAGCAGGTAGTCAATGTCCATGTCACTCCTTGCTGGGGGCTTGCCGTGATGGTGCTGACAGGCTAGAGACGCACCCGTTGGATGGCTCCGAGCCTGACCGTGGTTTCGGCTGGCTGGATGCTGTTGGAGGTCGAGACGTACAGCACGTCGTCGTCGCGGCCATCGACCACGCAGTCGACGGCCAGACGATCGGGGGTGTGCACGCGCGCGGTGACCTCGCCGCCCTCAGACACTCGCAGGAACTCGTGAGTGAGAATCGACGACACCCACACGCGACCGCGCGAGTCGACGGCGAGGCCGTCGGCGGTCGTGCCCTCGGGAAGTCTGGCCCACTCGCGTCGGCCCACCAGGGTGCCGTCGGGTTCGATCTCGAAGCCGGTGAGCTCGGGCCGGAATGAGTGGGCGATGACCAGGGTGTTGGTGCCTGGCAGAATCACGCTGCCGTTGGGGAAGTCGAAGGCGTCGGCCGCCAGCGTGACCGAACCATCGGGGTCGACCCGGTAGACCGACGCCTGCACCAGCGGGTCGCCGGCAAGGATGTCGTAGCCGAAGGTGCCGAGGTATCCGTGCCCGTGGTCGTCGACCACCAACTCGTTGACGGGGTGGTCGGTGAGGGCGCTGAGATCGGCGTGAATCGCCGTGCTGCCGTCGGCGAACACACGCAGCACGCGGCGGCTCAGCATGAGGCTCAGCAGCATGGAGCCGTCGGGAAGCCAGCCCATGCCCGAGGGCTGGTCGTCGACCACGAGGCGCTTGTTGAGTTCGCCGGTGTCGGGGTCGAGGGAGTACACGTCGCCGGTGTGCATGTCGGAAAACCAGAGTGTGCCGTCGCGCCAGCGCAGGCCCTCGGGAAAGCTGAAGCCGTCGCTGATGGTGTCGTTCGCCGGCCCAACCTCGATGGTCTGCATGGTGGGACTCCTCTCGCTCCACGCGAAGCCTGATGCATCGGACGCATCATGACAAGTACCCCCAGACATCGGATGTCTACTGGTAGCGTCGCGGCAGGACAGACGAAGGAGGGCGACGTGGAGTCAGACGTGCAGTTGTCACTGCTGCGCGGCATGCTGCGGGTCAGCCTGTGGGAGGAGAGGCTCTTCCGGCTCATCGAGGAAGGGCGCACCTCCGGGTTTTACCACGCGGGCCGCGGCCAGGAGGCGACCGCCGTGGGCTCGGTGTCGGCCCTTCGCTCCGACGATTACCTGCTGTACAACCACCGCGGCATGGGCCAGGCGATTGCCAAGGGCGTGCCGCTCGACCGGCTCTTCGGCGACTTTCTGGGCATGGTTGAGGGCACCACGGGCGGCCTCGGCGCGGGCATCGTGCACATCGCATGGCCCGAGGTGGGGGTGCTCGGCCAGAGCGGCACCCTGGGCGGAGGGTTCGTCCTCGCGGCCGGTGCGGGGCTATCGATTCGCTACCGCCAGACCGACCAGGTGGTCATGTGCTTCTTCGGCGAGGGCGCTTCGAACCGCGGCACCTGGCACGAGGCGGCCAACGCGGTGTCGCTCTGGAAGCTGCCGGTGGTGTGGCTGTGCGAGAACAACGGGTACGCGATCTCGGTGCCGGCGAGCGCCGCGCTGAGCACCCCGCAGGTGGCCGACCGGGCGAGCGCCTACGGAATGACCGGCGTGGTGGTCGACGGCATGGACCCCATCGCGGTGCGCGAGGCCACCGACGAAGCAGTCGCCCGCGCCAGAGCGGGCGAGGGACCCACACTGATCGAGGCCATGACCTACCGGCTGCGGGGCCACTACGAGGGCGACCCTGAGTCGTACCGCACCCGCGACGAGGTCGACCAGTGGCGCGCGCGCGACCCCCTGGTGACGTTCCCCGAATTGCTCCTCTCGACCGGGGTTGCGACGCAGGCGACGATCGACTCGATAAGGGCCGAGGTGGCTGCCGAGGTCGATGCTGCGGCCGAGGTGGCACTGCGGGGAACGCTGCCGGGGGCCGAGCGCGTGATGCAGGGGCTCTACGCATGAGCGGGGTTGCGCGATGACCGTGATGTCGTACGCGCGCGCCCTGCGGGAGGCGCTCGCCGAGGAACTCGAGCGCGACGACAGTGTGTTCATCATGGGTCAGGATGTTGGCGCCTACGGAGGCGCCTTCGGAATTACCAAGGGTCTTCAGGAGCGATTCGGCGAGCGCCGAGTGTTCGACACCCCCATCTCAGAAACCCTCATCGTGGGCGGCGGCGTGGGCGCGGCAATAACCGGGCTTCGCCCCGTGGTCGAACTGCAGTACGCCGACTTCGTGTCGATCGCGATGGACGAGATCTACAACAAGGCCGCGAAGTGGCGGTACATGCACGGCGGACTCTTCACCGTGCCGCTGGTCATCCGCGCCCCCGAGGGCGCTGCCAATGGCGGCGGCCCCGAGCACTCGCAGAGCCCCGAGGCGATGCTGATGTCGGCCGCCGGGCTGCATGTGGTGACTCCGTCGACCCCGGCCGACGCCAAGGGCCTGCTCAAAAGCGCGATCCGCTCTGACAACCCCGTGCTCTTCCTCGAGCACAAGGGCCTGTACGGGCTCAAGGGTGAGGTGCCCGAGGGCGAGCACCTCGTTGAGATCGGGCAGGCGGCCGTGGCGCGTGCCGGAACCCACGTGACCGTGGTGGCGTGGACCACCCTGATGCACCGGTCACTTGAGGCGGCCGAGCAACTGGCCGCTGAAGGAATCAGCGTCGAGGTGATTGACCCGCGGGGCGTGAACCCGCTCGACACAGACACCATCCTCGAGTCGGTGCGCCGCACCGGCCGGCTGGTGATCGCGCACGAGGCACCCAAAACCGGTGGAGCCGGGGCCGAGGTTGCGGCCCTCGTCGCCGAGCACGCCATCGACTACCTCGCAGCCCCCATCGTGAGGGTCGCCGGCGCCGACGTGCCGATTCCGCAGAACACGGCGCTTGAGCGCTTTGTTATTCCGGGAACCGCCGAGGTGGTCGCTGCCATCCGTAGCGTGATGAGCGTCTGACATGCGCGCCATTCATCTCCCGCGCCTCGGGCAGACGATGGAAGAGGGTCTCCTCACCACCTGGATGGTCGAGGTCGGTCAGTCGGTGGCGGTGGGTGACGAGCTCTACGAGGTGGAAACCGAGAAGGTAACCACCACGGTCGAGTCGACCCTGGCAGGAACCGTGGTGCGGCTGCTCGTGGTGGGCGACTCGGTCATTCCGGTGGGCCAGATGCTGGCCGTGGTCGCGGATCGGGGAGAGACCCCCACCGGTTCCGAGGTCGACGCCTTCGTGGCGGGCACATCTGGCCCTGCCGTGGAAGTCGCGGTAGCGGCTCGCGATGATCAGCCCGCGCTGGGGGCGGAGCCGCACCCGGTGGCGGAGACTCAGCCCGCCGCCGCGGGGCGAGCCCGGGCGATGCCCCGAACCCGCGCGCTGGCACGCTCGCTGGGCCTCGACGTTGAAACGATCGCGCCCGGTGCGTCGGGCCTGGTCTCGGACGACGACGTGCGTCGCGCGGCGGGCGCACGACCCGACGACCTCGAGTCGACCGCCGAGGTGCTCGAGGTGCGGCGGCTCAGCCCGACTCACCGCAGCATGGCCGACACCGTGGCGCGCAGCTGGAGCGCGGTGCCTCAGTTCACCCAAACCGTCGACGTCGATATCACCGACTGGCGGAGCCGATCGGTGTGGACCCGGGCGGCCGCCGACACGTCGGTCACCGTGACCGACCTGGTGATCGACTCGGTAGTGCGCGCGGCTACCGCGGTGCCTGAGGCCAACAGCACCTTCGCGGGCGATCACCTCCGGCTCTACCGAGACATCAATGTGGCGCTGGCGGTCGACACCCCCGACGGCCTGGTGGTGCCGGTGCTGCACGGACTGCGCGACCTCAACGCCGCGGCGCGGGCCGCGGTTCGCCGTGACGTGGCACAGCGGGCGCGCGCCGGAAAGCTGACGCTCGACGACGTGACCGGCGGAACCATCACGGTCTCGAACCTGGGGGCCACCCGGGTTCAGGGCGGTGTTGCGCTGCTGGTTGAGCCGTACTCGGCAATCGTTTTTGTGGGCGCCACCCGCCGCGAGGTGGTGGTGCGTGGTGAGGGCTTCGCCATTCGCGACGTGTGTACGGTGGCCATCACGTTCGACCACCGGGCTCTCGACGGCGCCAC
>CALQEM020000248.1:0-5082 GCA_943329595.2 Bifidobacterium breve
CGATGGCCTCGGCGAACTCGGCGTCCGTGGACTGTCGCGCGAGGAAGTCACGTCGCGACTGGTCGTCGTTCATGGGCTCCTCCTCGAGCGGTGGGCGGACGATCTCCACGATGACGGAGATTCCGAGGGCCCACTACCGTGGAAGCGCGGTGTTCTAGGTGCGGTCAGCCGGCAACCTCGGCGACGATGTGCGACAGGGCAGCTGAATTCCGCTGGTGGAACAGGTGGCCTACCCCTGGCACCTGCCGCGCCGCAACACCGGTTGCGACCCACTGCTCGTGGAGGTTGTCGACCTGCAGCTCGGCGTCGAGTTGAGGCAGCAGCACGGTGATTCGAGCCCGGGATGCGTCGTCGAGGCCGGCGAGGAAGCCACGGTGGTCGAAGGCCCTGCCCATGATCGCGCGGCGCGCGTCGGGCGGCGTGAGCAGGCTCAGTGCCGTGGTGAGCAGCATGTCGTCGCGCGACGGGGCGGTTGGGCCCTGGTCGTCGAACATGAGGGCGGCGAAGGCCATCAGCCCCGCGCTGATTTCCGCCGCCGAGTTGGCGTGACCGGTGACGGGATGAACGGGGATGGTCGTGGACAGGTGGTCGCTCGCGGTGGGGGTGAACACGAGGTCGGCCCCGATGTCGGGGGTTCCTGGCGGCCCGGCCGCCGGCGGCGTCGCGATGATGAGGGCCGCGTGCACGCCGTCGAGGCCACCCTGAGTGCTCAGGTGGTCGAGCACGATCACGCCTCCGTACGACCACCCCACGAGTGTGGGGTTGGTGAGCCCGAGCTGCGTGCGCACCGCCTCGACGTCGCGCGACCACAGGGCCGAGGTCTCGACGGGGTCGTCGGTGGCGTAGAGCGAGTCGGCGAGCAGCACGGGGCGGCCGTCAGGCCCCATGGAGGCAAGCCCGCCGCTGGAAGCGCCATGCCCGCGCGGGTTGAAGGCGATGAGCCGATAGTGGGCGAGCGTGCTGTCGGTGAGCTGGCGGCTGAAGGTGTGCCACGTCTGCGACAGGCCGGTCACGAACACGATTGGCGCGCCGTCGGGATTACCCGCCTCGATGGCCACCAGGTCGACCCCGTCGGAGGTGGTGAGCCGGTGGGTCAGCATGGGGCTTCTCCTCGTGGCCTCCCGCAGGAGGTAGCCGGCAGTTGATGACAGCGTCCCGCAAGGGGATTGGTGCGCCGCGTAGGAATCGAACCTACAACCCGCTGATTAAGAGTCAGCTGCTCTGCCTATTGAGCTAGCGGCGCGTGAAATGCGAGCGTAGCAAAGAGCCGACCGATCGCCGAAAGCAGGCTCACACCCGCACCGTGATCACGTCGACCACGGTGCGGCCCGCGTCGCGGCCCACCTGCTCGTAGCGCGTCACAGGGCGCCAGTCGGGGCGTGGCGCGAAGCCGCAGGACGGGTTCGTCAGGAGTGGCTCGGCGTCAAGGGCGGCGAGGATCTCGTCGCCGTACTCGGCCCAGTCGGTGGCCACGTGCAGGGTGCCGCCTACGGCGATTCGTGAGGCTAACAGCGCCACGGCCGGGCCCTGCAGCAGCCGGCGCTTGTGGTGGCGCGCCTTGGGCCACGGGTCGGGAAACCACACCCGAATGCCCGCGAGGGAGCCGGGCGGCATCGCCTCGACCAGCGTGACGGCGTCGCCGTGGGCCACGCGCAGGTTGGGCAGCCCCTCCTCGTCGATGGCGAGCAGCAGGGCCGCGATGCCGCGAGTGTGCACGTCGACCGCGAGGACTCCCCGCTCAGGCTCGGACCGCGCCATCACGAGGGTGGCCGCGCCCATTCCACAGCCGATCTCGAGCACGGTGGGCAGTGGCGGGTCGAAGAGGGTGGCGGGGTCGACATGAGGGCCGATGGGGACCCCGTAGAGGGGCATGAGGTCGCGCATCGCGTCCTGCATCGACACCCCCAGACGCCCGCGGCGGGCATGGAAACTGGGCACTCGGGGGGTTGTCACGGCTCCATTGTGCCGTGGGGTGCGAGGCGTGTGCGGTGTGTGTTCGGGGAACGTCAGGGTGGGCGTGGGCGGCGTGTGACCCGCGCTCGGTCGGGGAGAATCGAGTCATGGCCCCCACGACACAGTCTCCGACCCGCGGTCGGCGTGCGTCACACGGCGCGCAGCCCGCCCCCTCGGGGCAGCCGCTGCTGCCGCCGAGGCGCATCCCGGCTCCTCGCTCGAGCCGTCTTCGCGGGTCTGACGTCACGATCGTGACCCTCTTCGTGTCAGGCGTCACCCTGGCGCTCTGGCTCAAGCACGGCGGTGTCCACACCCTCCTGGGCGGCGGCACCGACACCCTGCTCGCGCTCGCGCAGGTGTCGGGGCTCGCGGCCGCGCTCACCTCGCTCGGGGGAGTGCTCCTCGTGGCCCGTCCCCGCTGGATGGAGCGCCGCTACGGGCTCGACCGCATGCTCGGCTGGCACCGCTGGGTCGGAACGTCCACCGTGCTCCTCGTGCTGGCCCACTCGGTCGTGTCGCTGTTCGCCTACGGAGGCCTCGAGGGCAACGGGCCGGTGGCCGAGCTGTGGAGCCTGATGCAGACGCAGCGGTGGATGTGGGCCGCGACCGCGTCGGGCGTGCTCTTCCTGCTGATCGGGATCACCTCGTACCGTCGTATCCGCACCAGGGTTCACTACGAGACCTGGTACTTCGTGCACCTCACCGCGTACCTCGCCGTGCTGCTCGGCTTCGGCCACCAGCTCACCCTCGGGTCGGACTTCTCCTCCGACACCGCGGGCCGCTGGTGGTGGATCGCGCTCTACGTCGCGGTGCTGGCGGTCGTGCTGGTCGACCGCTTCGGCGACCTGGCGCGGGCGTTCTTCCGCAAGCCCCTGCGCGTGACCGCGGTGACTCCCGAGGGGCCTGACGTGTGCAGCGTGAGCGTCGGCGGCCCGGGAATGCGACGGCTGCGCGCCTCGGCGGGCCAGTACTTCCTGCTGCGCTTCGGGCACGGCGACCTCGGCTGGCAGGCCCACCCGGTGTCGCTGTCGGCCGCGCCCACCGACCGCGGGATGCGCTTCACGCTCAAGAACCTCGGCGACGGCTCGGCCGCGATCCACGCCCTGCCGATCGGAACTCGGGCGTTCCTCGAGGGTCCCTACGGCCGGATGACCGCCGAGCGGTCGCAGGGCCACCGGGTGCTGCTCGTCGGTGGGGGAGTGGGCCTCGCCCCGCTGCGCGCCGTGATCGAGGACTGCACGCCTGACCAGCAGCCGGTGCTCGTGGCTCGTGTGCGCCGCGACGAGGATCTGATCCACCGCGCTGAGATCGAGGCCATGCTCAAGGCGCGCAACGGCACGCTCTTCGTGCTGTCGGGCCCGCGGCACTGGTTCGGCGAGGGTGATCCCTTCCGCCCCGAGATGTTGCTCAAGGCGGTGCCCGACCTCGCGCAGCGCCACGTGTACCTGTGCGGCCCCGAGTCGCTCGAGCGCGCGGTCGAGAAGTCGGCCCGCTCGTGCGGAGTTCCGCTGGACCGCATCCATGTCGAACGATTCGGAGTCTGACCATGTCGAACCTCCTGCGCCGGCTGGCGCCCGCAGTGGCCCTCACCGGAACGGCCGTGGCCGTGGTGGGCCTCTTCGACCCGGGAGTGCAGGCGTTCACGGGTGGCGACTCGGCCACCACTGCTGCCTCGCCGGTGAGCGCAAGCTCGACCGACAACACCGATGGGGCGACGAAGACTCCCACGAAGACGCCGACGAAGACGCCGACCCAGGCGCCGACCGACTGCTCCACGGCGACGACCTACAAGGGCCCAGTCGTGAACACCCGCTGGGGGCCCGTGCAGGTCACCGCGGACGTTGCCGGCGGCAAGGTGTGCTCGGCCGACGCGCTGCAGTACCCCGATGGCGATGGGCGTTCGTTGGAGATCAGCCAGTACTCGGTCCCCATCCTGAGCGAGCAGGCCGTGACGAACAACGGACAGATCTCGGGCGTCTCGGGGGCCAGCTACACGTCGCGTGGGTACGCGCAGTCGCTCCAGGCGCTGCTGCAGGCGGCCAAGTAGTCCACCGGCTTGGGGCCGCGAGCGGGGCGAGGGTAGACTCTGGCTCTGCTGCGGCAACGTGGCAATGGTGGGTGTAGCTCAGCTGGTAGAGCGCCGCGTTGTGGTCGCGGATGTCGCGGGTTCAAGTCCCGTCACTCACCCCACGTGCGAGGTGCCCAGGGTCGAACCCCTGGGCATCTCGCATTCCCGGGCACGGAGATCGTCGGCCCCGGTGGCCGGCGAGTGGTGCTGTCAACTGTTGGACGGGGTTGCCGAGGGCGCTGTGCCCTGGTCAGTGGCCGCTGCTTCGGCCGCCGCCAGCATGGGCTGGACGAACTCCCCGTCGGTGAGTTGGGGGAAGACGAGGTCTGCACGTTGGCCACCGCCAAGATCGATGATGTCTCATTGACGATGGCGACGAAGACCTCGCCGGACTTGGTGTTGTAGGCGGCGGAGGTCTCCCAGCCGACGGCCTGCCCCTCGTGCCCGATCCAGCCGTTGCCGAAGCTCTGAAGGCCTTCGCTGTAGGTGTGCAGCCCACCGTTGATCGGCTTGGCCCCGTCGATGCGCGCCTGGGCGATGTCGGCGGGCAGGAGGGTGCTGCCGAAGCCGGTTGCGGCCCCGGCAGCGAGGTCGTTGACGTTCGAGTACGCGCTGCCCGCGGTCCAGCCCCAGTTGGAGATGTTGTCGACTGCAGGGCCGGCCTTCACGCCTGTGCCGGCGAGCTCTGCGACGCCACCTTCACGGTTGTAGCCGACGCTGGCGGGTGTCGGGATCGTGTTGTCACCGGGCGGGGGCATCGCGGAGTTGGTCATGCCGACTGTGGCGAGCAGGGCGTTCACCTGCTCGTTCGCCGGCTTGCTCATGACCTTCTCCAGGATGAGTCCAAGGAGGATGTAGTTCCTGTTCGAGTAGTGCCCGTCGGCGGTGATGGCCGTGTTCCCCGCCAGCGCGGTGGCCAGGAGCTGAGCGGGCGTGGGCGCGAAGTTCGGGTCGGTGGCGATCTTGGTCATGCCACCGGGGACTTCGGTGTAGTCGGGGATGCCACTGGTCGTCGCGAGACTCTAGCCCAACCGACCAGTGCCCACCGACACCGAGCGCCA
>CALQEM020000249.1:0-5050 GCA_943329595.2 Bifidobacterium breve
GCGCACACGACCCCTGTCACGCTCGACACGAGCACCCTGCCGGGCACCTACTACGTGTTCTGCAAGGACGCCGCGGTGAACGGCAACTACCTGGGGGTGTCCTACTACAGGGATGGGACTCTGACGGTCGTCGGCCTGACGGTGACGTCAATCACGCCGACGTCGGGCCCGATCGCGGGCGGCACGCGGGTGCGCATCTACGGCACCGGATTCCTCGCGGGCATGACGGTCACGGTGGGCGGTGTCCCCTGCACGAGTGTCACGGTCAACTCGTACGCGAACCAGCTCTACTGCGTCACTGGCGCCCACGCGGCGGGGCTGGCTGATGTGGTCGTGACGACACCTGCCGGCTCAAAGACGCTGACGGGCAGTTTCACGTACCTCGATGCGTCGGTGCTCACGGTGACGAGGATCTCACCGACCTACGGGTCGACCAGGGGTGGCACGAAGGTGCACATCTACGGCACCGGGTTCACGAACCCGATCTCCGTGACCATCGGTGGTGTCGCCTGCACGAGGATTTCTGCCTCCTACGTGACAAGCAAGGGCGGCAAGGAGGTTGACTGCTACACCGGTCGGCACGCTGCGGGAGTGGTGAACGTCGTCGTGACCACGACTGCGGGCACGGTCACGCTGGTTGGCGGCTACCGCTACCGGTAAAGGCACCTTTCGCCAACTGGGCGGCGACCCCTCGGGGGGTCGCCGCCCAATCGACGTTTGATGGCGTTGACTGGCGTGCATCGTGTGAGGCTCCGCTCGTTCTGCGGTGCGATTCGACACTGACTCATGACGCTTTGCACCACAGTTGGCGTCGAATGTCACCAGAAAACGTGAGGAACCCTCGCAGGGGGGCCATGTCGCTCATGATCGCGATTCTTGTGTGCGTGGCGGACCACCATGACCGTCATTGGTCGCTGCACGGGCCAGGCTTCTGGAGACTCGATTCAGTGACATCGAGTCCCCAGAATTTTCAAGCATGAGTGAGAGAGTCGACTTATGAGATTCGACTCGGTGGTGCAGCAGAATGGTAAAACCGCGACGGGCATTCCAGTTCCGGCCGAGGTCGTCGACGCGCTCGACGCCGGCAAGCGGCCCAAGGTCACGGTCACGATCGGCGCCTACACGTACCGCACGTCGGTGGCCTCGTGGGGCGATGGGTTCATGCTGTCGCTCAGCGCCGCCAACCGCTCGGCGGCCGGGGTCGAGGCCGGTGACGCGGTGAGCGTCGAGATCGAGCTCGATGCCGCTCCGCGCGCGGTCGACATGCCCCCCGACTTCGCCGCTGCGCTGGCCGAGCAGCCAGTGGCACGACAGTTCTTCGAGTCGCTGTCATTCAGCAGTCAGCGGTGGTTCACCGACTCGGTCGACTCGGCCAAGAAGGCTGAGACTCGAGCGGCTCGCATCGACAAGTACGTGGCCATGCTGAATGAGGGCCGATCACGCTGACACGCGTCAGCCTGACGACACCAGCCCCGACCACGCAGCCACGACCGCCTCGGCGGCCTCGCGCGGATGCGTCAGCATCGGCAGGTGGCCCCCCGGAATCCAGGTCAGCGGCGCGTTGGTGCGCTCTGCGCCATCGACCATTCCCTCGGCGCCGAGCACCTGGTCGTCGAGGCAGGCCACATGCGCGTAGCGAATGTTGGGCCACTCGCTGAAGGGGCATGCCTCGACCCAGGCGGTCCAGAACTGCGGCCGCAGGTGTGCGAACGCCCAGTCGGCCTGCTCGGGCGTGCAGTCGAGGTAGAACGCCTCGTCGGCCACCGCCCGAGGCACCGAGGTGCTGCCGTCGTCGTGCCGGGTCATGGGCGCGATGCGGTACGGCTCGGTGTAGATGCCGGGAAGCGCCTTTGACTGCTTGAGGCCCGACATGCCGGGGGCGGGGGTGAGGGCGGCGAGGTTCACGATTGCGCTCGCTCCGATGCGCGCTGCCGCCACCGGCGCGTAGAGACCAGCCAGCGAGTGGGGCACGAGCACGAGGTCGTCACCCGATTGCCCGCGCACCGCCTCGGCGATGACCTCGGCGTGACGCTCTGCGCCGGCGTCAGGCTCGCCAGAGGGGAGGTCGAGTGCGATCGAGTCGAAGCCGAGCGAGGTGAGCTCAGCGCGCATCGGCTCCCAGCACCAGCCGCCGTGCCAGGCGCCGTGGAGAAGAACGAAGGTTGTCATGGGCCAATCCTGCAGCAGGGAAGGCGGCGCGCCGTCAGCGACACCAAGGCCGTCGCGATTACTAGCCCTGCTCGGCCAGTTGCGCCTCGAGGTCGCCGAGCACCCGGTAGCAGTTGAGCACGCTGCTGACGCTCGAGTTGGGCTCGCGGCCCTCGCGAATGGCTGCCACGAACTCGCGGTCCTGCAGCTCGATGCCATTGGTCGACACGTCCACGGCCGACACGTCGATGGGTTCCTCGCGGCCGGTGACCAGGTCGTCGTAGCGGGCAATGTAGGTGCCGCTGTCGCAGATGTATCGGAAGGTGGTGCCGAGCGGGCCGTCGTTGTTGAAGCTCAGCGACGGCACCGCCTCGACTTTCCCGATCTGCGCGGCGAGTCGGTGTGGGCCTACGGGCAAACCGAGCTGACCCGCGACCTCTTCGCCTCGCGCCTCGCCACGGACAGCAGATCCACTTCGAGGCCAGCGACGTGCGCATTGTCGACGCCGACTCCGACCGGCCTCGCATCACGTTGCACGACAGCGACGACCTGCTGAACCGCTACTCCGACGATGCGTTGCAGAGGGTGTGGCAGTCGACCTACTTCTCGTGGTGGATGACGAGCATGCTGCACACCCCTCCGGCGAACGACCCCGACGCCGAGTTCCTACGGCAGATGCAACTCACCCAGCTGCGCTACGTGACCGGGTCGCGCGCGGCGATGGAGACCGTGGCCGAGAACTACACCGGAAAGTCCATGGACGGCATTGAGGGTCTGCTCGCGCGAAAGCTGGCGCGTCAGGGCAGGCCCGGGGCTAGGCGAGGCAGGTGAGCGGCCTGCCTCCGTTGTACTCGACCATGTCGGCGAACACCGTGTCGATCGAGAGCGGGCTGCCGAGCGGCTTGCCGTCGAGTTCGGCGTAGGCGCGATGCAGGTTGCCGACGATGCGCTCATTGTCAGAAAGGTCGGCAAAATCTCCGAGGTCGAGTGACAGGCCGACCTCGAGCGGGGACAGTCCCGCCTCGTGCCCCTGCCCCGCGGCATCCTGCACGAAGGCGAGGTAGGCGTCGACGCTCTCGATGAGTGCGGCGGTCGCGATCGGACCGTGGCCGGGCACGATGGTCTCGGCCTCCAGTTCGCGCAGTCGCTGGAGAGCTTCCCGAGCACCAGCGATGGAGCCCTGCACCAGGAACGGAGTTCCGCCGTTAAACAGCAGGTCGCCACAGAACACCACCCTGTGCTCGGGGATCCACACGATCGAGTCGTTAGTCGTGTGAGCAGGGGTTCCGACGTAGCGAACCTCGCACTCGAGGTCGTCGACGTAGACGCGCACGCTCTCATCGAACGTGAGGAACGGGGGTGCCAATTCGACGGCTCCCCACTCGACCTCGGTGAACACGGGAGCCGAGCGCGGAGTGCCAAACGCCGCGATGGCTTCGCGCATCTTCGAGTGGCCCACGATGGTGGCACCCGTGAACAGGAAGTTGCCGAACGTGTGGTCGCCATGGTGGTGCGTGTTGATGAGGGTACGAACCGGTTGGTCGCTGATGTGCCCGATGGTGGCGAGAAGTGCCTCGGTGCGTGCGACGGTGGCGCAGGCGTCGATGGCGATCACGCCGCGTGACCCGACCATGAAGCCGGTGTTGTTGATCCACCATGTTCCGTCGTTCTGGATGTAGGCGTAAATGCCATCGGCCACCTCAGTTGCTTCGGTGGGCGAAGGCAGTGGTCCGTGATCGTGGCCGTGGCCTGACATGTAACTCCTCGTAGGTGGTCTGTCGTCGGTGTGAAGTGGAATTAGATCGGTGAACTCTGCCACACGCCTGGGATGAGGTGCTCGGTGATGTTGTTCGCGGTGCCCCGGCGGTCGGACTGCTCGCGCGTGGACTCCCACGCCCTCGGCTGCCAGGCGTCTTCGTCGACGATGAGATCGAGTTCAGTCGTGTACTCGATCACGTTTCCGCTGACATCGTTGAAGTAGGAGAACGTGTTGTCGCCAGCCCCATGACGGCCAGGCCCCCACAGCAGCGTGTGTCCGGCGCGAATCATGCGACCGTTGCCCCGCATGTACTCGTCGATGCCACGCATCTCGAAGGAGACATGGGCACCAATCCCCAGGTGGTTCCGTAGAACTCGGCGGCCTCAGCGTAGTTCAGATCGGCAAGGCCAACGTGGCGCAGATGAGTGATGGGAGGCTCGGTCGAGATGCTCACAGCTCACTCCGATCAGGTCTGAGCCCGCAGCGGTGTGGGCCCCCTTCACGCTACGAGCACGGTGCGCTTGGCGGAACCCCACATGTGTGATGCAAGGCATCACCCGGGCCGATGGAGCAGGCATCGAGGGGTATCGAGAGGCGAGGTCGGGCATAGTTCCTTCATGAACCCCTGAGCGATTCACCGCATCGAGGGTTGCTTACTGGCCCACCCACCAAGGAGACCCTGATGACCGTGTCCCCGGACGACCTTGCCGCGCTTGCCACGCAGGTGCGCTACCTCATTGATCGTGCTGCGGTGAGCGACGCACTCATCGCCTTCGCCCACGCGGTCGACACACGCGACTGGGACGGTTACGCCGACCTCTACGAGCCGGAGGGGGTGCTGTCGCTGCCCTTCTCTGACGCTGACGGCTCGCCCGGAGGCCATCGCGGACGTGCGGGAATCGCTGAGTACCTCAGCTCGCACCTGGGGGGCTTTGTCGGAACTCACCACATGAGCACGAACCACGCGATCGAGGTCGACGGCGATGTTGCGCGCACGCGCTCGTACTGCCAGTGCATCCATCGTCTGTCGAACGACGACCCAGGACATGTGTGGGAGATCGGCGGCTGGTACGACTGCGAGCTGGTGCGGCGGCCGGACCTCACGTGGGGCTTTCGCACGGTTCGGCTCTCGATGACGTGGCA
>CALQEM020000250.1:0-4946 GCA_943329595.2 Bifidobacterium breve
ATGGTTGATCTGGCGCCCCGGACCGCGTTCGCGAAGGAGGCCCCGGCACTGAGCAGAGGGCAGTTCAGGCTGGTGTGCTTTGCCTTCGCGGCCAACCTCGTGTTCATCCCGTCGGTGTCACTCTTCGTGGCTTACGGCACCTGGGGCGGGCGTTCCGCAGCGGCACAGCTGCCCAACACCGAGCAGATCATCATCGGCATCCCGGTGTCGTCGTACACGCTGATCGCCTGGCACGCGGGGGCCGCGTTCGCACTCGCGGTCGCACTGTTCACGCAGTTCGTTTTGACTCGACGTGGCGTGCGGTCGGCGAGGGCCGTGGCCGCGCATCGGGTGCTGGGGCCGGTCATCCTGTGCACTCTGCTGCCGGCCTTCGTCGTGTTCGCCCTGTCACTGAGCCTGTGGGTGATCCGCACACCGTTCAATCGAGTGATGTTCACGGTGCTTCCCGTGATGATCATTTACGCGATCGTGAGGGCACTCATCGGGCTTCGCAGAGGAGATCGCGACCTGCACGCCGATTCGATGTTCCTGGCCTTCATGCTCCTTGAGGCCGCACCGATCTACCGAATCGTGATGTTCGTGATTGCACGCCTAGGAGGCCCATTACTAGCACCTAACGGTGAGCCGGTCGACGCGGGCGCGATGTTTCGCACCGTGATCGTGCTGGCCCTGTTGGCGCTCGGCTACTGGTCGTGCGGTCGGCTGCGCCGCAACCTGCTACCGCTCGTGATCATCGGCTCGGTGCTGCTCTGCTCGCTGGCCTTCCTGCCATGGTCGCTCGACGGCGCCCCGAGCTGATCCGCCTGCGGCGGGCTGTGACACTCAGGGACGCAGATGCCCTGAGCCCGTGACCACAAAGGTCGTGCTGGTGAGTTCGGCGAGACCCATCGGACCTCGCGCGTGCAGCTTCTGGGTGGAGATGCCGATCTCGGCCCCAAATCCGAACTCACCGCCATCGGTGAAGCGCGTCGACGCGTTCACCATGACCGCAGCCGAGTCGACCCCCGCCACGAACCGCGCGGCTGACTGCTGGGACGAGGTCACGATTGCCTCGGTGTGCCCGCTCGACCAACGCCGAATGTGAAGCAGAGCCTCGTCAATGGAGTCGACCACGCCGGCGGCGATGTCGAGCGAGTAGTACTCAGCGGCCCAGTCGTCGTCGGTGACGGGCGTGAGGGTCACTCCCGACTCGCCCGCGAACGCCGCTACCGCAACGTCGGCGTGCACCGTGACGTCGTGCTCGGCGAGGGCGGCGAGGGCCTTCGGAAGAAACTCGGCCGCGATTGCCCGGTGCACGAGCAGCGTCTCTGCCGCGTTGCAGACGCTGACTCGCTGCGTCTTGGAGTTAAGCAGGATTGCGACGGCCATGTCGACGTCGGCTGACTCATCGACGTAGACGTGACAGTTGCCTACCCCTGTTTCGATCACCGGCACCGTCGAGCCTTCGACCACGCTGCGAATCAGCCCCGCCCCGCCGCGCGGAATCAGCACGTCGACGAGGCCGCGCGCCGTCATGAGGTGGGTGACCGACTCGTGCGTGTCGCCTGGCACGAGGATGATGGCGTCGTCGGTGATGCCGACCTCACGCAGGGCCCCCCGCATGACGTCAACCAGCGCCTCATTGGTGGTGCGTGCCGATGACGAGCCTCGCAGCAGTGCCGCGTTGCCACTCTTGAGGCACAGCGCAGCGGCATCGACCGTGACGTTGGGCCGCGCCTCGTAGATCATGCCTACGACGCCGAGAGGGACTCGCACCTGACGCACCTCGAGCCCGTTGGGGAGGCGGTAGCCGCGCACCACGTCACCCACGGGATCCGGAAGCGCGGAGACGTCGCGCACGGCTTGAGCGATCGCCGCGATGCGCCCCGCATCGAGGGTGAGTCGGTCGACGATCGCAGGGTCGGTGTGGCTGGCCACGGCGCGCTCGACGTCGAGCACGTTGGCCGCGACAATCTCCGGGGTTGACGCCTCGAGCGCTGCCGCAATTGCTCGGAGCCCGAGGTCCTTGCGCTCGCGAGTCAGCAGGCGAAGCTCGGCCGCTGCCTCGCGAGAGCGTCTGGCCGCCCCCAGCACTGCGTCACGCTCGAGATCGCGTACCGCCTCGGAGCCCACTACGTCAGCACTCATGGCGCTAGGGTACCGGGCCTGGTCAGACGCCGAGCACAACGAGGTCGTCGCGGTGTATAACCTCACGCTCGTATTCGCTGCCGAGCTCGCGCCCGAGGTCGCGCGTCGACCGACCCAGCAGCGCCGGCAGTTCAGCACTGTCGTAGTTGACCATTCCACGGGCCACCACGACGCCGCTGGGAGACACAATGTCGACGGGGTCACCGGACGTGAAGTCTCCCTCAACTGCGACGATGCCCGCGGGCAGCAGCGACGTTCCACGCTCGACCACGGCCGCCACAGCCCCGTCGTCAATCATCAGGCGACCCCGCGGCTCGCTCGCGTAGGCGAGCCACAGCAGGCGCGTGCTGCGCCGCCTGCCCTGAGGGTGAAAGTAGGTGCCGACCGAGTTGCCCTCGAGCGCACGCACCACGTCGTTGGCGTGGCACAGCACCACTGGGATGCCATCACCGGTGGCGATGCGCGCCGCGTCGACCTTGGTCGCCATTCCACCGAGGCCCAGAGCGCTCCCGACCCCACCCACCTCGACGTCGGCAAGCTCGGACGCATTGTGGATCTCAGGAATGAACACGCTGCCCGCGCGCGCAGGCGGACCGTCGTACAGGCCGTCGATGTCGGACAGCAGCACGAGTGCCTCAGCACGCACGAGGTGCGCCACCAGTGCCGCGAGCCGGTCATTGTCGCCGAACCGAATCTCGGCGGTGGCCACAGTGTCGTTCTCATTGACCACCGGCACCACGCCCAGCTCGAGCAGCCGATTGAGGGTGCTCTGCGCGTTGCGGTAGTGCCCGCGCCGGGTGACATCCTCGGCCGTGAGAAGTACCTGGCCCACCGTGACCCCGTGTCGGGCAAACGACTGCGAGTACTGGGCCATCAGCTGCCCCTGACCAACGCTGGCAGCAGCCTGCTGGCTGGCTAGGTCGCTCGGGCGACTAGTCAGGCCGAGGAATGGGAGCCCCGCCGCGATAGCGCCGCTTGAGACGAGCACCACCTCGACTCCGGTCAATCGACGCACCGCGATGGCGTCGACGAGCATGCGCACCCGCGACTCGTCGAGCCCGCCCTCAGTCGACGTGAGCGACGACGAGCCCACCTTCACGACGATGCGCCTGGCACCGGACACGGCCAAGCGTTCGGCGCTCACTCGCCGTCCTCGATCCAGACGACCTCCACGCCGTCCTGGTCATCAGCGTCGCCAACCTCGCGGCCGACACCGCCGTCGAGGGTGACGTCGACCACGGTGTCACCAGCGCCCAGTGTGACGCCCGCACGGGCCGCGCGACGCTCGATGGTGGTGCGTCGGGGGGTGCGGTCGAGCCGGGAGTCCTCGCCGCGCCGGGTCATCAGAATCTCGGCGCCAGCCCGCACCGACGGGTCGAACTCGAACACCACGGCATTGTCATCGGTGCCGATCAGAACCTCGTCACCGCGCAGCGCGCCCGCAGCAGCCAGGGCGTCTTCGACGCCGAGGCGCGCGAGTCGGTCGGCCAGGTACCCCACCGCCTCGTCGTTCGAGAAGTCGGTCTGCCGCACCCAGCGCGCCGGTCGGTCGCCTCGCACTCGGAAGCGCTCGCCGTCGCGCTCAACGCTGAAGCCCGAGTCGTCGACGGCGATGGGACGGACAACCACCCGAGGGGCCACGATCGACGACTTGGCCTCACGGTCGGCCGACACCATGGCGGCCATCGCGAACGACAGGGCTCGAAGCCCCTCATGCGACACCGCCGACACGATGTGAACGTGGTAACCCCGCTCAGCCAGGAGGGGCGCCACGAGGTCTGCCAACTCACGTGCCTCGGGGACGTCGACCTTGTTGAGCACGACCAGGCGCGGACGCTCCTCGAGCCCGGAGCCGTACGCGACCAGTTCGGCCTCGATGACGTCGAGGTCGGTGAGGGGGTCGCGCCCGGGGTCGAGCGTGGCGCAGTCGAGCACGTGCACGAGCCCTGCGCACCGCTCAACATGGCGAAGGAACTCCAGACCCAGCCCGCGGCCCTCGCTGGCGCCGGGAATGAGCCCAGGAACGTCGGCCACGGTGAACACGACCTCGCCCGCCGTCACGACCCCGAGGTTGGGCACCAGAGTGGTGAACGGATAGTCGGCGATCTTCGGCCGCGCCGCCGACATGGCGGCCACCAGACTTGATTTGCCGGCGCTGGGAAAGCCGATCAGGCCGATATCGGCCACGGTCTTCAGTTCGAGCACCAGATCGCGCACCTCGCCGGGCTCACCCAGCAGGGCGAAACCCGGGGCTTTGCGTCGCTGCGAGGCCAGCGACGCGTTGCCGAGGCCGCCACGCCCACCCCTGGCAGCGATGAACTGGGCGCCGTTGCCCACGAGGTCGGCGAGCACCTGGCCATCAAGGGTCGACACGACGGTGCCGTCGGGGACGTTCAGCACCACGTCGTCGCCGTCGGCGCCATTTTTATAGTCGCCGTGACCCGGCTTGGCCGAGGTGGCGCGCCGGTGCGGAAGATGGTGGAAGTCGAGCAGCGTGGTCACACTGGGGTCGACGACCAGGATGATGTCGCCACCGTTGCCCCCGTTGCCACCATCGGGCCCACCGAGGGGTTTGAACTTCTCGCGGTGCACCGACGCGCATCCGTGTCCGCCGTCGCCAGCAGAGACGTGCATCACGGCACGATCAACAAAGGTGGTCATCTGGCGCTCCGAACGTGTGGGCTCGGGCGGCGTGCCCGATCTGATCGGGCCAGCATCAGCGTCGAGGTCAGTCGGCGGTGACGATGTTGATCACGCGACGGCCGCGGCGGGTGCCGAACTCGACCGTTCCGGCCGAGAGCGCGAACAGGGTGTCGTCG
>CALQEM020000251.1:0-4928 GCA_943329595.2 Bifidobacterium breve
ATCACCAGCGACGCCCCCGCCTGCGCGACGTGACGGCTACAGCGGCGGGATGACCCGGTCGAGCCGAAGCCGGTCGAAGAGGTCGGTGAACGAGCGGCGCGAGTCCTGGTAGTCGAGGAACCCCAGCGCGCGGCTCTTCGACATGTCGGTAACGGTCTCGAGCTCGCGGCCGAGATCGGCATCGGTGTGCCACCACGACGCGAGTTCGCTCGCGCGGTGGTCGGCCAGCCCGTGCGCCGCGACGAGTGTGGCCCACACGTCGTCGGCGTGGTCCATGCCGTGCTGCAGCGGTGTGGGATGCCCGGGGTAGTCGGCCGGCTCGACGCCGAGTGCGTCGGCGACCACGCCCCACATGTGCCGCCACCGGAAGACGTCCCCGTTCACCGAGTTGAACGCCTCGTTGCGCGCGGCCGGCTCCGTCGCCGACCACACGGCGTGCCGACCCAGAAGTCGCGAGTCGGTGATGTCGGTGAGCGAGTTGTACTGCTCGGGGCTTCCGGGGAACACGAAGGGCGCACCCGTGGCGCGGCAGATGCTGCCGTACACGGCAAGCGTGACTCCCATGTTCATGGCGTTGCCGAGCGCGTGCCCGATCACGGTCGAGGGACGGTGCACCGACCAGGTGAACCCCTGCTCCGCTGCGGCGGCGAACAGGATGTCCTCCTGGTCGTAGTAGAAGTTCTGGAATGGCAGGCGCCCCTGCGACTCGCGGAAGGGCGTGTCGTGGGGGTTCTTGCCGTACGACTCGAAGGGGCCGAGGTAGTGCTTGAGCCCGGTGATGAGCACCGCGTGCTGCAGCTGGCTCGCGCGGCCGGCGGCGCGCAGGGTGTTGCCGATCATGGCGCCGTTGACTGCGCAGTTCTCGGCCTCGGTGGGCTGCATCGACCACGTGGAGTAGAAGAGGTGCGTGATGCCTCGACCGGCAATGGCCGTCTCGACCGACGACTCGTCGAGCACGTCAGCCGACACGTGCTCGACGCCGGGCAGCCTGAGCGTCGTGCCGCGCGAGAGCCCCACCACGTTCCAACAGTCGGCCACGAGGGCCTCCGCGATGCCCGACCCCACGATGCCGGTGACGCCGACGACCAGTGCTGTGCGCTCCATGCGGCTCAGACTAGCGAGACGGGTGTCACGCCTTCTTCGTCCACGTGGTCGATCGGCGGGCGGCCTCGAAGAGTGTGCTGATGGTGTCGTCGTTGAGCAGCGGCGGCTGCTTCCGCAGCCAGGTGGCCAGCGCCCCACGACTGACGATGTGCACGCCGTTGGGCGGGGTCTTGATGGTGATGTCGTCGGCCCTCACCGGAACGATCACGCCCACCGCCTGAATGTCGAGTCCTGTGGCTGCGTTGAGGCACGAGCTCACCATCGCCGCCTCACGACGGCTCGTGCGCACGTACTGGTTCCGCTGGCCGTTCACCATGAACGTGTCGCCCGCGACCCAGATCTTCGCCCCCGGATGGTGCTTGGCATTGAGGCTGAACACTCCGCCCGGGCCAATCACGAGATGGTCGATGTCGGAGTCGCCGTCCCACACCGGGATCGCGTTGAAGAAGCGCCAGCGAGGGTCCTTCTTCACCAGCTTCTCGAGCCTGGCTCCGACCATCTCCTCGCCGTCGGCGCCGATGCGCCAGGCCCGCTCGTCGGTGTGCACGCGGAGCACTCTCGCGAGAGTGGTGCGAACCGGGGCCGCCTGCCGTTCGAGGATCGCCTGGTCGCGTGCCATCGTGCCGGCCCGCCGACCCGCGAGGTCGGTCCAGTCGTCGGTCGGCGCGGTCGGTTCTTCGACCAGTTCGACCACTTCCGCCACGATCAGGGCTGAGGCCGTGGGGGGCGGCAGTGGTGGCATCGAGTTGGCGGCGATCCAGTCGCTGACCGCAGCCGCGTACTCGGCGGCGAGGGTCGGCTGCTCGAGGTGATCCTCGCCGGTGATCAGGTCGCGCCAGCCGATGCGCACCTCGTCAGCGGCCGTGACGTAGAGACGATCCTTGCCGTACTTGCGCCAGCGCGTTGCCGTGACCATGAGGTCCCCCGTGTCCCTGACCATCCCACCGACAGTTCCGATTCCGCCGCTGCCACCACGATTCGACCCCTTGGGCACCAGAGTCACGAGCTCCCCGAAGGAATCGCCATTCCCGTTCTTCCCATCTGATTTTCTGATCTTCTGATTTTCTGCCCATCACCTCACCTGCACATCTCACCCCGCAGGCTAGGCCACCCAACAAGTACTGGGCCGAGGACGACTTCTCCTCGGCCCAACACATGCACGAAGCAAATCAGGCGGATGCGGCTCGCGAATCCTGGGCCCGTCGACGCATGGCGACGATGGCCAGCGCCAGGGCAGCGAACACGCAGGTGATGCCCCACATGATCCACGTGAGCTGTCCACCGATCGAACTGTCGGAGGTCATCTCGAAGAAGCTCGGGATGCAGCCCAGCGCGCTCAGCACCGCGGCGGCCGCGCCTAGCCAGATGGCAGCACGACCAATCGACATGGTCAGGTGCTCAATGTGAGCGATGATCGCCACTGCCACCAACACCGAGCCCACCGCGTTCAGGGCCCAGGCGAGTTGGGTCGATGACCCTCCGCCGTTGACCAGCATGAACCAGCCGATCGCGGTGAGCAGGCAGCCAAGGGCGGCTGACATCAGGCTCAGGAACGAGGCGTGCACGGTGGTCTGGTAGTCCTCCACCGCGAACTTGCCCGTCTCGCCCAGAGCGATGTGCTGCTCCATGAGCTTCTCCTTGCGCATCGCCACCAGAGCCAGGCTCACCGCGGCCAGCAGCGCGGCCAGTGCCCACATGATCGTGTAGTAGTTCAGCCACGACGTCTGCAGAACCCGATCGGGATCCAAGGCGAACGGCACGTCGGCCAGGGCCTGCGCCACCGCGGCGAGAATTCCGCACACCACCGCGACGCGTCCGAGGCGATTCGACAGGTGCTCGATGTGGGCGATGATCGCCACCGACACCAGGAGCCAGCCGAGACTGTGCAGCGTCCAGCCGAGCGCGCCCCCGACTCCGGGGGAGAGAAGCGTGCCCACACCAACGCCCAACATGCCCAGGGAGGCGCACACCAGGGAGAAGAACGAGGCATGGATCTTCGATCGCTCGACGTCGCTCACCAGAACGGCACTAGCCACGGGAGGCTCCTTCACTCGGTTCGGCCACGCTGGCGAAACGCAGCGAGTCGCCGCACTCTATCGAGCGGCGCAGGCACCACGAGGCCAAACGTTCCTCGGGCGGAACGTCGGTCGGCTCCCCAGCCCCGCTGCGCACAACTGCCATCGGGGGCACCCAAGTGCGCACCTATCGCACTTGGACGCCCCAACGCGGGCAGCGTGGACATATCCGGTCGATACTGAGCGAATGGACGAGTCCGCTCCCGACGAATCGCAGCAGGCCCTCGCGGCGTGGATGCGCCCGAGCCTGGGCGAGCCGCGATGGCCGGCGGCCCTCATCATCGCGGCCATCATCACGCTGCAGGTCCTGTTGCCCAGCTCCATCAGTGGAACCCTGGCCCCGATCGTCGACGTGATCGAGGTGCTGCTGCTGGGGGTGATCGTTACCCTCAACCCCCGGCGCATCGATCGCCAGGAGAAGTGGATTCGCACCCTCGGCCTGTTCCTCATCGGCGTGATCAGCCTGGCGAACGCCGTGGCCATGGCGCGCCTGGTCGACTCGATCGTGCACACCAGCGACATCCGGTCGCCGGCGCAGCTTCTCTTCACCGGCGGCAACATCTGGCTCACCAACGTGCTGATCTTCGCCCTCTGGTACTGGGACCTCGACCGCGGCGGCCCCGCCGCGCGCGCCCTGCGCCCGCACCCGGTGCCCGACTTCCTCTTTCCGCAGATGCAGCCCGGTATTCCTGGCGGCGCCGACTGGCACCCCCGCATCGTCGACTACCTCTACGTCTCGTTCACCAACGCCACCGCCTTCAGCCCCACCGACACGATGCCGCTGTCGCGCTGGGCCAAGATGGCCATGATGCTGCAGGCGGCCATCTCACTGATCACCCTGGCCCTCGTGGTGGCACGGGCCATCAACGTGCTGCCGACCTAAGAATCTGAATTGTCGATCGGCGCTGTGTGCGACGATTCGCCCATGGCGCCGCATCCCCTGCACCCGCTCACCCCCGACGAGATCCGCCTCACCGCGCAGGTGGCACGAGCGGCTGACGGTGCCGCCGATGCCGTGTTCATCTCGGTCGGCATTCGCGAGCCCGCCAAGGCCGACTACCTCGCGTGGAGTGATGCTGGCGGGCCACTCCCGATGCGCCGAAGCCGGGCCGCCATCTACGACGCGCGGCGTCGCGTGCGCGAGATCACGGTCGACCTCGACTCGGGAGTCATCACCGAGGATCGGCACTTCCCCGGCGCCCTGCCGCCCATCACCCCCGACGAGTACGTCGCCGCCGAGGCCGCGGTCAAGAGCGACCCCCTCATGATCGAGGCCCTCGCCCGACGCGGCATCACCGACATGGGCGAGGTGCAGATCGATGTGCTCGCCGCCGCGAAGATGGGCCACGAGCTCGAGGACGGGCATCGCGTCGCGCGATGCGTGCCCTACCTCCGCGGAACGCCGGGCCTCAACGCCTACGCGCGACCCATCGAGAGCCTGCTCGCCTTCCTCGACCTCGACGACAAGCGGGTGCTCGCCATCGAGGAGTACGACGTGAAGCCGATCCCCGAGGCCGACGGCGAGTACGCGGTCGGAACCGTGCCAGCGGCCGACGGCTTCCGAGCGATCGACATCGTGCAGCCCGACGGCGTCTCGTTCACCGTCGAGGGCAACCGCGTGTCGTGGCTCGGCTGGGAGTTCTCGGCGTCGCTGGAGGCCCAGGAGGGACTGGTCCTCCACGACGTGCGCTTCAAGGGACGTCGCATCATGCACCGCGCGTCGTGCGCGGAGATGATCGTGCCCTACGG
>CALQEM020000252.1:0-4904 GCA_943329595.2 Bifidobacterium breve
CTTCGGCGACGACTACTACATGTCGGCCTTCGGAGCCGGACGCGCCCAGATGCCATTCGTCACCGCCTGCGCACTCGCCGGGGGCCACGTGCGCGTGGGCCTCGAGGACAACCTGTACCTGGGCAAGGGGGAGCTCGCGATGAACAACGCCGAGCAGGTGGCCAAGGTCGCGCGCATTCTCACCGAGCTTGGGCATGAGATCGCCACCCCCGACGAGGCACGCGAGATGCTTCAGCTCAAGGGCCGCGACACCGTGAAGGTCTGAGGCCTGCGATGAAGGACACACTGAGGCCCGGCCTCACCGGCCATGCCGAGCACGTGGTCAGCCCGGAACTGTGGCCGGTGCCACGTGATGGCCGAGCGACAGCCGCGCGAGTGTCTGCCAGATCAGACAGCGCGACGCGGTGCGTGGGGAAAGCCCGTGGCAAGGTGGCCGCGCGGTGCCCCAAACGTGGCGCCGATCTGGTGCAATGAGGCCATGCACATCTCCGCGAAGTCCGACTACGGCATCAGGGCGCTGCTCGAGCTCGCGTTGGCGTACGAGTCAGATCCGGCGGGTCGGGTGAAGGGCGATGTGATCGCCACCGCCCAGGGTATTCCGATGAAATTCCTCGAGGGCATTCTGCGCCAGTTGCGACTCTCGGGGCTGGTGGCCGCGCAGCGAGGCGCTGACGGTGGGTACCGCCTCAGCCGCGACCCCCGCGAGGTGTCGGTGGCCGACATCATCCGGTCACTCGACGGCCCGCTCGCCGAGGTACGCGGGCTCAAGCCCGAGGAGATGGTCTATCAGGGGGCATCAGAGCACCTCCGCGAGGTGTGGGTGGCAGTGCGCGCCGCGATGCGCGAGGTACTCGAGCACGTGTCGCTGCACGACGTACTGCATGGAAGTTTGCCCCGCGAGGTCACCGACCTTCTCGCGACTCCCGATGCATGGACTCGTCGCTAAGCGCAGCTACCAATCTGCGGCGTAGTGCGCCGGGCTTCAGCCCGGTGGTGAAGCGCCGCGCCGTGGTGAACCTTTTGTCAGACCCTTGGCCGACACTCAAGCCATGTTGAAGCGGTTCCGGTATCGGGCGTACCTCACGCGTCCTGGTCAAGAGATCGCACTCAACAAGACATTCGGGTGCGCGCGTGTGGTCTACAACGACGTGATCCACGCTCGCGAGGAAGCGCACAAGGCTGGGCTGCCGTTCCCGAAGACCGGGGACCTGTCCAAGCGGTTGATCACGCAGGCGAAACTGTCCCCGGAGCGGGCGTGGCTGAGCGAAGTGTCGGCGGTCGTGCTGCAGCAGGCTCTCGCGGACGCGGATCGCGCGTACCGGAACTTCTTCGCGTCCGTGTCCGGGAAGCGCAAGGGCGCTCGAGTGGGGAAGCCTCGCTTCCGGTCCCGTCGCGATAGCCGACAATCGGTGCGCTTCACGAGGAACGCACGGTTCAAGGTGAGGCAGGTCAACACGGACAAAGCGCGACTGTACCTGCCGGGAATCGGGCAGTTGGCGCTGGCTTACTCCCGTCCCCTGCCGAGCGAGCCGTCGAGCGTGACGCTGATCCGTGAGCCGGACGGGCACTTGTACGTCTCGTTCGTCGTCGACGTGCCCCAAACGTCGCCGTTGCCGGAAACTGGGCGGCATGCTGCGCTGGACCTGGGCTTGACCGATTATGCGGCCGTCGTAGCAACGGATGGGACCCGCTCGAAGGTTGAGAACCCGAGGGTCCTGCGCAACGCGGAGAAGAAGTTGCGCAAGGCTCAGCAGTCGCTGTCCCGCAAGGAGAAGGGAAGCAAGAACCGTGCGAAGGCTCGCGCGCATGTCGCGCGAGCACACCGCAAGGTCCGCCAGACCCGGTTGGATCATGCCCACAAACTGTCTCTGACGCTGGTTCGTGAGAACCAAACGATCAGCGTGGAACAGTTGAACGTGAAGGGGCTGGCCAGGTCGGGAGCATCGGGACGTCAGGGCCGAGGCTTGCGCAAGAGCGTGCACGATGCAGCGTGGGGGCAGTTCCTGCGCGTCCTCACAGAGAAAGCCGACTGGCACGGTCGCACCGTCATCGCACTCAACCCCGCGTACACGAGCCAGTGCTGCTCGGTGTGTGGCGTGCTCGACGGACCGAAACCACTCTCGGTCCGGGAGTGGGAATGCGACGGTTGCGGCGCGAGGCTGGATCGGGATTGGAACGCGGCAGTGAACCTACTGGTCGCCGCAGGGCATGCGGAGACTGGAAACGCCTGTGGAGGAGACATCAGACTCGTGCTTGCACGAGCAGACTCCGGTGAAGCAGGAACTACCCCTCTGACTGACGCCGCGTAACAACGCGAACCCAGCCACGGGAATCTCCGCCCTTCAGGGCGGAGAGGATGTCAAACCTGGCCCGGAAACATTCCGAACCGTTGGAGCGACGGAATCACCTCGTGCTCCTCATACGCGAGGTGCGACACCAGAGCCTCGGCAAGCACCCCCACCGCGGCCTGCAGCATGACGACGTCGCCGGTTGAGCCCATGTACTCGACGAGGAGGCGGTCGACCTCCACGAGCACGCCGTGGATCGCCACATGCTCGTCCTGGAGTCGGTCGATCACCGGCGCGAGTTCGGGATTCGCTGCGCGCAGGTGGGGGAACACCGCGGCATCCTCGATTCCGTGGTGCTGGGTCACCACGCTGCAGTAGCGGGCGCAGTAGGCGCCCACGGCCCAGTCGTGCTGGCTCAGCGTGAGCTCAGACATGACCTGACGTGCGTCGGCGGTGGTCGCGCGCCCCTCGCGCACCTGGTCGATCGCCTCGAGCAGGCGGGCGAGCTCGTGGCGCAGGTGGTCGTGCACGTCGACGAGGTGCGACCCCACGGCGCTGCCCATGCCGCTCGGAGTCCAGCCCGACGGAGGGGAAGGCGCCGTCGGACGCAGCGCTTCGTCCCAGAGCCCGTGCGGTTCAGTGGAACTGCGGCTCACTCGGGCAGCATTCCGGTGGCCGAGGTGGCCGTGAATGTTGCGATGAGACGGCCGTCGGCCACCATCGCGGCTCGGTACTCGTCCCAGTTGTCGTGCTCGCCCGATCCGCGGCGGTAGTAGTCGACCAGGGCGTCGACCGTGGCATCGTCGGCCGCCGAGGCAACGGGGCTGAGCTCCACGGTGCCGTCGAGGCTGACCCACTCGAAGGGGTTGTCTCCCGCGATGAAGAGGGCAGCGCGGGGGTCGCGTCGGAGGTTCTTGGTCTTGGCGCGCGAGTCGGTGAGGGAGATCGTGAAGCGGTCGTTATCAGCGAGGTAGAACACCACCGACTGCTGCGGCCGCCCGTCGCGGCGCAGCGTGGTGAGCACGGTGTTGCGTCGGTCGGCGGCGAATTCGAGGGCACGGCTGAGGTCCATACCGCTACCGTACGCCCCTAGGAATCCCCGCTCGGGTGCCCGACCGCTTAGCCGTTCATCGTGCCCACGGACGGGAACATCGGCAGGGTGCGCACCCGCGTGCCGAGGAGGAAAGCGCTCGTGTGCGGTCAGCCTCGCACGGCGTTGAGAATCGCGGGATACGACGACGGGTCGACCACCACGTCGAGCAGGGTGGGAGCCCCCGAGGCGAGTGCTGCACGGATGGCCCGGTCGTAGTCGGCAACCGTGTCGACCCGCTCGGCGGCGAGGCCGCAACCGCGCGCTACGACGGCGAAGTCGGAGCCGCCGTAGGTGACGGCACCTTCACCCCCGTGTCCTTCAGCATTCTGCTTCACGGCGATGAGGCTGAGGGTGGCGTCGTTGAACACGACCACCACCACCGGAAGCCCGAGTCTCGCGAGCGTCTCGAGCTCGCCCAGCACGATGCCGAGCCCACCGTCGCCGGTGAAACACACGACCGGAGTGCCCGGTCGGGCCAGCGCTGCGGCGATGGCAGCCGGCAGTGCGAAGCCCATCGTGGCGTAGCCGCTCGAGTTGAGCACCTGCTCGGGGCCATCGACCTCCCACAGGGGCATGGCTACGAGCATGTGGGCACCGGCATCAGCGGTTGCGATGGCTCCGCGTGGAGCGGCCGCCGACGCGATGGTCACCACCTGCTGAGGCGTGAGCCCGTTCGAGCTCGGAACTGTCGCCGACAGGAGCCGCGACAGCGCCTCAGCCCGAAAGCGCTGCCCGTCGCCCACAGACCAGCTGCCCTGAGAGGTCTGGAGCAAGGAGCCAATGCTGGCGGTGAGCTCAACAAGGCTGCCCACAACCTCAGCGGCTACCTCTGCGCCTAGGTGTTCGGCGTGGGCGTAGTCGTCGCGGGAGATCGCCCACGACCCGACGAGCACCACGGGAGCCGCGTACGGCCACGCGGCCGGAATGAACTCCACAGGATCGAGGCCGATGCCGATGATGAGGTCGGCGGCCGAGAGAACGGGAGCCTCGATTGTGGCTCCGGTGGCAACGCCCGCACACCAGGGGTCATTGTCGGCAACCATTCCGCGTGCCTTGTAGGTGCACAGAATGGGCACGTGGGAGGTGCCCCCGATGACACTCAGAGTTGCAGCGATCGCGTCGCGGTCGGCAGGGCTGGCCACCGCGGCGCCGGCTCCGACGACGAGCACGGGGCGCTCGGCCGCGCCCACCAGCCGGAGGAGGTCGGCGAGCGCTGAGGCATCGAGGGTGCGTGACGGCGTCGGCGTCGGCAGCGGCGCGAGCGAGGTCGCGGTGGGGTCGAGGTCGAGGTGCACCGGCCCCGGGGGGAAGCCGGTGGCCAGGGCGACGGCATCGGACGCGCGCGAGGGGTCACGTCCGTCGAGCACCACGGACGCCAGGCTGACCGACCCGAGCAGCGCCTGCTGGTCGATGCGCTGGTGCGAGACCCGGGGGCGGTCGGCCTCGGCGACGCAGTCGGTGATGAGCACCATCGGCTGTCGGTCGACGTAGGCCATGGCCAGGCCGTTGACGGCGCTGGCGGC
>CALQEM020000253.1:0-4888 GCA_943329595.2 Bifidobacterium breve
CGCCCTTCGCGATCCGCTACCAGGTGAACGCTCCCGGAGCGATCGAGCTCATCGGAAACGCGGTTACCACCTGTTCCACCGACTCGGCCAACTACTCGGCGCCCGCGATCGCCGGAAACGAGGCGCTGTGCGACACGGCCCGGTCGAGCACCTCGACGAGCGCGCCGTCGCCGAACAACAATGACTTCTTCGCCGAGTACATCGACATCGACGGCGACCCCGACACCTTCAACTCCTCCTCGTCGACGCTCGCCATTCCGTCGGGCGCCCAGGTGGCGTTCGCGGGCCTCTACTGGAGCGGCTATCGCAATGCGGGCAAGTACGGCGGCGCGGCTGCCCCTCAGTCGAGCGAGCGGCTGAAGGTCAAGCTCCGCTTCGAGTCGGGCTTCTACACCGACCTTGCCGGAGCGAACCTCAGCGGATCGTCGACAAACGCCTACCAGGGCTTCGCCGACGTGACGAGCATCGTGCACGCGAACGGCTCGGGCGAGTACACCGTGGCCAACGTTCAGGCTGCCACCGGCGGCGACGTGTACGGCGCCTGGTCGATGGTCGTGGTGTACACCGACCCCACCCTCCCGATGCGCGACCTCACGGTGTTCGACGGCTTCGCCTCGGTGCAGAGCGGTGCGCCCAACAATGTGGTCGACATCCCCGTGTCGGGCTTCCGCACTCCTCAGACCGGCCCCGTGAACACCCAGGTGGGCCTCGTGAGCTACGAGGGCGACCGTGGCAGCACGGGCGACTCGTTCAAGGTGATGGGCGGGTCACAGTCGACGTTCACCACGGTGAGCAACGCGGTCAACCCCGCCACCAACGTGGCCAACTCCACCATCTCGCGCGACGGAGCGCTGCAGAACGACAGCGCGGTGGGGAAGTACGCGAACACTCTCGGCGTCGACATCGACAGGTTCGCCGCCAGCCCGACGCTGCTCAAGAACGGAGAGACGTCGGCCACCCTGCGCATGACCACGAGCGGCGAGACCTGGTTCCCGGCCGTGGTGACGTTCGCGGTCGACGTGTTCGCCCCGAACATCGCCCTCGACAAGACGCTGACGAACGTGACCGACGCCGGGCGCGGCGCGAACCCGCTGCCGGGCGATGTGCTCGAGTACGCGATCACCGTCGACAACGCGGCCGGCAAGGACACCGCGAGCTCGCTGGTCGTGAGGGACGACGTGCCGGCCGGCACCACCTATGTGGCGAGCTCGGCCTCGATCACTGCGGGCCCCTGCGCGCCGGTGAGCGACAGCGGCCGCACCATCGCCGAGTCCGGCGGGGTCGTCACGGCCTACCTCGGGTCTGGCGCCTCGACGGTGAGTGGTGGCAGCCTGCGACCCGCGTGCCTGTCGGGGCCCGCCTACACGCTGACGTTCCGTGCCTCGGTCGTCGACAGCGCGCAGTTTGACCAGAGCATCGTGAACGTGGCGACGGCAGACTATTCGGGACTCGACTCGGGCTATCCCTTCACCAGCAGCAGCAACGAGGTTGAGGCGCTGGTCGGGGCGGTGGCCGACCTCGTGCTCACCAAGACGACCACCGTGCCAGCGCCCGTCGCGGGCCAGACGATGTCGTTCAAGCTGGCAGTGGCCAACGCGGGGCCATCGCAGGCCGACGCTGACATCGTCATCACTGACACCCTGCCCACGGGTCTCACCTACGCGGGGTACGACCTCAGCAACTCGCCAGGCTGGGCGTGCGCCGATGTCGGCCAGGACATCACCTGCACCCTCGGCGTCACTCTGGCGCCGGGCCAGAGCGCGCCCGACCTCTTCCTGTTCGCCACGGTCGACTCGGCGCCCCTGGGGACTCCCATCACCAACTCGGCGACGGTCACCTCTCCCACGCTCGACCCCGACACCACCAACAACACCAGCAGCGCGACCTTCACACCGAGCCTGCAGGTCGACCTCGCCATCACCAAGCTCGCGACCACATTCACGTCGCCGGGGTCAGGCAGCTACACCATGGTGGTCACCAACAACGGCCCGAGCGGGTACGAGGCCGGCGCGGTGGGCCCGACCATCACCGACACCCTGCCGGCCGGGGTCACCTGCACGGTGCCCGCGGGCACCGGCTGGGACTGCTCGGCCTCGCCCACGGTCACCTTCACCAGCGGGCTCGGAACTCTCGCGGCGGGCCAGTCGCTCGAGGTCGTTCTGCCCGTCGTTGTCGACACCGCGATCGACACCACGGTCACCAACACGGCCTCGGTGGAGCTCGGCGCCAATGACCCCATGACGGCCAACAACACGGCCACCTCGCAGTCAGACGTCACCGTGGCGTCGGACCTCGAGATCACGAAGGCGCCCGAGGCCACGCCGGTGGTGGCGGGACGCACCATGGTGTGGGACCTCACCGTGACCAACAACGGCCCGGCCGCGACACCGGCGTCGCCACCGAGCTCGAACGACGTGGTGGTGCAGGACTCGCTCCCGCCAGGCATGCGCTACGTGTCGAGCGTCGATCCGACCGGATGGGCCTGCGCCGCCGACTCTCCGCTGGCTGCCGAGCAGCAGACGGTCACGTGCACCCACTCGGGCTCCCTCGCAGTCGCCGACCCCCAGGTGATCCCGATCACCGTCTCGCTCGACGCGTCGACCGGGGGCGTGTCCCTCACCAACGTCGCGAGCGTCGAGGGGCCCAATGAGGCGTGTGACGCCCAGGAGACCGACACCCCGAAGTGCCTGAACAACGCGACGACGAACCTGCTCGTGCCGATTCGCGAATCGTTGCAGGTGGCGTCGCTCGTGGCGTCGGGAAACAGCCTGCGCACGGGTGCCTTCACCGTCGAGGTGAACTGCCCCAACAGTGCCGAACTCGATCCGGGCAGCTGGCCCAAGACGGTCACCGTGCCTGTCGGGGACTCGAACTCAGGCACCGGCATCATTCCCATCTCCGTGCTCGACACGTGCACGATCACGCAGGTTGCCACGGGTGCGCCCGCCGCGCCGGCCACGGCCGGCAGCATCTCGGCCCGCTACGGCGGAAGCGTCTGGGCGTCGGGGTCGAGGCGAGTTCTCCCGTATCAGTCGACGTCGACGATCACGGCGACCGCCAGCTCGAACGAGCCCGTGAGCATCGCGGTGTCGGCGCCGTGCCGGCTCACTGCCGGCACGCTCGTGACGAGCACCGGAACAGGATCATGCCCGGTCTCGTTCAGCTCGCTGGGCGCGCCCACCGTGACTGCCTCGACGTCGGTGGTCGACCTCATTCCCCCTCCGGTGAGCCGTGGGTGCAACCCGTGCTCGGGTGTCATGCGCGACGAGGCTGCCGCGCCGCTCTACTCGGTCATGGTGAACCCCGATGACTCCACGCTGGCCAATCGGTCGATTCAGGTGATCAGCCGATACGGGTCGACGACTCCCCACCTGCGCGTCGAGCGCACCGTCACACTGGCCAAGATTCCGATTCCGCTCGACGTGGTCGCGCGATCGACCGCCACTACCATCTCGCCCAGGCGGGCCACCCTGCTCGTGCGGTCGGCGACGACCCCCGGGGTGCTGACGGCCACCGCGAGGTGCGGACAGATGGGGCGCAACTCACTGACACCGCTTGGAGAGGTCCGGCTGTGCCGCACCCACTACGTGCCCAGTGCCGGAGCGCTCTCGGTGAAGACGTTTGGCCTCGAAGGGGTGGCGGTGCAGGTCAACTACGTGGCCACGCCCACGGCGGCGCAGTCACTCAACTACTACGCGAGCACTGACACGCAAGTGTGGCGCACACCCTAGCCCCACTCGACCGCTCAGTTGGCGGCGTTCGTCTCGAAGCGGGGCCGCAGCGGCATGCCTGACTCGCCGTCGTTGTCGTTGCGGGTGGCGAGCACCTGGTGCAGCTGGATGACGTCCTTGTCGAAGCCCACCTGGCTGGCCGCCATGTAGAGCCTCCACACCCGCGCCTTGCCGATGCCGACCTCCTGCACTGCTTCGTCCCAGTTGGCCTCGAGGTTGCGGCACCAGTCGCGCAGGGTGAGCGCGTAGTGCTGGCGGAGGTTCTCGGCGTGCTGCACCTCGAGCCCCTGCTCCTCCATCGAAGTCACGATCCGACCCACCGGCACCAGCTCGCCGTCGGGGAACACGTAGCGGTTAATGAAGCCGTTGATGGTCTGCGTGCGCTGGTTCACGTCGCTGCGCGTGATGCAGTGGTTGAGCAGTCGGCCACCTGGCTTCAGGCGCGAGTGGATGAACGAGAAGTACGACGCGTAGTTCTTCGCGCCGATGTGCTCGGTGAGGCCGATGGAGGCGACGGCGTCGAAGCCGCTCTCCTGAACCGCGCGGTAGTCGGAGAAGCGAATCTGCGCCTGATGGCCGAGCCCCGCCTCCTCGATGCGCTGCTGCCCGTACGCGGCCTGCTGCTGCGAGAGCGTGGCGCCGATGACGCTGACCCCGTAGTTCTTCACGGCGTGCAGGGTGAAGCCGCCCCAGCCGCAGCCGATGTCGAGCACGCGCATGCCGGGCTTGAGCTCGAGCTTGCGGCACACGAGGTCGAACTTCTCCTCCTGCGCCTGCTCGAGGCTGGTGTCGGTCGTGGGATACACGGCGCACGTGTAGGCCATCGAGGGGCCGAGCACCCACTCGTAGAAGCGGTTCGACACGTCGTAGTGGTGGCTGATGGCATCGGCGTCGCGGTGGCGCGAGTGCTGCCCGCCGCGCAGGCGAGCCTCCTCGGGCGGGGGCGCCGGACGCTTGAGCAGGAAGGGCGCGAGCTCGCGGGCGATGGTGGCCTTCTCGGAGAGGCTGAGCTTGCGCTCGCGCACGGCCCACAGCCGGGTGAGGGCCGTGTGCATGTCGCCCTCGACCTCGAGGTCGCCGGCCACGTAGGCGCGGGCGAGGCCGAGCTGCGAGGGCGCGGCCACGATGTACGACACGGCGCGAGGGTCGCGGAGGTC
>CALQEM020000254.1:0-4886 GCA_943329595.2 Bifidobacterium breve
CTTGGGCTCCTACGCCGTGAGGGCGTTCGTTGCACTCGACATCCCTGCGATTCTCGGAATCACACTCGTAGTGGCCTTGATCTACGTGCTGCTGAACCTGATCGTCGATCTCGTGCAGGGTGTTATCGACCCCCGGGTTCGGGCATGAGTGGGCCAGCGCCAGACGTGACTCCGTTGTTGACGTCTGACGTGCAGGGTCAGCCGGGCCGACGCCGATCATGGCTGTGGCCGGGCTGGGGTGCGGCCAAGCGAGTGCCCCTGCTCATCTTCGGACTGGTGCTGTCAGCGGTCATTGTCATCGCGGGTGCACTGGCACCCTGGATCACGCCGTACCCCGACGATGCGGGCGCGGTCGTCCACCCCTCTGAGGCCCTGCTGTCGCCCAGCGCCGCGCACTGGTTTGGCACCGACATCGTCGGTCGAGACATCTTCACCCGCGTTGTCTTCGGAGCCCGCGTCTCGCTTGGAATTGTCGTCATCGTGCTACTGGTCTCAGTTGTCGTCGGACTCTCGGTCGGACTAGCGGCAGGATTTTTCGGTGGCTGGCTCGACTCCGCGCTCATGCGGGTGACTGACGTGTTTCTCGCCTTTCCGGCGCTACTGCTCTCCATTGCTCTGGCAGCGGTGCTCAGCGCCAGCGCGGTGAATGCCGCGCTGGCCATCGCGTTCACCTGGTGGCCGTGGTACGCGCGACTGGCGCGCGGCCAAGCGGCATCCATTCGGCGGCAGGGCTACTCAGATGCCGCGCGCATCCTGGGCGCGAGCCGCACTCGCCAACTCGTTCGCCATGTGCTTCCCAACGCCTCGACGCCAGTATTCGTGCAGATGTCCCTCGATGCCGCTGGCATCATCGTGACCGCAGCAACGCTGTCGTACCTCGGCCTCGGCGCCCAAGACCCGACGCCCGAGTGGGGGCTGATGGTGGCGCGGGGCCAGCCACTGGCCACCACCGCATGGTGGGTCATCACCTTTCCCGGCCTGGCGATCTTGCTGACGGCCGTCGCGTTCAACTTCGTCGGCGACGGTCTGCAAACCGTGTTTGATCCGAAGCGAGGTCGACGGTGATCAGTGTTCGTGACCTGAAGGTTTCCTATGGCGGCACTACCGTGGCGCACGTGCCCGAGTTCGATCTGGCTGCTGGTCAGGTGCTAGGAATCGCAGGGGAAAGCGGTTCGGGGAAGTCTCAAACCGCACTCGCACTCATGGGCCTCACCCGCTACGCCGGCGGTGCGGTTAGCGGCAGCATCATGCTGGGCGGAGTGGAACTGAGCACGCTGTCGAACAAGCAGTGGCGCTCTGTGCGTGGCCGTCAGATCGCCATGATTCTGCAGAGTCCTCGGGCCTCACTTAATCCCACGATGACTCTGGGCGCACTGTTCGGTCGCACCCTGAAGCTGCACGGTGTGCCGCGAGCAGAGCGTCGCCCTCGCATGGAGCAGGCACTAGCCGAGGTGATGCTCGACCCGCAGATCCTGAGTCGGTATCCGCATCAAGTATCCGGCGGTCAGGCGCAACGCTGTGCGATTGCGCTTGTCGGCGCACTGCGGGTCGACGTTCTCATTGCCGATGAACCGACGAGTGCCCTCGACGTCACCGTGCAGTCGGAGGTCATCGATGTTCTACGCAGTCTTCGCGAGAGGCATGGCACCGCAATTGTTTTCATTTCCCACGATCTCGCAGTGATCAGCGAACTGGCCGATCAGGTGATGGTGATGCGTGGCGGTGAGGTAGTCGAGCAGGGTCTCACCTCGCAGATACTGCACCAACCGGCTGAGCAGTACACCCGTGACCTCTTGGCGGCCGTGCCCGTGATCGGACGCACGCGATGAGCGCGCTGCTGGAAGTGAAGGATGTTCGCCTGTCGTATGGTGATCGCGAGGTTGTCCACGGCGTTGATCTGCAGGTGCCGGCTGGCCCCTACGGCCTCGGAATCATTGGTGAATCGGGGTCAGGCAAGACCACGATCGCACGCGCGCTGCTGAAGCTGCACCCGGTTGCGTCGGGATCGATCAACTACGCAGGGACAGACGTACTCACGCTCAAGGGATCCGCACTGTCGGCCTACCGCCGCGAGGTGCAGATGGTGTTTCAAGATGGCGACGGAGCGCTCGACCCTCGGATGTCGGTGCTCTCGTCGGTGTCGGAGCCCATGGCAATTCACGGCACTGTGCCGAAGTCCCAGCGTCGCGAGCGGGTGGGCGATCTGCTCGCGGAGGTGGGCCTGTCGGCCGACCTGATGGCCCGGTATCCGCATCAACTCTCCGGCGGGCAACGTCAACGCGTGGTGATTGCCCGGGCGCTGGCTCTGGAGCCGCGGTTGCTCGTTCTCGACGAACCCACGAGTGCCCTCGATGTGACCGTGCAGGAGCGCGTGCTGCAACTCGTCGAACGACTGCGCGAGGAACGCACGTTGGCGTACCTGCTGATCTCGCACAACCTCGCCGTCGTCGACCGGCTGTGCGAGTCAAGTGTGGTGTTGTATGAAGGCACGGTCATGGAGAGCGGTCGCACCCGAGACCTGCTCGATTCACCTGTGCACCCGTATACCCGAGCATTGCGATCGGCCGTTCCCGAGATCGGCGTTCACCGACCGGCTCTCACTCGCGTCGGCACCGGGGTAAGTGTGTCGCCGGCCGGGTGCACGTACTCCGAGCGCTGTCCGTTCGCGCTCGATATTTGTCGCAAGGAAGTTCCGGCCCTACTTGAGGTCGATGGCCGACAGGTCGCCTGTCACCGAGCTGGTGAGGCGACCGCCCTGACCCTCTAAGGCCCCCAGGATCTCCCGCCCTGGTCTCGCGTCGGGGGCACCCAAGCACGCACCTATCGCGCTCACGCGCCCCACCGATGCGCAGCACCGAGGCAGCTGGTCATTAGACTCCCACCACGCTGCGCACTGGAACGCCGACAGCCCTAGCCGAATTGACGCGCCACTGCCCGCAGGAAGGCGGTAGTTTCCTCCTCGCGGTTCTCGGGCTCATCCTCGGTCATGCCGTACGTGCGGTTGGCCGAGAGCTTCACGATCGTGACGCCCGACGTGGGGTCGACGTAAACGAACTGGTTGTACACACCGACCGCTTCGAACTCCCCGCGATCGCCCGGCGGCAGCCACCACTGGTAGCCGTAACCCTCGAACGTCGTGTGCCCCCCCACCAGCACGCGGCCGGACTGAAGGTGCGGCGCCGACGCGGTGATCGACGCTGCCACCCACTCGGCGGCCACCACCTGCTGGCTGTCGACCCGCCCGCCATTGCGGTAGAGCTCGCCGATGCGGGCGTAGTCGCGCGCCGTGAGTGCGAGCCCGCCGAACCCGAGCTCGACGCCCTGCGGGTCGACGAGCCACGCGCCCGGGTTGGTGAAGCCGAGCGGTTCCACCAACCGCGACTGCATGAAGGCGGCGAGGCTCTGCCCGGTGGCACTGCGCAGCAGCGCGGTGAGTGCCTGGGTGTCGGCGGAGTTGTAGCGGCAGAGGGTGTCCGGCGGCACGTCACACGACATCGTGGCGACGAACGCATCGAGGCCACCGCCCGCACCCGCCGAAGCCTCTCCCAGTCGAACGATGTCCGACTCGGGGTCGCTGTAGTCCTCGTGCCACCGGGCGCCTGACGACATCTGCAGGACACTGCGGATGGTGACCCCGTCGTAGGCCGAACCCGGCTCGACGCTCACGTATGAGCTGATGGGCTCCTCGATGCTGCCAATCAGCCCCTCCTGCAGAGCAATTCCGACCAGTGCCGACGTGAAGCTCTTCGCCACCGACATCGAGATCCACCGCACATCGGGCCCCCCGGTGAGGGAGTACGACTCGTGCCGCATGGTGCCCTCATGCAGCACGAGCAGCGCTGCGGTGTCGGTCTCGGCGAGGAACTGCTCGGTGTTGCTCTGCGCGCCGTCGAACTCGAAGGTCTCGACCAGCGCCACGTCGTTGCCACCCGGCCACGGCCGCGGGCTCGACGATGGTGCCATGGCACGGCTCGACACGAGCTCGTCGATGCGGGAGAAGTTCTCGTGCTGCTCGACGCCGGTGAACAGGCCGAGTTCGAAGAATGCGTGTGAGCCAGGGGTGAAGGTCATGGCCGCAACCTATCGGGCGCAGGCCCGCCGCACTCGACAATGTCTCCCTTGGGCACCCGACCCGGAGTAGACGAAGCACGCCGCGGGCCCGACCACTGAATCCCTGCGCCAGTTCGGACAAGGCGGGCGCATGTCCGAACTGGCGTAGGGATTCGGCAGCGAGGCGCCGCTTAGTCGCGTGAATGCCGCGGCGGACCCGCCGTTGGCCGAGTGTTAAGTTCTCAATAAGTTCTAGCGCGGCCAATTCTGACCTCACCACAAGCCACAGGAAGGCCGATCACGGTGTCGACACATCGCGGGTTCCGCCTCGTGCCACGGCGTGGCGACGACCCACTCCGCATCGACAGCGCGAGTCGGCTTCCTTCGGGTGATCTGCTGCTGGTGGGCTGGCACCCTGTCGCTGGGTCACTTTCGCTCAGCGTGGCCGGGCAGCACGCCGCGGCGTGGCGCTTCCCGCGCACCGACCTCGACGCAATGAACGAGCCCGGCCTGCCGCTGGCCTTCGTCGCACTTATTGCACCCGGATCAGAGCCCGACAACCCCACCCGGCTCACCTACCAGTTCACCCGACGTCGCAGCCACGACACAGCGCTGCGCACCGACACGCTCGACCCCCGAGCGGCGAGACGTTCCCTCAAGTTGGCCTTCTCATATCCCGGCGTGACGATGGCCGACGTTGAGCGCCACTACCGGCCGATGATCGCGGCACTCGAGCACAAATCCACTGCGCCGCCTCGGAGCATGGGCGCCCTGGAGTTCGGGCTCCGCTACCTCGACCCCGCCTACTACCTCACGCGGTACCGCGACGTGGCGTC
>CALQEM020000255.1:0-4848 GCA_943329595.2 Bifidobacterium breve
GTCGGCTGCGACGAGGTTTCGGGCGGTCAATGCCCCAGCGAGGCCGGCGTTGCCGCTCTCCAAGTTCCAGACGTCCTGGTCTTGCACCCCGGCCTGGGTGTAGGGGAGCGAGATCACTCCTACCAGCGCCATGCTCGCGTTGGCAGTCTCGAAACCCGGGGATGATGAATTCGCCAACGTTGCGTTCATGTCGTTGAGACCGGACGCAACGTAAAACAACGCGTTGGGCAGCAGTACGCCGTTCGCAGCGACCGCGAGGACATCCACACGGGTACCTGGGGTCGGTGTGCTTGCGATACTCATCACGCCATTCCCTGGTGTGGAAGCAGTCGACACGTCGGTCCCAACGTTGACCTGCCTCGCGGGTGGTGCTTCAAAGTTGTCGAACTCGGGTTTCCCATCGTTGTATGGCGCGTCGACGACGAGCGCCTGCTCGTGATCGAAGTCGTACTCAACCAGATACTCGTTCTTCCCGGTTTCTATCGTTCCGCCGACGAGTCGCCACGGCGTCGAAGACGTTCGAGCCAGCGTGAGCGTGCCAACTGCAGAACCATTGGGATCGTTTCCATCCGTCGACCACGAGACCGTCTGACCCCATTCGCTCACCGTGAGGTACTGGTTGAAGATTGGCAAAGTCGTCAAGAACAGACGCCCGGCCATGAGGTCCACCGTGGCTCCGTCGAACAGATTCAGCCGCACCGCTCGTGACGCCTTCATTGACCACGATGCGACAGGAGCGATCTCTGCTTTCGGGTCCAACCCAAACTCCGCCACCAAATCCGACGCCGGCTGGTCGACCGCCATCGCCCTCTGCAGGCTGCCGTCCGGATTCACCCGCGGGTCAAGGGCGCGCCCCGATACCAGAACCGGATTCTCGTTTGCGCTCGCGGGCTGTACACCAAGCACCGTGCCTGAAAGGCACTGCACGGCCAGCACTACCAACACTCCCAAACGAACCCGACGAGAATAGGCAGACCGCAAGCGCGCACTCATGTACTGCTCCTAATGTTGCTCTGCCGCACCATACCCCGAATCGCCACACCCTGAATTCAGCGGCACACCGCCGCCCACGTGACACGGTCACGTGGGCGCCATCCAGCGAATCGACCCTTCCAGGGGGCTGTCGCCCTCCAGATAGTGGGGCTAGGGCTCGCGCAATCCTCGACCCTCGTGGGACGCTGTGGGACGAAACGTGGCAACAGTCGACATTTCGGTCGTGTTGGGAGTGGTCTGAGCAGGGCATATGTGTCGAGCGTGGCCATATTTTGCCCCTGAGAGCGACTTTTAATCCATTGGTTCTGGGTTCGAGCCCCAGGGGGCGCACCAGTTCAGAGGCCGTTGAATCGCGCGCTGCGGCGACAGTGTTGGAAGCAAAACTCAAAATGCTGATGGGCTCAGACACGACTGCTGGCAAGCACACCGTCGCGGAAGTCGTCGGTGGCTACATCGCCGACTCCGAGTCTCGGCTGTCACCCGGGACGATCAACTTCTACCGAAACGGCGAGCGTCTTCTCCCGGCCAGCTTCCTGGCTCGTGACGTGTCAACGGTTCGTCCCGTCGTGATCGACGCGATGTACAACGAGCTGCGCGCTCACGGTGCGTCGGAGCACAAGGTCAATCGCGTCCACCGTTTGCTCTCGGCTGCCTTCGGGCGGGCGATGCGTTACGACTGGTTGCTGAGCAATCCCTGCGCGTCAGCGACGAAGCCCAGGGTGCACACGAAGGAGATCACTCCTCCTTCGCCGCAGGAAGTGAAACGGATCATCAAGGCGGCTGAGTCTGTCAACCCTGACCTCGCGACGTGCCTGCGCGTGGCTGCTGCCACCGGGATGCGCCGTGGCGAGCTGTGTGCGCTGCTGTGGACCGATATCGGCGAGGGCACGATCACAGTCCGCAGATCGCTGGTCGCCGACGACGACGATGTGCTGCACATTCGCGAGACCAAGACGGGCTCACGTGGCTGGCGCACGGTGGCGATCGATGCAGAAACAGCAGCAGCGCTGGAAGCGCTCAGGGTCAGGCAGGCGGCCGAGGCCGTCGCGCAGAAGTTACCCTTGCCCGCTTGGTGTTTCAGTCTCGACGGTGGCGTGTCACCGATGCGGCCGATGTATCTCACGATGAGTTTCGCTCGACTCACCAACGTGAAAAGGAAGCATGGCTTGCGGCACTATTCGGCGACGCGGTTACTCGAGGCTGGTATCGGAGTCCCGACGGTCTCAAAGCGCTTGGGCCATTCGTCGCCGGCGGTGACACTGTCGGTCTACGCGCATCACGTGCCGCAGGCTGATCTCGACGCTGCAGCCGTCATGGGCGACCTGCTCGACTGAAGCGCACGGCCTCACGGTCCTCCCTCAAATTTCGCAGTGGCGCGTTCCGCGTGCTCGACGGCAGCGAGCGAAAACACCCAGCGGCCGGCTGCGGGGAGGATTGGTCGCACTGGGGCGCTGCCGTTGCGCACGGCACGCTTGAGGGACTCTGGGTGAATGCCCCAGCGTTTCGCGAGTTCGTCGGTGCTCAGGGTCAGTCGCTCGCCGTGTGAAGTGATGTTGATGAACGGTTCAGTGTGCATGAGCGCATCATCCGCGCAGGACATCACGGTTCACTACCCGGATCAGACGGCATCCGAGAATAAATGTCGCGGCGAGCCTGCTTGCCTGTCGAACGCGGTCCGCGTCGACGTTGGCGACGGTGCCCGAGCGTATGGTCGTAGGTCGGCGCTTCGTCGCGCACCGGCTTGCCGGCGCTCCGCGCGCCTTGATCAGTGTGTTGTTCTGCTCGTTGTCTGGACACGTGCACCAATGGTGAAGGCACGGATCGCGTGGCCAGCGATCGAGGCGTTTATGAGTTCCCCGACGCGATCGGCGCAGAGCGCGGCCGGAGCTGCGGCGCGACGATGTCGAGTGCAGTCTCGGCATCTCCTTTTGTCTTCTCGCTGGGCCGTGAACGGTGACGGTCAGGCTCAGCCAACATCTGGGGGAATCGTCTGCCGACGGCAGCGCGAACGCGCCCACACCGGCTCGGTCGGGTAGTGATCCGGGTGGTGCCCGCGTCGCTCAGGTCGTAGTGGGTGTGAGGGGGACCCGTTTGGTGGTCCAGTCGCTATGCGGCTTGGGGTTGGTGGGTCGTGGTCCAGTGTAGGGCGAACTCGTTTGGGGTGAGTTCGCCGTGGGCGGTGTGGGGTCGGTTGGTGTTGTAGTCGTGCCGCCAGTCCTCGACGATCACGCGGGCTTCGAGGAGCGAGTCGAATCGCCATGAGTTGAGTAGCTCGTCGCGCAGTCGGCCGTTGAATGATTCGATCCAGGCGTTCTGCCAGGGTGAGCCGGGGTCGATGAAGATGCTGTTCGTGTTGTTGAATCGGCACCAGTCTGCGATGGCGTGGGCGACGAACTCGGGGCCGTTGTCGAAACGGACGTAGGCCGGCGCGCCGCGCTGGGCGGTGAGTTGGTCGAGCACGTCGGCGACCTGGTCGGCGTTGATGGAACGGTCGATTTTGATCGCTAGGGCTTCGCGGGTGAACTCGTCGATGATGTTGAGGAACTTGATCTGGCGGCCATCCGCGGTGGTGTCGAACTGGAAGTCCATTGCCCACACGATGTTGGGTTGGATCGGGCACATCGCACCGACGTTGATGCCGATGCCGGTGAGACGTTTCTTGTGGCGGCGTTGAGGGACCCGCAGCCCTTCGGCGCGCCATAGACGCCGGATCCGTTTGTTGTTGACCTTCCAGCCGGCACGCCGCGCCGTCTTCGCGGCACGTCGCCAACCCCACCGCGGTCTGGTCGTGGAGAAGCTACGCAGCCAAGCACGCAGCTCGATTTCTTCGGTGGTGATCGGTGGTGGAGCAAGACGCATCGTGAAACGATGCGCACCAACCGTGTTGCAAGCCCGCCGCTGCGAAACCCCGAACCGGGCGAGCAGCATCGTCACTGCTGCTCGCTGACGGTTCGGGGTCAGAAGTTTCCCGACGCGATCTCCTTGAGCATGTCGATGTCCAAAGCCTGGTTCGCGACCAGCTTCTTCAACCGGGCGTTTTCCGCCTCGAGTTCCTTCAGCCGTTTCGCGTCGGGGGCTTTCATGCCGCCGTACTGGGCGAGCCAACGATGCCATGTCGACTCCGCAACCTGTAGATGCCGGCACACCTCGTCGAGCCCGGCCCCGCCAGCAAGCAGTTTGTTGCCCTCGGCAAGTTTGCGGATGATCTGATCCGGCGTATGCCGCCGGCGCTTGTTCGATGTCATGTTGATCCTGATTCTTCCTGCCCGGAAACCGGGCAACAGAGTCGCACACCAACTGGACCACTACAGCGGGCTCACCTCAGTCTCATCTGGCGGCGCTGTCGAGCGCAGGTGTCGCACCTTGCGGTCTTTTTCCGAGACGATTGCGTTGTATTCAGGGATGAGTTGTTGGTGGAGATCCCGTGCGTAGCCAATCGCGATATCTCGGTCTCGCTCGGCTTGCTTTGCCCGGTCGCGCCAACGCGTTAATGCTTCGTCGCGTTCTTTGATCCTCGTGCTGAGTTCCAGAATTGACCTGTGATCTCTGGTGCGCTGAAGGAGGCCGTCGGCGAGTTGGCCTGCGTGTTCGACGACAAGATCAAGTATCGGCTTGTTGTTGCGGTAGGCGGTGCCTCGCGAGTAGCCAGCCGATCTCGCAACGGTCACGCTATTCACCGGCCGATCAGCGGCGGCGAGCGCTACGGCAGCGAGCAGCGCCCTCTGAGCTACGGGAATGTGCCGAAGCGCGTCGACAACGTCGGGTTGCGCTGCGGCCTCACCGTCTCCAGCGAGGCTTCGCAGCATCAACGTGATGGTCTTGTCGTCCATCAGTCTCCTTTGGGTTTCTCGCTGA
>CALQEM020000256.1:0-4838 GCA_943329595.2 Bifidobacterium breve
AGCGCGAGCAGCCCCTCGGCGTCGCGTGCCACGACCTCGCCCACCGGCTCTGGAATTCCCATTCCCGCGGGAAGCAGCACGTTCTGCGCGGAGAACCACGCCCAGTGCAGCGAGCGCTCGGGTTGCACGATCGGCAGTAGCACTCGAGCCCCGGCAGACGTGAGGGCCTCGAGGAGGCTGGAGGTGGGAGGCTCCGACGGAAGGCTCGCGTAGCAGGTCACCACCCGGCCGTTGTCGCAGGCTCGCCGCACGTCGGAGTCGGCAAGAACAGCCTCGGCCAGCGCTGAGGCTCGGGCCCCTCGCTGCTCGGGCGAGGCGGACTCGCTCCATGCACGCCTCCGAGCGCGCACGGAGGCCCGCTGGCCTGTCGTGTCGTGTGACGACATGGGGACATTGTGTCCATGTGCTGCAGCATCCGGGCGTAGGCGGGCGTGGCCCCTACTGTGGTGTCATGAATGTGACGAAGGCGGTCATCCCCGCGGCCGGGCTCGGCACGCGATTTCTCCCGGCCACCAAGGCGACTCCGAAGGAGATGCTGCCGGTGGTCGACAAGCCGGCCATCCAGTACGTGGTGGAGGAGGCTGTGGCGGCTGGGCTCGAGGACCTTCTGTTCATCACCGGGCGCAGCAAGCGCTCGCTCGAGGATCACTTCGACGCCAACTCCGAGCTCGAACAGGCACTGCGAGCCAAGGGAGACCAGCGACGCCTCGACCTCGTGACCTGGCCGACGTCGCTCGGGCGAATCCACTACGTGCGTCAGGGCGAGCCACTGGGCCTGGGCCACGCCGTGCTGCAGGCTGAGCAGCACGTGGGGCGCGAGCCGTTCGCTGTGCTGCTCGGCGACGACCTCATCGACGACACCAACCCGATCCTCCCTCGCATGCTCGAGGTGCAGCAGCAGCTGGGGGGCAGCGTGATTTGTCTCATGGGCGTTCCCCCCGTCGAGATCTCGCTCTATGGCTGCGCCGCCGTGCGTGCCAGTGACATACCCGGAGTGCTGGGCATCACCGATCTAGTCGAGAAGCCGGTCGCGGAGGAGGCTCCCAGCAACCTGGCGATTATCGGCCGCTACGTGCTGGCGCCCGAGGTCTTCGACGTGCTGCGCGAGACCAAGCCTGGCAAAGGCGGCGAGATTCAGCTCACTGATGCTCTGCGAGTTCTTGCCCAGCAGGGCTCGGTGCACGGCGTCGTGTTCGACGGGCTGCGCTACGACACAGGCGACCGGCTCTCGTACCTGAAGGCGGTTGTCTCGCTGGCGGCGCGTCGCGACGACCTCGGGCCTCCGTTCCGCGACTGGCTCACGGCGCTGGTCGGTAGCGGCTTCGCCGATCTCGCGTGACCTGGCGATGACATGGCAGTAGTGCGAACCGTTGACGAGCAGTTGCTGCAGGTCTTCGCCGGCCTGCAGCCCCTGCCCTACCTAGGAGTTTCGCTGCTCGAGGCCACCGGCTGCTTCCTCGCGGCCGACGTCGTAACGCGCAGCGTGCTGGCGCCGAATGAGGTGGTGCTGCCCAAGGGGTCGCTGGTCACCACCCGCCAGCTGGCCCGGCTTGCCTCGCACGGAATCTCCTCGGTCGACATCGCTCCTCGCCCGCGTGTGGTGGTGGTGTCGATAGGCGACGATCCGCAGGCCGACTCCACCACCGCCTCGCAGTCGAACGCCAACTCGCTCGTGCTCGCCTCGGCCTGTCGTGAAGCAGGCGCCGATGTCTTTCGGGTGGGACCGATCCCTCGCGAGCAGCGCGCCCTGCGCGAGCTTGTCGAGGATCAGCTGGTGCGGGCTGACGTGCTGCTCGTGGTGGGGGGTCGTGGGAACGACGGATATGCCGAGCTCGAGGGGGTGCTGGCCGAGTTCGGTGGCGTCGAGTACTCGCAGTTGGCGATGGCGCCCGGTGGTGTCATCGGCTTTGGTCGCATCGGCGTCGACGCGGCGCCGATCGTGATTCTTCCAGGCGAGACGCTCGGCATGTACGTCGAGTTCGAGGTGTTCGTGCGGCCGCTGCTGCGCGCGCTGGCGGCCGACCCTCAGCCTTTCCGAGCGACCGTGAGCGCCCGTACCTCGTCGAGTCTGGAGTCGGTGCTAGGACTTCAGGAGTTTAAGCTGGGCCGAATCGACGTGGTCGACGGCGACTATGTCTTCACCCCGAGCGTCATGGTCGAAGCCCTGTCACTGCTCGCCGAGTCGAACGCGCTCGCCAGCGTGCCGCCCGACTTCAGCGTCGTCGACACGGGCGCGCGCGTGCTGGTGATTCCGATCGAGGACCCGCGATGAGCGGAGGGCACTGGCCGGTTACCCTGACCGACGGCCAGGTCACGCTGCGGCCCCTGCGCCAGCGTGACGTCACTGAATGGCGCGAGGTGCGAACGCGCAATGCCTCCTGGCTAGGGCCGTGGGAGTCGTCGCTTCCGCAGGGTGACGATGAGCGACCCGCCACCTTCGCTGCGATGGTTCGGCGGCTACGAGTTGAGGGCCGCGCCGGGCGCACGATGGCCTTCGCCGTAATCCACGAGGGACGATTCGTCGGGCAGGTAACGCTCGGCGGCATCACGTGGGGTTCGCTGAGGTCGGCCTACGTGGGCTACTGGATCGACAGCGCTGTCGCCGGGCGTGGCATCATGCCGATTGCTGTCGCGATGGTGTGCGACCACGGCTGGCTCACGATGGGGCTGCACCGCATTGAGGTGAATGTGCGGCCGGAGAATGCCCCCAGCCTGAGGGTGGTCGACAAGCTCGGCTTCCGCTACGAGGGCCTGCGGCCGCGCTACCTGCACATCGATGGGGCGTGGCGCGACCACGTCACGTATGCGCTCAACGCCGAGGAGGTTCCGGGCGGACTGCGCGCGCGCTTGCTGGAGACGTCCCGGGGCCTTGGCGACACGCCGTAGTCGGACGGTCACCAATACGCCGAGACGGGCGCTGAGCGGCCTAGCCTTGGGGCCCATGGGATCAGGGGTGATTTACGCGGTCATCGTGGGGCTCTGGGCCCTGGTGCTGATCCCCCTGTGGCTGCGCAGTCACGACCGTGCCGACGAGTCTCGCTCGGTCGATCGCTACCGCTCCGCGATGTCGTCGCTCACCGTGGGTAACGACGACGAGTCCTGGTCGGCGGAGCCCGGCCCTGCTCAGGAGGCGGCCTCTCGACGCCGGATGGTGCTGGCACTGCTCGGCCTGATGCTGGCGGGTTCCCTCGTCATGGTGCTGGCAGGGGTTCTGCCTCTGTGGTTCATGGTGCTGCCCAGCGCGGCTCTGGTCGGCTTTGCCGCGCTGTCGTGGCAGCAGTCGCAGCGGATTGAGGCGGCAACTCGGCGCGAGGCCTCACGGCAACTGGCCCTGCAGGAGCACCCGGCCCGCGACCGGTCGGCTGATCGGGCTCGCCCGAAGCCTCGCTCCCAGGAACGAACTCAGGCGCGACGGGTGCTGGTGCACGACGACCTTCCTGAGGTCCGGCGCACCCGCGATGTAAGAGAAGCCCCTGAGGTGCAGGCTGCTGACCCCGATCGGTGGGAGGCCGTCAACGCCCCGCTGCCGACCTACGTCTCCGCGCCGCGTGCCAGCAGGGTGCCGCGCGTTCTCGACCTCACTCACACCGGTGAGTGGAGTGGAGAGGCCATGGTCAACGAGGCCCGACGCGTGCAGGAGTCCGACACCTTCTCCAAGCACTACATCCAAGACGAGATCTCGAGCGCCCTAGGCGACGATGACGCCTTCTTCGACCAACTCGCCGCTGAGGCACGTGGCACTCGACCCGCAGGCTTCTTCGACCAGGAAGCACCGCGAGCAGTCAACGACTGACCCTTTGGTAGGGTCGGGTTTCTCAGGGGCTGTAGCGCAGCTGGTAGCGCACCTCGTTCGCATCGAGGGGGTCAGGGGTTCGAATCCCCTCAGCTCCACCTGTGTGAGGACTCAAGACCTCGTCACTTCTGCTGGCTTTCGGCCGTCTTCGAGTGGGCCGTCCGTGGTCTCACCGCATGAATTAGCGGACGGGGAGAGCGCGATGGGACGGGCCAGCGCCGTGGCGCTAGACCCAGCTCGGGAACCACATGTGGATGTGCCAGAAGTCGTACGGCACCGTCTCGCCCACCCAGATCGCGTAGAAGAACGCGCTGACCGCGATGGCCAGCAGAAGGAAGCCGCCGCCGAGGAGGGCTCCCCACATGCGGCGGTTGGGCGGGGCCGACGAGGGGCCGAGCACGGTGCCCAGAGTCATCGCCAAGGCCATCACGAGGAAGGGCAGCATGGCGATGGCGTAGAACGTGAATACGGTGCGGTTCTGGAAGAGCAGCCACGGCGCCCAGCCGGCGATAAATCCCACCACCACCGCGGCGCTGCGCCAGTCGCGGTGGGCTGCCCAGCGCCACGCCTGGTGCAGCAGCGCGATCGTTCCGGCCCACCACACGATGGGGTTTCCGAGCGCGGTAACCGCGGCGGAGCAGCTCTCGACGGTGCAGCCGTGATCGCCACTCTTGTACGACTCGTAGAAGAACGAGGTGGGGCGACCCTGAATAGGCCAGCTCCACGGGTTCGACTGGTACGAGTGGGGTGACGTGAGTCCGACATGGAAGTTCCACGCCTCGACGTGATAGTGCCACAGGCTTCGAATGGCCTCGGGTAGAAACAGCAGCCCCTCGCCCGGGTGGCTGGCGGCCCACTGGCGGTCCCAGGCGTCGTCAGACAGAAACCAGCCGGTCCACACCAGGAGGTAGACCGCCACGGCCACGACCACGAGTGATACGAAGGCCGGAATGGCGTCGCGCACCAGCATGGCGACGGTGGGTCGACGCACCCCGATGATGCGGCGCGCCCCCGAGTCCCACGCGATGCTGAGCAGTGCGAAGAG
>CALQEM020000257.1:0-4800 GCA_943329595.2 Bifidobacterium breve
CATCGAGGTGCAGTGCGAGCGCGACGCCCGTGACCACTTTCCCTCAGTGTGGGCGAGGGCCGAGCGGGCCCATCACCGCTCATCGCTGCGCTAGCCCCCCCTTCGACATGGCTGCCCCCGACGAGATCATCCGCGCCGCCGGAGTGGTCTGCCTTCGCGAGCGACCGAGCAGCCATGACGAGGCGTCGCCCTCTGGTCCCGAGGTACTGCTCATCCACCGCACCCAGCTCAAGGACTGGTCCCTTCCCAAGGGCAAGCTCGACCGAGGCGAGCACGTGGCCGTCGCGGCAGTGCGCGAGACCGCTGAGGAGTCGGGCTACGACGTGGTGCTCGGCGTGCCTCTCACCACACAGCGCTACCCGGTGGGCGATCGCACCAAGGAGGTGTCGTACTGGCTGGCGCGGGTCGTCGGCAGAGGTCCCTGGGAGGCCAATCGGGAGGTCGACGAGGTGCGCTGGGTCGACATCGCCGAGGCGCCCAAGCTCCTCACCTACCCTCGTGACGCCGACCTCGTGCGCAGTGCCACCCGGATGCCTCGCGGCACATCACCCCTGGTGATCCTCCGCCACGCGCAGGCAGAGAAGCGCTCCGAGTACGCGCGCCGCTTCATCACCCCGCCCCCCGACGGCTCGCGCCCGCTCACCCGGGTGGGCGAGCGACAGGCGCAGGACATCGCGCCGGTCTTGGCGGCCTTCGGCGTGACGCGGGTTCACTCGTCGCCGTACACCCGCTGCTTCGACACGGTGTCCCCTCATGCCCACCATCGAGGCATCGACATCGTCGAGGAGCCCCTGCTGTCCGAGGAGGGCTTCGCCGGAGCGCGCAAGGCAGCGATGCGCCGCTTCACCGAACTGCTCAAAGATCCCGCTCCCATGGTGGTGTGCACCCACCGTCCGGTGCTGCCCTCGCTCTTCGAGCAGCTGCGGCGCGACGTGGGCGTCCTCGACATCGATCCCGACCTGCCGGCCGGCGGCTTCGTCGTGGTGCACCGGACCGTGACCGCCAGCGTTTCCGAGTCGTCGGGCGAGACAGAGCTCTCGGTCGAGGTCGTCGCGGTGGAGCACCACACGCCGTAATGACCCGACGCACGGTGTCACCGGTAGTACCGCGGTTGTTCATCTCCCGTTCACCAACGGACTCCTCCCCAGTCACGCGTGCGGGTTAGCGTTTTCTCAACACGCTCGTCTACGGAAGATCACCCCCAACTTCGGAGGATCCTGTGCTGAACACGCGCTCCGCTCGAGTGGCCCTTGCCCTCGCTGCCGGAACCCTCGCCCTCGCCGCCTGCGGCTCGTCCGGCGGCGGTGGCTCGTCGACGAGTGCCTCCGGCGGTCCCGCCAACTGCGCCACCGGCTCGCTCAAGGCCTCGGGCTCATCGGCCCAGAAGAACGCCATCACCGAGTGGATCAACACCTACCAGACCGACTGTGCCGGCAGCACCATCGAGTACACGGCCAACGGATCTGGCGCCGGCATCACCGACTTCACGAACGCGCAGACGGCCTTCGCCGGATCAGACTCCGCGCTCAAGGAGGAGGAGCAGCCGGCCGCCGACAAGCGGTGCGCCACAGGCACCGCCATCAACATCCCCATGGTCGGTGGCGCCATCGCCGTGGCCTACAACCTCGCGGGCGTCGAGAAGCTGATCCTCAACGCCGAGGTCACCGCGGGCATCTTCGCCAACACGATCACCACGTGGAACGACCCGAAGATCGCCGCGCTCAACCCCGGCGTCACCCTGCCGAGCGCCTCCATCGCGCAGTTCCACCGCAGCGACTCGTCGGGCACCACCGGCAACTTCACCAAGTGGCTCGTGGCTTCGGCCGGCTCGGCGTGGACCTTCGACACCGGCAAGGAGTGGAAGGCTCCGGGCGGCCAGGGCTCGAAGGGCTCCGACCAGGTGCTGGCCTCGGTCAAGTCCACCCCGAACTCGATCGGCTACGTCGAGCTGTCGTTCGTGCAGGACGTGGCCGGCATCGGCGCCGCGTGGATCGACAACGGCGCAGGCCCGGTCGAGCCCACCTCGGTCAACGCCGCGCTGACCATCTCGTCGGCCCAGGTGACCGGCACGGGCAACAACCTGTCGCTCAAGATCGACTACGCCACCAAGACCGCGAACGCCTACCCCGTGGTGCTGGTCACGTACGAGATCACCTGTGAGAAGGGGCTTGCGGCCGATCAGGCGGCGCTCGTGAAGTCCTTCCTCACCTACACCTCGGGCGACGCGGCCCAGGGCGAGCTCAGCGCCGTCGGCTACGTGCCGATCACCGGCGACCTGCTCACCAAGGTGCGCGCCGCGGTGGCCTCGATCTCCTAGCCCCACATCGCTCACTGAGGCGGCCCCGGCATCGCATGGTGTCGGGGCCACCTCATCCCCTAGTCTGCAACTCTGCGGACACCATCCACCCGTTGGCGAGGAGCAGCACCGATGCGCACCGCTTCGCCGCCCGATGACGCAGCGCCCGTGATCAGGGAGAGCAGCAACGTCGGCGTGCGCGCGGGCGACCGGGTCTTCAGGGGCCTCGCGGCCGGGGCGGGCATCACCGTCCTGGTCATCATGGGCGCGATCGGCGCCTTCCTCGTCTGGAAGTCCATCCCCTCGCTCCAGGCCAACTCCGCCAACTTCTTCACCAGCACCGACTGGTTCCCCGAGGACAAGCCCCCCACGTTCGGCATCGCGGCACTCCTCTTCGGAACCGCCATCAGCGCCTCGATCGCCATGCTGCTGGCAGTCCCGGTGGGCATCGGGATCGCCCTGTTCATCGCCTTCTACGCTCCCCGACCCGTGGCCGCGGCCCTGGCCTTCATCACCGATCTGCTCGCTGCCGTTCCCTCGATCATCTTCGGCCTTTGGGGCCTCGCTGTGCTGATGCCCAACATGGAGGGCACCGCGCGCTGGCTCGACGACTACCTCGGCTGGATCCCGCTCTTCCAGAACGACCTCAACATCTACACCAAGAGCCTGTTCATCGCAGGCGTCGTGCTGGCCATCATGGTGCTGCCCACCGTGTCGGCCGTGAGTCGCGAGATCTTCGTCCAGGTGCCGCGCGAGCACATCGAGGGCGCGCTCGCCCTCGGCGCCACCCGCTGGGAGATGGTCCGCATGGCGGTCTTCCCCTTCGCCCGCCCCGGAATGATCTCTGCGGCCATGCTCGGGCTCGGCCGAGCGCTCGGTGAGACCATCGCGGTGGCCCTGATCCTGTCGGCCGCCTTCACCATCAACTGGCACATCACCGAGCCCGGGGGCAACAGCTTCGCGGCCAACATCGCACTGAAGTGGAATGAGGCCGGGCCCATCGGCCTGTCGGCCCTCATCGCGTCCGGGCTGGTGCTCTTCGTGATCACCCTCGGCGTCAACATGCTCGCGCGCTGGATCGTGGCACGCCGCGCCGAGTTCTCAGGGGCCAACTGATGGGCGTCACCACTCCCGAGCCCACCCGGTCGGCCAACCACACCCCCGCTGGAAGCACGCTCAACGGCCGACGGCTGCCGCGATGGGCACCGATCGCGTCTGCGGCAGTGGCGCTGGTGCTGGCAGTGGGCATCACGCAGGTAGGCAGCATCCTGGGCCTGGCCTGGCCGGTGCTGTGGGCGATCTTCTTCCTGGTGGTGCAGACCGGGTGGTCGTTCACCACAGAGGGCCGACGCCACGCCGTCGACCGCCTTGCCACCACGCTCATCTACGGGTGCGTCATCCTGGCGGTCGCGCCGCTGCTCTCGGTGCTGTACTCGGTCGTGTCGCGCGGCGCCGCCACCGTGCTCACCGACTTCCCCTCGTTCCTCACCGAGACCATGCGCAACGTCAGCCCCCGCAAGCCGGGGGGCGGCGTCGCCCAGGCGATCGTCGGAACGCTCGAGCAGGTGGCCATCGCGGCTATGGTCGCCGTGCCGCTGGGCATCCTCGCCGCCGTGTACCTGGTCGAGTACGGCCGCGGCCGGCTGGCCAAGACGGTCTCGTTCTTCGTCGACGTCATGACCGGCGTGCCCTCGATCGTCGCGGGCCTGTTCATCTACACGTTCTGGGTGCTCACCGCAGGCTTCGAGCGGTCGGGCTTCGCCGCCGCGCTCGCCCTGGTGATCCTGATGATCCCGGTGGTGGTGCGCACCACCGAGGAGATGCTCAAGATCGTGCCCAACGACCTCCGCGAGGCCGCGTACGCGCTGGGCATTCCGAAGTGGAAGACGATCCTGCGCATCGTGATTCCCACCGCGCTGTCCGGAATCATCACCGGCGTGATGCTCGCGGTGGCGCGCGTGTCGGGCGAGACCGCCCCCCTGCTGCTCACGGTGGTGCTGTCGCAGAGCATGAATTGGAACCCCTTCTCCGGTCCGCAGGCAGCCCTGCCGACCTTCGTCTGGGACCAGGTGTCCAGTGGCACCGACGCCTCCATCGATCGGGCGTGGGGTGGCGCGCTGGTGCTGATCATCCTCGTGGTGATCTTCTACACCGCCGCACGCCTGCTGGCTCGCGTGTTCGCACCTAAGGCACACTAGAACCGCTCCGACCCCGACGAAGGTGACCCATGGCCAAGCGCATCGATGTGAGTGACCTCGACATCTACTACGGCAGCTTCAAGGCCGTCGAAGGTGTCAGCTTCAGCGTGGAGCCACGCACGGTCACCGCGTTCATCGGGCCGTCGGGCTGTGGCAAGTCCACGGTGCTGCGCACCCTCAACCGGATGCACGAGGTGATTCCAGGCGCGAGGGTAGACGGCAAGGTGTTGCTCGACGGTGAGGACATCTACGACGTCGACGTCGACCCGGTCAACGTGCGTCGCACCATCGGCATGGTGTTCCAAC
>CALQEM020000258.1:0-4771 GCA_943329595.2 Bifidobacterium breve
ACGCCCACCCGGCGGCCGGGTGCTGGGTCGAAGTCGGCCAGTACCCGCACGAGGTCGTCGACGCCGTGTAGTGGCTCAACCACCACACCCTCAACGCGCAGGTCATCGCCCCACACCATCTCGACCAGTTCGGCGTCGTGCTTGCCCTCGACCCAGATGCGTGAACCGCGGGCAACCCGGGCGCGCGCGCCCTCGACCGCCCTCGAGCCCGACGCCGTGCGGGCCGCCAGGGGGGTCAGCGTCTTCGTGGGCCGCACGACCGTGACTCGCTCACCGTCGAGGAGGAAGGCCCCGCGATTCGCGGGGAACGCCCGTTCGCGCCCATCGCGATCCTCAAGCACCACGGCCCAGCCCTCGATGGTCTTCTCCCAGCCGATGACGGCCCCGCACCACCCCGAGTCGGCGCATTCAACGACCAGCCCGTGCTCGCCGGGCACCTCGGCAAGCTGGCGTCGTTGTGGCGCGTGGGGGTCACGGGCCAGCACGTCCTGGCCGTAGCGATCGTCGGAGGTGCTCACCGGCCCATCCTGTCGGATGCCGCCGCAACTGTGCGGTAGGGCGCTCCGGCCGACCCGGTGCGCGTAGGGTGGCGAGCGCCCGCATCGCGTGGGTGTGAAGGGCGGTCGCCATGTGGGTCGCCTTCGCCCTCGGCTCCGCATTCTTCGCGGGCCTCGTCGCGATTCTGGCCAAGGTGGGTATCAGGGCCACCTCGTCGAACGTCGCCACCGCGATTCGTACCGTGGTGGTGCTCGCGATGTCGTGGCTGATGGTGTTTGTCGTGGGCTCGCAGGTAACGATCTCCTCGATCAGCACGCGGTCGTTGGTGTTCCTCGTGCTGTCGGGGCTCGCGACGGGCGCGTCGTGGCTGTGCTACTTCCACGCGCTGCAACTGGGCCCGGTGAACGAGGTGGCCGCCGTCGATAAGTCGAGCATCGTTCTCACAGTGCTGCTCGGCATCATCGTGTTCGGCGAGACCTCGCACCTCGCGGTGCGGCTCGTCGGCATCGGAGTGATCGCGGCCGGCACCGTGCTGATGGTCGAGTGGAAGCCAGGGGGCGCGGCCCCCGTGAGCCGGTCGTGGCTGGTGTACGCGTGCCTGGCCGCGGTGTTCGCCAGCCTCACCTCGATTCTCGCGAAGGTGGGCATCACCGACGTCGAGTCGACCCTGGGCACGGCGATCCGCACGATGGTCGTGCTGGTGATGGCGTGGGTTTTGGTTCTGGTCACACGCGAGCGGCATCGGGTGCGGGAGATCCCTCGTCGCGACCTGCTGTTCATCTGCCTGTCGGGAGTTGCCACCGGCGCGTCGTGGCTGTGCTTCTACCGTGCCCTGCAGACCGGCCCGGTCAGCGCGGTGGTTCCCATCGACAAACTGAGTCTGGTGGTAACGGTCGCCTTCGCCTACGCGGTATTCGGCGAGCGACTCAGTCGCCGTGGGCTGACCGGACTCGTGCTCATCGTTGTCGGAACCGTTGCGATGGTGGTGTGATGAAATGACCTGTCCCTCGTGGCCTCGTTCGGGCCGACCTTCCGCGAACTGGAGTTCTGACATGGCGATCGATCCGCGGGGTGCCGACCTCAAGCGAATGCTGGCCGAGGACGACGGTGGTCCGCTGGTGATGCTCAACCTTCTGCGCTTCGTCGAGGGCGGGCGCGAGCAGTACAACGAGTACGTGCGCGTCTTCGGCGAGATGGTGCCCGAGCGCTACGGAGCAGAGCTGATCTACTACGGCGACGGTTCCACGGTGCTTGTCGCGGAGCCCGGCCAGGAGTGGGATGCCGTGCTGATCGTGCGCTACCCGAATCGCGAGGCATTCAGCCGCATGGTGGCCGATCCCGACTACCACGAAATCTCGCACCTCCGTGGCAGCGCACTCAGCGAGGCGGTGCTGCAAGCGACAGTGCCGCGCGGCCCGACGGGGACCTGATGAGGGATGCCGCCCTCTGCTCGATCTACGACGACTTTGCCCGAACGTACGCCGAAGGCCGCGGCCTGTTCGATGTCAGCGAGGTGCTCGCAGCGTTGGTCGGCCGGCTCCCCGCGGTGGGGGAGTTGCTCGACCTCGGCTGCGGAGCCGGCGAGCCGGTGGCGACCACCTTCCTTGCACACGGATGGCGCGTGACCGGAGTCGATGCCAGCGAGGGGATGCTGGCGCTGGCCGAGGTGTATGCCCCGACGATGGCCCGCGTTCTCGGCGACATGCGCGATGTCGACCTGCCCGCAGAATCCTTCGATGCGGTGACGGCGGTGTACAGCCTGTTCCACCTTCCCGGTGCCGATCAGCCGCCGATGTTTGGCCGCATGCGGTCGTGGCTGCGCCCTGGTGGAGTTGCCCTGTTCACCTACGCCTCGCGCGCCTACACGGGCAGCGACCGATTCGAGGGCACTATCTCGTTCATGGGGCACGACCTGCCCTATAGCCATGGCACGCCCGACGAGCTGGTAACGCAGCTGCGCGATGCGGGGCTCGACCTCGTGGAGATGAGCGAGCGCGCCATCGGTGGCGAGTTGATGCTGTGGGTGACCGTGCGTCGCCCGCACTGAGTGCCACATCGTCGGCTGTTCGTGGCAGGGTGGGCGCATGGAATTGCCAGACCCACACTTGAGCTTCGCGTTCGAGGCACGAGTGAATGTCGCCCCTGCGGTTCGCATCGGAAGTGGCGGCCCCGGCGAGGTGCTGTACTTCGTGGCCATCACCGGGGGAACCGTCGCGGGCCCCCGACTGAGCGGTGAGGTGGTGCCGGGCGGAGGTGACTGGTTTACCGATCGCGACGGCGTGGCTGAACTCGATGCGCGCTACCTGCTGCGCGTTGACGACGGCACGGTGATCGACATCGAGAACCGCGGCTTCTGGCGAGCCGATGCCCAGACCACGGTGCGACTCGACGCGGGTGAGCACGTCGATGAGCGCGAGTACTACTACCGCACTTCGGCGCGGTTCCACACTGATGCCCCCGGGTTTGCCTGGCTGACCCAGTCGGTGGTTGTGGGCCTGGCCCGACAGGAGGGTCCGGTGATCTGCCTCCGGTTTTTCACCGTCGACTGATCACAGTGGGCAAGGTGTTGCGCGGCCACACTAGGGTGAAGGGTAAATTCGGGTCACGGAGTGGAGTTCTGGCATGCGCGTTCTCATTATTGGCGGAGGAATTGGCGGCCTCACCGCGGCCTTGAGCCTGCACGCTGTCGGTCTCACCGATGTGACGGTGATGGAGTCGGTGCCGGAAATTAGGCCGCTCGGCGTCGGAATCAACGTGCTGCCGCACGCGGTTCGTGAGCTAGTCGAGTTGGGGCTCGGTGAGGAACTAGCGTCGCGCGGAGTCGCCACCGCCGACCTCACCTACGTTGACCGATTCGGATCGACCATCTGGTCAGAGCCGCGGGGCGTCGCCGCCGGATACCGCTGGCCGCAATACTCCATTCATCGCGGGCAGTTGCAGACACTCTTGCTCGAGGAAACCCTGCGGCGGCTGGGTTCTCACTCGGTGCGCACCGGCTGCCGGGCGGTGCGCGTCGAGACCGTAGGAGAGTCTGCGCATCTCACGCTGCGCGAGGACGGCGCCGAGCTGGTGGAGGTTGCTGACGTCGTCATCGCGGCCGATGGCATCAACTCGGTGGTGCGGGCAGGCCGCTTCCCCGACGAGGGCCCACCCCAGTGGAACGGCCAGATTCTCTGGCGCGCCGTTAGTCGCGTGCGCCCCTTCCTGACGGGAAAGTCGATGGTCATGGCTGGCGACCGTGACCAGAAGTTCGTGGCCTACCCGATTAGCGAGATTGGGCCCGACGGCCTCCAGGTCATCAACTGGATTGCGGAAATGGCCTTTGAGAACCGTGACGCGGGCCAGCAGGACTGGAACCGGCGCGTCGAGAAGGATGTCTTCGCATCGGCCTATGCCGACTGGGGCTTCGACTGGCTCGACATCCCGGGGCTGATTGAGGCAGCTGACGAGGTACTCGAGTACCCGATGGTCGATCGACCCCCGCTTGATTCGTGGGTCGAGGGCCGGGTGGCACTGCTCGGCGATGCCGCTCACCCCACCTTCCCGATTGGCTCCAACGGGTCGTCGCAGGCGATCATCGACGGTCGGGCGCTGGCCTTCGCCCTCGCGACAATGCCCATTGACGACGCTTTGGCCTTCTACGAGCACGAGCGCCTGCCGCGCACGCGCGAGCTGCAACGGGTCAATCGAGCCATGGGACCCGAGCGTGTGATGCAGATGATCCGAGAGCGCGCGCCCGAAGGCTTCGCGAACATCGACGACGTGATTCCGCGGGCAGAGCTCGAGGACGTTGCTGCGTCGTATAAGCGTGTGGCGGGCTTTGAGCCGTCGGTGCTCAACGAGCAGCGTTCGTGGACTCCGGAGGTGCCGGCGCAATGAGTGGCGGCGCGGCGTCGTGGGCGCCGACGCTGGTGCCGGTCGGTCGGCTCACAGTGGAGGTCAGTCCTCCCGTGGACCTTGGCCCGGGTCCGGAGGGCCGTCGCCGGATGATCGCCATCACGGGAGGAACACTCGTAGGCGAGCTCGGCACCGGGGTGGTGATGCCCGGCGGTGCCGACTGGCAGACCGTGCATGACGACGGCACGCTCAGCATCGACGCGTCGTACGTGGTGGTTCTCGACGATGGCACCCCCATCACGGTCAGATCTGCCGGAGTGCGCGCTCAGCACGACGAGGGCGTGTACTTCCGCGCGGGCGTCACGTTCACGGCTCACCACGACCGCCCCGATCTCAACGGACACCTCTTCGTGTCGTCGGGCGTGCGTCAAGGAAA
>CALQEM020000259.1:0-4742 GCA_943329595.2 Bifidobacterium breve
CCTTGGCCGTGGGCTTGCCAAGGTCGCGGTGGTGAAGCGTCGCAACTCCTTCCAGGACGTGTGGCGTAGCCAAGCAGCAGGGCGGGTTGACGAGTTCACCGAGATCAATGCGGTCGACACGTGCTTCCCGTCTGAGGACAGTTGGACCGGGCTGACGTGCGTCGACCCAGAGAGAGTAATCGAGGGCTTCGCGCGCCTTGGGATCGAGCTGGGGGCCCACTTCAATGCCGAGGCTTGGGCGGAGTCGGTGATTCGCGACCTTGCCACATTCCGCGATGACTTGGCCAACCCGCGCTTTGGTCTCGGTGTCGCACCCGCGGATATCCCAGCCGCCCAAGCGCGAATTCTCGACTACGAGAGATCGCTTGTTCGACAGAGTGCAGTTCGCGCGAAGGCGCTGCCGCACGGCCACGAGTGGCACAGACTCGACTGCCGGGCCCTGTGAATGAGTGACGCAGCCGAGTTGTGGGCCTCCTTCGAAGGTGAGACTACGCCGACGCGAGACGATTCAGGGCGGCGAGGAAGGCCATGTTCGGGTGTGCGTTGGGAAGTGCCGCGCACACCTCGAGAAGCGCCTGGGCTGGCTCGACGCCCAGGTGACGTGAGGCATACAGGGCCGCCACCGTGGGGGTGCGGCTGTGAGCCTGCACGCAGTGCAGCAGCACGGTGTGCCCCTCGGCGCGCAGAGCCGCCACCGTGTCGGCTGCATCGACAAGCACCCGGTCGAGGTGGGGGTTGGCGCCGGGTGCGTCGCTGTCGATGAGCCAGACCTCCACGTGGTTGCCGCAACTGACTGTGGAGGCGGGGACCTCTTCGGAGCCGAGCCGACACAACGACACCACGGCAGTGACCTCGGGCGGCAGATCGCGCACGCTGCTGACGCCACCGAGGATCACTGCGGCATCGTGTGGGTGCACCACGACCGTGCTGGTGTCGCCGTAGCTGCAGTAGTTGTGAGTCGGGGCGAGTGGCCAGCCCTCTGAGTCGGGCTGTCCGCGACGGGCAACGAGCAGTGCAAGCGCGGAAAGGTCGCGGGCCCGAAGCCCTGGCCATCCAGCGACGACCCGCTGCCACGCGAGAGGAACTGCGGAGGCCCCCCACCGTGCGCCGAGGAGGCCGCCTGCGATCGCGGCCACCGTGTCGGTGTCGGCACCCGACCTCACCGCTGCCTCAAGTGCATGCGCGAAGTGCCGGGAGGGAGCTTCGGCCGGAACGGGTGTGCGGACTATCGCTGACCAGGCTGCCTGCAGCGCTGCGACGACCCAACCGTTATTGGCGATCTCGTGCGGCTCGACCTGCTCGGCCGCGTCGAGCCGTTGGGTCCAGACGGCAGCCCGGTCGGGTGCCAGCCGGGCCACCGCGAGTCGCAGCCCATCGAAGCTTCCGTGCTGCACCGCGTGCGCGATTGCGTGACACCACAGTGCGCAGGCTTCGCCCGCCTCAGGGTCGGCATGCGTGAGTGCACTGATCACCCGTGCGGCGTCGTCGAGTGCGTCGGGGTCGTCGAGGTAGGCGAGAGCCACGGGAGCCGTGCGCATGAGCGAGCCATTGCCCGCGGACCTACCCGTGCTGGCATGGTGCTGCTCTGCCGCTGCCACCGCCGTGGCGGCGGTAGGAGTCGGGCCGGCAGAGGTGAGCACTGCGCGGGTCTGGAGTCCGACGTCACTGGCGGTGGTGGCCCACCGCGCCCACTCGCGCACCACGCCGTCGAGAGACTGAGGTTCACGCAGGTCTGCGCCAAGTGCGGCCACCTGCGCGATGACGATGGCCATGGAGGTGTCGTCGGTCCACTCGCCGGGATTCCAGTTGAAGGGCCCGCCGCCGGCCATCTCGACTGGCTCGCCGTTGACGCGGGCAGGCGCAAACTCGTAACCGGCGCCGAGAGCGTCGCCGCAGGCGGTGCCTAGCAGCACGCCTGCCGCCCGATCGGCGTTCAGCGAACGGGTGTTGGACTTGGTATCGGTCATGTTTCCCCCTTGCCGGTCACGTTATCCACTGGGTGTGACACTGGGCGATGATGGAACGGTGAGCGAAGCAGCCGAGTCGTGGGCCTCGTCACCGGCTACGCGCAACGTCATGCGAGCCAATGTCTCCCGCGACACTCGACCCGAACTGCGGCTTCGTCGGGCGCTGCACGCGCTGGGCCTGCGCTACCGGGTGCACTGGTCACTTCCGTTCGACCGGCGCCGGCGCGCGGACCTGGCCTTCACTCGCGCGAAGGTCGCTGTGTTCGTCGACGGCTGCTTCTGGCACGGCTGCCCCGAGCACTACGTGCCACCCTCGTCGAACATCACGTACTGGCGGGCCAAGGTCGAGGGCAACCGCGCTCGCGACCTCGACACCACCTCGCGACTGGAGGAACTGGGCTGGGTGGTGCTGCGCGCCTGGGAGCACGAGCCGGTCGACGACGTCGTGCAGCGAGTAGTGCGCGTCGTCAGGTGAGATGAGCGGTTATGGGGACCACGCCCGCACTAGCCTTCGACCATGACAGGGGATGTTGTTCAGCGACTCACGTCGCTGCGGCAGCACCAGGGAGATGGTCGACGCGCGCCGCACAAGCCGTTGTTGGTGCTGCTGGCGCTCGGCCAGCTCAGCACCACCGGTTCGTCGTCGTTGGAGTGGACAGAGGTGGAAAAGCGTCTCGGCGCGCTCTTGGCTGAATTCGGCACCCCCACGTCTACGGGTGCACCATCGGCGGCCTATCCGTTTACCCGTCTGCGGGCTGACGGTGTGTGGGAGCTCAGTCGCGATGTGGCCAATGACAACGTCGGGCCATTACGTGCCGAGCCAATCGAGGGACACTTCCCGGCCGACATCGAGGCGACCCTCGTGGCCACCCCCAGCGCTGTCAGCGCGGTCGCACGCACTTTGGTCGAGAGTCAATTCCCATCGACGCTGACGACTGATGTGCTGCTCTCGGTGGGTCTCGACCCCGAGGCAGTGTTCGGCATGCAGGCGGTGGGGCAGTTCGTCCAGGCTCGCAAGCGCGACGTCGCGTGGCGGCACGCAATCGTGGCGGCGTGGGATCGCTCCTGCGCCTTCTGCGGGTTCGACGGATCGGTGGGGGGCGCTCCGGTAGGCATCGAAGCCGCTCACGTGAGGTGGTTCACGATTGGTGGGCCAGACGAGCTCGACAACGGACTGGCGCTGTGCTCGTTGCACCACAAACTCTTCGACCGTGGGGCGCTGGGTCTCGACGACGCATGCTCGGTGGTTGTGTCCACCAACTATGCGGCGGTGAGTGACATGGGAAGAGCGGTCTATGAGTTGCATGGTCGTGAGCTGCGGCCACGTCCAGGCACGAGGCTGCCGGCGGCGGCACACGTGCAGTGGCACACGCGAGAGGTGTTCAAGGGTGAGTCGCTGACCGCGTGACAGGGCCTGCTGGCGAGTCGGGCCTCTTGGCCCTAGTGTTCAAGCGGTCGAACTGGCCACTGTCACACCCATCGATCTACCAGCGGACGCCGTGCGGCCGCATTGAGGGAGCAACATGAGCGAGAACGAGTTCGAGGTCGTGGAAGTTGTCACCGAGGCCGAAGACGGTGAGGGCAACGTGGTCATCGACGACCTCGTCGCACTGGTCGACGGCGATGGCAACGTGGTTGCCACCGACGAGACGATCATCATCGAGGACGCCGAGGGCGACATCGTCATCGACGAGATCGTGTCGGTTGTCGATGAGAACGGCGAGCTTGAGGTTGTCGCCGAGGAGATCACGGTCGTCGTCAACGAGGGCTGACTGCTCAGTCTCCGCCCCTCTCGAGGGGCGGAGACACCTTCGCCCGGCTAGTGCCGCGTTCCGATGGCACGAAGCCAGCGGGTCGGGCCCGGGGTGGGCGTCAGCTCAATGGGTCCGCCGCCCCGCACCACCTTCTGCTGGAACATGTAGCGCTCTCCCTCGCAGGTGTCGCATCCGACCGCTTCGTTGAGCGCCCGCCACCTCTGCTTCCACGCTCCCGCCGCGTCGATCGAGGCCGAGACCCACGGACCGCCCACGAGGTGGCAGTACTGCCCTGAGTCGGGGGAGTCGAGCAGGGGACACCGACGGTCGACCTCGCGCGTGATGGTGCAGGCGTCACTGCTGACCACCTGCGGCTCCGCTCCGGTGAGGTTGAGCACCTCCCAACGCCCCTCGGCTACGCGCACGACACGCTCGATGGCAAACTCGCGCGCTCGGGCGAACACGCGGGACTGCCAGTCGGTGAATCCGCGTCGGGCACCGACGGTCACCGTGGCGGGCTCGACCCACTCGCTGGCACGCTCGGCGAGCTGCCCGGGCAGGGTCTTCACGCCGTACTGGAACCAGTGCCGGCGCAAATCGTCTCGACGCCGTTCGGCCTCGTCGGCCAGAGTCGCCACGGTGCCGAGCACCGACCCGACGATGAGGAGCTCTCGCAGCGGCCAGGGGTGGGTCGTGGGCTGATGCGCCGCGACCGCCCCGAACGCCTCGAGCGCCAGTTGCGCCTGAAGCCGTAGGCGCACCCCTCGGTCGTCGACCAGCAGCACCTGCCGACGCCACGACTCGGCAACGGAGGCGGGCTCGCGCGGTGCCCAGTGGCTGAGCCGACCGCCCGTCGACAGTTGGCGTGGTTCGGGTGCGGCTGGATGGTGAACCGTGGACCGCACGGAGTCGGGGGCGTGCTTGCCCTCGTGCCACGGCAGTCGTGCGGCCGGAATCGTGCTGGCGTCACTCATGGTGAAGGTGCCTCACTGGCCCTCGCGGGTCCCGTCGCTTCACCTCC
>CALQEM020000260.1:0-4698 GCA_943329595.2 Bifidobacterium breve
AGCACGAGCACCACGAGCGAGCCCATGGCCACCCTGTTGCGCCGAAGGTCGCGCCACGCCTGCCGCCACGGACCCGGGGTGGGCGCGGAGGGAGACTCCGGCCGGCGCGAAGTTGCGGGGCCCTTAGGCCCCGCAACCTCGGCGTCGAGCGTGGTCATCGGCGCGCCCTCAGCGTCAGCCCTACTTGACCCAGAGCTGAGAGACGAGCATGTAGAACTGCTTGCTGAACTGGTAGTTGCCGGTGTCCTTTGACAGGAAGTCGATCAGCTTCGGAGTCATGATCGGAACCAGCGGGCTCTGTTCCATCAGCTCCTGGTCGATGGCTGCCCACATTGTGTTGGCCTCATCAAAGCTGGTCTGCTCGGTCTTCAGCGCCTCGTCCATCTGGGCCTGGATCTTCTTGTCGCAGAAGCCAGCCATGTTGATCGACGAGTCGCTACCAGGCGTGAACGAGGCGCAGCCGAGCAGCACGTTGAGGAAGTCAGAGGCGGCCGGGTAGTCCTGGTACCACTGCGTGACGCTGATCTGCACCTTGTTATTGGTGTTCTGGATGTAGGTGAACTGGATGTTGCCCGAAATCGCCTTGACCTTGGCCTTGTAGCCAATCTGATTCAGCACCGACTGCACGTACTCGCCCACAGCCTTGTTGACCGAATCGTCAGAAACGATGACCGTTACCTCCTGGCCCGCGGTGCCCGACTCCTGCACCAACTGCTTAGCCTTGTCGAGGTCGGCACCCTGCCACGTGTCGCCCGCAGGCTTCGTGTACTGGCACGAGGGCTTGAAGCCGGGGAACCCCGGGGGCAGGATCGTGCACACGGGCGACGCTAGGTTGGGGCCTCCGTACAGTTGCACCACCGCGTTGCGATCGATGGCCCAGTTAACCGCCTGACGCGCCTTGAGGTTGTTGAACGGCGCGATGTTGACGTTGAGAGGCAGGTACCAGAAAGCGGTGAGCGCGTTGATGTGCACCTGGTCTGCGTACTTCGAGCCAATCTCAGCGAGGCGGTCGGCGGGGGGCGGGTCATACACCCAGTTGGCCTGATTGTTTTGCACCGCGGTGACCTCAGCCTCAACCGTGAGCCCGAACTTGTAGTTAATCTCATCGGGGTAGCCTTCAGGCTGAGCAGCGCGCGACCACTCCTTAAAGTAAGGGTTGCGCACCATCACAAGCGCCGTGTTGGGGTCGTACGACGCGAACATATACGGACCCGTCGTGGGGATCGGCGTGTTGCCGGCATCCTTGGTGGGCGCGCTCTTGGGGTTGATCGCCGCGTGCGGCACCGAGATTTTGTAGAGGAACTCGGGGTCAGGGCTGGTGAGGTTGATGGTCACCGTGCCCGCTGCCTTGTCGCCCACGACGCCGCCCTCGAGGGTGCAGGTCTCAGGGGCCTTGAGGCACGCGTCGGCGCCCACAATGCCGTTGTAGAACGAACCGGCCGTGGGGCTCGATACCTTAAAGATGCGCTGGAACGAGGCCACAACGTCGTCGGTGGTGAGGTCAGTTCCGTCGGAGAATTTGATGCCCGGGCGCAGCGTGAACACGTAGGTCTTACCGCCGTTGGTGGGCTCGGGGATTGACTCGGCGAGGTCGGACACCACGGTGAACGATCCGTCGCCATCGACCTTTTTGAACGTCGTGAGCCCGTCGTAGGTGGCCTGGTAGAGCTGCCAGAACTGCAGGGTGTAGTTGACCTTGGGGTCGAGAGTGCCCGCAGCAGCCTTGGCGAGCAGGGTAAGCGTTCCGCCCTTGTGCTCGGGCAGGAACGGGCGCACATCGGTGTCGGTACCCACCGAGGCGCTGCCACTGGGCACGGCGCTGGCCGACGCCGCACTGGAAGCACTGGCACTTGCACTGGAGGTGGGCGCGGGTGTCGAGCCGGCCGAGCAGGCGGCCAGCGCGACCGCGGCAGTGACGGACGCCGCGGCGGCAGATAGTCGGGTGATTCGCATGTGAGTCCTCCACGAGGGGGTCGGGCGAGAGGCCTCATTTTTACAGCGTCTCTCCCAGCGCGCGACCTGAATGTCCTCGAGGGACGAGGCCGTTGCCGAATCGTTGCCTGTGCCCAGCATCTCCCCGCTGTCTCGCTCCCGGCGATTCTGGTCGTCGGCGTGATTCGAGGCCGCGTTCAACCCACCTGCTGCGCGCCCCCGGCCGAACTCGACCGCAGGATTACCGGACCCTAGGCAGTCGCCTGCGTGGTCGAGGGGCTTGGCACCGGAGTCGGAGTCGGGTCGGGAGTCGGGTCCGGGGTCGGACTGGGGGTCGCCGACGACCCGCCCGCGAGCTGCTTGGCTAGGATCTCAGCCCGAGCGAGTGCCGCAGCCAGCCTCTTCTGCGCGACCCCGTAGGCGGTGAAGTCGCTGGTCTTCAGCGCGGTCTCGCCATCGTCGTAAGCCGACTGCGCCTCGGTGAGCGCCACCGCCAGTTGCGCTTCAACAGTTCCTGTGGGCGGCTGGCTCGGGTCGGGGTCAGGCTCGGGGGTACCGGTGCCGGTGTTGGCGGCCGAGCCGAACACCTTGGCGAGAGCCAGCGGCAGCGTATCTTCGAACGCAACCTTCTGGCCAAACGATACGAGCACCTTGCGCAGCAGCGGATAGCCTTCGGCTCCGGTCGCGAACACGTAGACCGGCTCGACGTACAGCATGCCGCCACCCACGGGCAGCGAGAGCAGGTTGCCCAGCGCCACGTCGGAGCCGCCGCGCCTGAGCAGCGATAGCTGCTGCGACACCTCGGGGTCGGACTCGAAGTTGTTCTGCACCTGACTCGGGCCCGGGATGGTGGTCTGCCGCGGCAACTGCAGCACCCTCATCTGGCCATAGCTCTCCCCCGGCTCGGAGTTGACCGCCATGAAGGCCGCCAGCGTTTGCCGCTTACTCGGCGCGAAGGTGGTCGTGAGCGAGAACGACGGCGACGAGGTTCCGGGCATCTGCAGCGTGAGGTAGTACGGGGGCTGCGGCTCATCCGCCCCACGACGGGTGGGGTCGTCCGGGACGATCCAGAAATCCTGTCCGCTGTAGAACGACTGAGGGTCGGTGACGTGATAGCGCGAGAGGATCTCGCGCTGCACCTTGAACACGTCTTCGGGGTAGCGGAAGTGGGCCTCGAGCTCGGTGGGGATCTGGTCGCGAGCCACCACGGTGCCGGGGAAGGCGGCCTCCCACGTCTTCAACACGGGGTCGGCCGGGTCCCACTCGTACAGCGTGACAGTGCCGTCGTAGGCGTCGACCACGGCCTTGACCGAGTTGCGGATGTAGTTCACTCGATCGCGTCCCTGTAGTGCCACTGATGTGGCACGGGTGTTGACCGAGTCGGCGGTGGCCTCCCCGAGAGTGGTCGACTCGGAGTAGGGGTACTGGTTGCTGGTGGTGTACCCGTCGACAATCCACACGATGCGCCCGCTGACCACCGCGGGGTAGGGGTCTCCGTCGAGGGTCAGCCAGGGGGCCACCTTCTGGACCCGGTCGCGAGGCTCGCGGTCGTACAGGATGCGCGAGTCTTCGTTGACCAAGTTGGACAGCAGGATGTTCTGCTCCTGGAACTTCACGGCGAACACCAACTTGTCGAAAAATGAGCCGATCGACACTCCGCCAGAGCCGGCATAGGTGTTGTTCTTCTGCCCGTTGGGGCTCGTGTCGTCGGGGTAGTCGAGCTCAACCGGGTTCGTAGTTGAGGGCGCGCCCACCACGGAGTACTGGGGCGACTGCTCGCCGAAGTACACCCGAGGCTGGGTGATGTTGAGCTTGCCCGAGGGTGGCACGTTCGACTCGTAGAACGACGGTTGGCCGTCGGAGTTCGCGGTGTTGTCGTACGCCGCCACCACTCCGTAGCCATGCGTGTAGACGGTGTGGTCGTTGATCCAGTTGCGCTGGCCCTCGGGGATGCCCTCGAGATTGATCTCCCGCACTGACACCACCGTGCCGCGCGTCTTGCCATCAATGTCGTAGCGGTCGATATCGAGCGCGTCGGGGAAGCTGTAGAAGCCACGGATCTGCTGCAGTTGCCGGAACGTGGGCGACACGATGGTGGGGTCGAGCAGTCGCACGTTGGTAAGCGTTCCGGAGTCCTTGGCGATGGCCTCCTTGTTGGGAACGTCGGAGGCCGAATAGTCGGTGACCGTCGCGTCGCTCAGGCGATAGGCGGCGCGGGTGGCGTCGATGTTGCGCTGGATGTACGCCTGCTCCTTGTTGGCTTCGCTGGGCCGCACCTGGAACTGCTGCACGATCGAGGGCCAGATCCCGCCGATCACAACCGATGACACGATCAGCAGCCCAAAGCCCAGCAGCGGCAGCGTCCAGTTGCGCACCAGCAGGTTGACAAAGAACAGTGCGGCGCAGACCACCGCGATCCACATCAGAATTGTCTTCGCCGGTAGCACCGCATTGACGTCGGTATAGGTGAGGCCCGTAATGAGCGACCCCTCCTTGACCTCAAGCTCGAAGCGATCGAGCCAGTAGGACCAGGCTTTCAGTAGGAGAAAGAGCCCGAGCAGCAGTGACAGTTGAGCGCGTGCCGCAGGCGTGGTGCGCTGGCCAGGCGTCTGCAGCTTGATGCCGCCGTAGATGTACTGCACCACCAGAGCCCCGATGATCCCCAGCACGAGAACGGTCATCAGGTAGCCGATGACGAAACGCTGGAACGGCATGTCGAAGGTGAAGAACGACACGTCGCGGTTGAACTGCGGATCAGTGACATTG
>CALQEM020000261.1:0-4622 GCA_943329595.2 Bifidobacterium breve
CGAGCCCACGGCCGGGAGCGTCCTCGTGAGTGGCGAGGACATCCTCGCGGCCTCACCCGCGCGTCTTCGCGAGCTGCGGCGCTCGCAGTTCTCGATGGTGTTCCAGCACTTCGGGCTGCTCCCGCACCGGCGTGTGATCGACAACATCGCCTACAGCCTCGAGGTCAACGGCGTGAAGAAGGAGGCGCGGCACCGGCGAGCGATGGAGGTCATCGAGCTGGTGGGCCTGCACGGCTACGCCAACCACTACCCCGAGCAGCTGTCGGGCGGCATGCAGCAGCGAGTTGGTCTGGCCCGAGCGCTGGCCGTCGATCCGCAGGTGATGTTCCTCGACGAGCCGTTCAGCGCGCTCGACCCCCTGATTCGGCGCGACATGCAGGCCGAGGTCATCAGGCTGCACCACGACCTGGGCAAGACGATGGTGTTCATTACCCACGACCTCGCCGAGGCGATGAAGCTGGGCGACCGAATCGCGATCATGCGTGACGGAGCCGTGGTGCAGATGGGCACGCCCGAGGACCTCGTCGCCAACCCGGCCGACGAGTACGTCGCCGACTTCATCCGCGACATCCCGAAGTCGCACGTGCTCACGCTGCGGGCCATTGCGCGGCCTCGGTCGGAGGGCGAGGAGCTCACCGGACCCGAGCTCGACGCGTCGATGGTGATCCGTGAGGCGAGCCCGATCATCGCGGGTGCGAGCGCCCCTGTTCGCATCGTCGACGAGGGCCGTCTCGTGGGAGTCGCCACGAGTGACGACGTGCTGCGCCTGATCTCGACGGAGTCCGACTCTCCGGGCCTGTCCCTGTGACAGCGGTGCGCAGTCTCCTCCGTCGCCGGTGGGTGCTGGTGCTGGTCCTGCTCGTGGTGTGGGTGATCCTGGCCTTCGCGATGCGCGGTGTGGCGACGCTCGAGCTCTCCACGGCGACGAACACCCCCTTCACCAGCGCGCTGCGCGACCTGGCGGCATCCATTCGAGGAAACCGGACGACCAGTCCTGCCTTCCTCTACTTCTTCAACCCGATTCGACTCGCCGTCACCTCGTTCATCGAGCCGATCAGGGCCCTCATCGCGGTGCCGGCGCCAGGCGACATCATCCCTGTCTTCGGCTGGTTCGGCGTGGTGAGCTTCATCGGCTACGTCGTGTATGCCACGTCGAACTGGCGCACGGCTCTGCTGTCGATGGCCCTGGTGTTCGGGTGCGGGGTGCTGGGCATGTGGACCGACAGCATGGACACTCTCGCGATGACGCTGGGCGCGGTGTTCCTGTCGCTGCTCATCGGTCTGCCGCTCGGGGTGTGGGCCGGGCTCAACGATCGCGTCATGGCGGTGCTCAGGCCCGGGCTCGACCTCGCGCAGATTCTTCCGACCCTGGTGTACCTCGCTCCCCTCGCACTGGTGTTCCTCATCGGCATCGCGTCGGCCACGATCGCGACCCTCGTGTACAGCATCCCGATCTGCATCCGTATCACCGCTCACGCGGTGCGCGGGCTCAGGCAGGGACCGATCGAGGCGTCCCAGTCGATGGGGGCCACCCGGTGGCAGACCCTGACCAAGGTGCAGCTCCCCATGGCGAAGCAGACGATCATCCTGGGCGTCAACCAGACGACGCTGGCGGCCCTCTCCTTCGTGGTCATCGCGGCACTCATCGCGGCGCCGGGGCTGGGCAAGCCGGTGGTCAACGCACTGGTCATCCGCAACGTGGGCGACGGAGTGGTGGCCGGCCTCGCCGTGGTGTTCCTCGCGATCATGCTCGACCGCTCCACCACGGCGGCGGTCATCAGGAACCAGACCTTCGTCCAGCCGTCTGGCACCGCTCTCGTGCGTCGACGCATCGCGCTCGCGGGCGGGGCGGCGCTCACCGTGGTGGCCCTGCTGCTCTCGCGCAACGTGCTGTGGGCCGCCGTGTTCCCCGAGCGGCTGATCTTCGGCGATCAGGTCGGGGCCGCAGCCGACGCCCTGGCCGAGTGGATCACCTCGACCTTCACGTTCCTCACCGTCGGGCTCAACGAGCTGGTCACCCGCGCGGTGCTCAACCCGCTCGAGGGCGTGCTTGCGAACGCGCCCTGGTTCTTGACGATCATCATGGTGTCGCTGCTCGCCGCGATCGTGGGCGGTCGACGGGTGGCAATCCTCTCTGCGGTCCTGCTGGGGCTCGTCGTGCTCACCGGGCTCTGGAACGACACGATGGTCACGCTGTCGCAGGTGCTCATCGCGACCGTCATCGTGATGGTCATCGGGGTTGTGATCGGCGTCATCGCGGGGCGCAGCGCACGGGCTGAGCGTGCCCTGAAGCCGTTCCTCGACGCCGGTCAGACGCTGCCTGCCTTCGTCTACCTCGTGCCGGTGCTCGCACTGTTCGGCCCCAGCCGATTCGCGGCCATCGTGTGCGGCGTGTTCTACGCGGCCCCCGTGGTGGTTCGCGTGGTTGCCGATGGGGTTCGCGGGGTCTCGCCCGAGATGGTTGAGGCAGCGACGTCGGCCGGCTCGACCTCGATGCAGGTCGTCACCAAGGTGCAGTTGCCGGCGTCGAAGAAGTCGTTGCTGCTGGGGGCCAACCAGGGGCTCATCTTCGTGCTGGCGGTGGTGGTGATCGGGGGGCTCGTGGGCGCAGGGGGGCTCGGGTACCTCGTGATCGTGGGCCAGTCGAAGCCCGAGCTGGCAGGAAAGGGTCTCGCCGCCGGCATTGCCATCGTCCTGCTCGGTGTGACGCTCGACCGCATCGCCCAGGCGAGCGCGGCCCGGACGGACCGCAGTTCGCCCGCAACGCGTCCGTAGTTCGGTGAGGCGGTACTGGGCTGGGGCCTTTCCGAGATGAAATCGCAATCGATTCGCCGCATGTCGAGCACGCGGCCGACCTAGTATCGGATCATCAGTCACCTTCGAAGGGATGTTCGCATGAGGTTTGCGTCAAGCAAGTTGGGTCTCGCCGCCGTGGCAGGCGTCACCCTGCTGCTCGCCGCTTGTGGCAGCAGCGTCAACAGCGCGTCGACCTCGTCGTCGGCCGCTGCCTCATCGGCTCCGGCTTCGTCGTCGGCTGCCACTTCGTCGGCGCCTGCCGCGGCAGAGTGCGGCAAGTGGGGCATCGCCATGCACGCATGGGCGGGATACACCGCCTCGGCTCAGGTTGTCACCAACGTCGCCGAGTCGCTCGGCTGCACCATCACCCAGACCACCCTCGATGAGGGTGCCACCACGTACGACGCCATGGAGGCGGGCTCTGTTGACGTGATCATCGAGGACTGGGGCGGAGGCCGCTGGGACGAGTGGGTGCAGCGCGGTGCCATCAAGGAGGCTGGCGACAACGGCAACATCGGCCTGATCGGCATGTACGTGCCGCAGTGGATGGCTGACAAGTACCCCGACATCACCGACAGCAAGAACCTCAACAAGTACGCCGACCTCTTCAAGACCCCGGAGTCGGGCGACAAGGGCGCCTGGTACGAGGGCCCCCCCGGATACACCACCATCGGCGAGAAGATGATCGAGGCCAACAAGCTGAACTTCAAGGCCATCAACACCGGCTCGGAAGCCGCACTCATCGACATCCTCACCAAGGCCGACAAGAACAAGACGGCCGCGCTCGCCTACTGGTACGAGCCGCAGAACTTCAACTCGAAGGTCAAGCTGGCGCGGATCAACTTCCCCGCCAACGACTGGACCGACGCGGCCAAGGCGAGCGGTCTCACCGACTACCCCGAGACCGTGCTGCAGAAGCTGGCCACCACGAAGCTGCTCGACTCGGGCGACCCGTTTGCCCAGCTGGTGCAGAACTTCACGTGGACCAACGCTGACCAGAACGGAGTCGCGGCCGACATCGAGGGCGGCATGAAGCCCGCGGAGGCTGCCCAGAAGTGGATCGACGCCCACGCCGACCAGGTCAAGGCCTGGCTCGGCCAGTAGCGCAGCGCCCCACCTCACGAACGGTGGCCCACCCCCTCGGGGGTGGGCCACCGTTCGTCGTTCTGTCGCTCCGACCCCTGAACCTCCGGTCACCCGGAAGGGTCCTCGTCACTCCATCGTGTCAAGGGGCCCTGCCTACGGTGAGTGGGTCAGTCCGACTCGCTTAGGAGGAAGCATGAACACTGTGGTGAAGCATGAGCCCCGCCTGTGGCCGGAGCTGTACGACGTTCTCGAGGGGTTCCCGCTGTGGTTCGGGCGCGGGGCCGAATCGGAGATCACCATGCGGGTCGAGGAGTTCATCGAGGACGGCACCTGCGTGGTGCGAGCCGAGGTCCCCGGCGTCGACCCGATGAAGGACATCGACGTGGCGATCGACGACCGCACCATCTCGATCACCGCGGAGCGGAGCGAGAGCCGGGCGGAGGGCAAGCGCAGCGAGTTCCGCTATGGGCGACTGGCCCGACGACTCGCCCTTCCGACCGGTGCCCAGACCGATCGAATCGAGGCGCTGTACGACAAGGGCGTGCTCGAGATTCGCATCCCTATGCGTGAGCCCACCACGAACGCGACGCATGTGCCCATCAAGGTCAATGGCTGACCTGAGATTCCGGTGGAGAGCCGCATTGGGCGTGCCTTACAGTCGGGTGCGTGCTCTCCCCTGACTCGCCACTCACCGTTCATCGTGCCGACTGGCTGCTGCCCGTCGCCGACGAGTACGGCCG
>CALQEM020000262.1:0-4599 GCA_943329595.2 Bifidobacterium breve
CCGAGCAGGCCGGGGATGAGCACCTTGTCGTCGGGCAGGGAGATGTCCTTCCAAATCTTCCACTCATGCATGTGGCGTGGATTGGCCACCTCGAAGGAGTAGGCCCCCGCGTTCACGAGGAGCATGTAAGGAGCAACGTCGCGGAAGGCGATGTCGTTGGTGCGCGGGCCATGGTTGAGGCCGTAGCAGGTGTGCAGGCGGATCAGGTCAGTCGGAATCTCGCGCAGGGAGTGGTTGATTGCCTCGATGTGGTGATGCGCGGCTCGGTCACGATCTGCCTCCGACGAGTGGCCGTCGTCGCTGAGGATCTCGATGAGCCATGGGTCGTCGACCTGCAGCACTAAGCCCGCGTCGATGATCGCCAGGTACTCCTCACGCAGGGCCTCGCCCACGACCATCTCGTAGTCGAGCTCGTCCTTGTAGTGCTTGTTGGCCCCAAAGCCCGAGGGGCTTGCTGACGGCATGAAGGCCTCGACCACGTCAACCTTCGCCAAGGCTTCCTGAAGGTTGGCGATGTCCGAGCGCACATCATCGTGGCCGATGTACGTGACGTCATCGACACACTCCATCATCATCAGCGGGCTCACCGCGTTCTTATATTTGCCGAGGTACAGCGCGTAGTAGTCCGGGTACTGCTCGATCTCTACCTTCCAGGAGGGCGGGAGAACCGGTTCACCCTCGCTCGTCGAGTACCCCGTGAGGCGCTCAAGCACGTAGGTGAAGAAGGAGACCTTGCCCATCTCGCCATCGCTCACCACGTCGATTCCACAGTCAGCCTGCAGCCGCACGATGTCCGCCACGGCGTCGTGGACCTGTCGGGCGAACAGGTCGGCGTCGTAGGGACGCCCGTGCGCCTTCTCCTTCATGGTGTCCAGGAGGGCCTCCGGACGCGCGAGGCTGCCCACGTGCGTGGTGAGGATGCGGTCGGTGCTGGTCTTCACTGGTATCTCCAGGTGATAGGGGCCGTGGGCATTAGCGCGGTGCACTCTGTGCTAGTTCGAGTTGCTTCGACAGGCGTGCCGCGGCCTCGACCACACGTCCGGTGACCACCGACCCTCGCCCAACGACGCGCGCCGTGGGACCGGCCACGGAGATTGCGGCGATGGAGATGGTGGCCACAGACCCGGCCAGCATCACGGGTGCAGCCACCGACGACAGCCCCACCTCAAACTCCTCCGTGGAGACCGCGTACCCAACCGCACGCACCTCCACGAGCTTGGCGCGGTAGCCAGCCGTCGTGACCGCCGTGCGCGGAGTGTGCCGGGGGAATCCTGCAGCGATCACCGCACGCTCGACGGCCGGGTTCCAGGCCGCGATCGCCTTCCCGGTGCTCGACGAGTGGGCCCGCACTCGACGGTAGGCGTCGCTGTGGAAGCGCAGCCCGTTCGTGCCTTCGAGGCGATCGATGTAGAGGACCTCGGCGCCGGCGGGGATACCCAGCTGCACCGTCTCTCCAATCTGGTCGCGGAGTGCGGCGAGGATGGGCAGCGCGACCTCGCGCAGGTACAGCCGGTCGATGGCCAGCTGGCCGTAGTCGTAGAGGCGCAGGCCCAGCCGATACCGGCCGCGCCCACTCCGATCGAGCAGGCCGCCGGTCGCCAATGACGCGAGGGCGCGGTGTGCGGTGCTCTTCGCCACCCCCACGCGGCGAGCCACCTCGGAAGCGCCAAGTTCCGGAGTCGTCAGGAAGCACTCGAGCACGCTCACGGCAATAGAAACTGACCTGAGGTCGCCGCCGCTCGGAAGTGCGGGACGCCGTGGCACCCGCGTGGGTGAGGTTCGGGCGCTGCGATCCGCCGCATGCGTTGTCTGCGCCGAGGCCATGTCAGGTGCCCTTGGCGAAGAGGTACTTGGTGGCCAGGGCCATGGGGTCATAGGGCACCGACGGCTTCTGCGCTTCGACCACGGTGATCGGGCGGGACTGCACAATCGAGATCGGCCCGCCAGGCTGACGATGACGGTCCAGTACCCACTCGACGTCGACTGGGTAGTCGTAGTGCCGCTCAATGCCCAGAACGGCTGAGGCGACGGCGGCCACCTGCTCCTCGTCAAGGCAGGCACGCCGGCGCAAGCGATCGGGCATGGCCGTCTCCGAGACACGGCCGACGGCGAAGTCGAAGGCCGACACCACTGTCTTGTCGTTGATCGTGCTGCGCAGGATGCGAAGGTCGGCCTTCCCCACCTCAAAGTTGTCCGGGGTGACCAGTCCCTGCACCACCGCCTCGCCGAACCCCCAATTCGCCTCAATCACGATCCGGTCGCTCTTGCCGGTGACCGGGTGGATGGAGAACGCCACGCCTGACGCCCGTGCTTGAACGAGTTCAACCACCCCGACCGCCATCGGCATGTCATGGTGCGAAATTCCGCGCTGCGCCCGGTAGGCGACTGCGCGCGGCGAGAAGAGACTGGCCCAGCAACCGCGGACTGCGTCCACGACATTGTCGGCGCCCGCAACTCCGAGGAAGGTGTCGAAGATACCGGCGAAGCTGGAGTCGTTACCGTCCTCCCCGGTGGCGGAACTGCGAACCGCGGTCGGAACGTTGAGGTCGGAGCAGCGGTCGCTGAGTTCCTCGTACGACTCGATGATGTCTGCCTCGATCGCCTCCAACAGCGGCGTGGTGACGATGGCGCCACGGATTCGGTCGCCGGCGGCCTCGACCGCAGCGCTGTCTTCAGGGTCGAGGGATGCCACTTCGGCGTCAATCAACGTGTCGAGGCCCGTCGTGGTCATCTGATCCCGGAAGGCCTCGACCGTCACGGCAAAGGCTCGCGGAACGCTCGATCCCGTCTGCACAAGCTCGGCGAGGCGGCCCATCTTGCTTCCGCTGAGGCGGACCGCCTCGCCGGGCATTGTGCTCTCGATCCAGAGGATGCGCACTCTGCAGGCTCCTAGCCCTTCTTGAACACGGTGACCGTGCCGGTGTCGCCGTCGACCTCAACCTCGTCGCCATCGGAGATGACCACCGTGGCCATGCCCACCGCGGTGACCGTGGGCACGCCGTACTCGCGACCCACGATGGCGGCGTGCGAGAGCATGCCGCCGCCGTCGCAGACACAGGCCGCGATCTTGGCAAACGCGGGCGTCCAGTTGGGCGAGGTGGACTCGCACACCAAGATGTCGCCGGGGTTGAGCGTGTGCAGCAGGTCCGCGTTGCTCAGCACGCGCGCGATGCCTCGCACCTTGCCCTTCGACGCCGGAACGCCGGTTAGCACGCGCATCTCCTCGCCGGACGCCGCCGCCTTCACCGCGTTGAGGAAGTGCTCGTTGAGGCCGAAGATCTCGATGAGCACCGGATCGGTGATGCCACCCTCGGGAATCGTCCCCAGCACCTTGGGCATCGACGAGCGGCGGCTCGCCCAGTGGTCGAAGTAGTCACGACGGTCCTTGATGAGTCCCTTCAGCTTCCCGAAGTCTTGGTTGCCCTCGGCCACCTTGGCGAGCTCAGGCCAGAACAGGTAGAGGCCGTCCTCGGGGTTGTCGGCGCCGGACTTCTCCGCGATCGCGAGCGCCGCCCAGCGAAGGGGCAGCGAGACCTTGAGGTCGATGTAGAAGTTGTGGTCGTCCTGCCACCAGGGGAAGTTCGCCTTCTGGCACATTGCCAAACCGGCGTCAAAGCCCTCCTGCTCCTCCTTCGACAGCTGCGAGCGCGCGATGTCGATGGCCTCCTCGCGCTCGGCGACCGCGTTGGCGAGGGCGTGCTCAAAGTCGTGGTCGGAGTCGTTCTGCATGTACGACTTGATCATTCCCAGTGCCGGGGTGGCATCCTCGATCCAGGGCTTGAGCGCCACATCACACGAGCCCTCGGTGCGATAGCCATAGACCGACAGGAAGTCACGGAACTGTGTCATCCACGCGCCCGCGCTACCGCCCTGAGCGTCGAGGGTGGTCGACAGAGCGCTGGCGTCAGTGGCAAGGAAGGTGTCGCGCAGACCGGCATTGCGGGCCGCGGTGCTCAGCTTGCCCAGCTCGCGGTCGGTCTCCATGATCTTGGTGTCCCAGCCCTGCAGCATCTTGCCGATCTGCGAGGAATCGATGCCCCACTCGGCACACTGACCCGAGAAGCCGAGGAAGTTCACCAGCAGCGGGTACATCACCTCGAAGTGAATTTCGAATGCTCGCTTGTGATAGGTGCGGGCCTCCCAGAGCATCGTGGCCAACTCGGGCAACGACATGCTCGACGGGTCCATCTGCACGAAGTGCTGCCAGCCGCGCTCAACCTCCTCGCGCCGGGTCGCCCAGATGTCCTCGAAGTTCACCAAGAAATTGCCCAGATTCGGGCCCATCCGCGCCGCACGCTCACCGATCTCGTAACCGCTGGGCACGTCGATGGGAGATCCGTACGTGTGCACGCCAGCGACCCGACAGGCGATGCCACGGCCAGGAGGCAGCGGAAGCTGCTCGGCGGCGTACTGGGTGCCCCAGGTGTAGCCGTCCTCGTTCCAGATCAGACCAAGAGGCGTGAGGCCCCTGGGCCAGTGAAAGTCGAGGAACCAGAAGCGTTCTTCGTCCTCCTTCTTGAAGGTTTGGAAGGGCTCGACGTACGACGACTGGACGCCGAACTCGGGCTTGAAGCCCGGGTACCACTCGTCGGTGACGAA
>CALQEM020000263.1:0-4572 GCA_943329595.2 Bifidobacterium breve
GGCAGTGACCAGCCGCCGCATGCCTCGCCAGATACGGCCGGCAGCGGTGCTGGCGTCGTGCCTCTGCGCCGCGAGGTCCCAGTCCATGAACGGCCGATGCATCCATCGGTTGTCGTCGCGCCGTGCCGGGTCGTCGAGGTACCCGTGGTCGGCGCCCAGCCCGATCTCGTCACCCATGTAGAGGAGCGGGATGCCTCCGTAGCCGAGCACCATCGCGTAGCCGCACAGCAGGCGCGCGATCGCGAGGTCGCACGCGGCATCGTCACCGAGCTCCACCGCCGACTCGACCCCGGCGAGACCGGCCGCAGTGCCGCTGGTGCGCCGATCACCGGTGGCGGGATTGACCTGGAAGTCGGCGCCGCGTGCCGGGCTGCCGGGGAACTCCCCTGAGTAGTAGTCGGCGAGGAAGGTGCGGTGCGCGAACCCGCTCCAGCCGATCGCCGCCGCATCAGCGTCGTCGATGGCCCAACCGATGTCGTCGTGGCAGCGCAGGTAGGTGGCCCAGGCCGTGGTGGTCGGAATCGACGGGAAGCGGCTCAGCGCCACCGACATGAGCCGCGCGTCGGCGGCCGCCAGCGCCGACCAGACCTGCACCATCAGGCTGTTCTGGTAGGCGAGGTCAGACACCTTCCCCGCACGCTCGCCCACACCGAGGTAGGCCACCAGCTCGTCGGGCGCCACGATGGCCTCGGCCTTGAACACCAGAGCCGGAGCAGCGATGCGGGCCACGGCGCGCAGCGCCTCGGTGATGGCGTGCACCTCGGGCTCGTTCTGGCACACGGTGCCCAACCGCTTCCACAGGAAGGCGATCGCGTCGAGGCGCAGGCAGTCGACGCCCTGGTTGGCGAGGAACAGGACGATGTCGACGAACTCGCAGAACACATCGGGGTTCGACCAGTTGAGGTCCCACTGCCACGACTGGAAGGTGGTCCACACCCACCCCTGCAGGTCGTCGTCCCACGTGAAGTTGCCCGGGGCGAAGTCGGGGAACACCTCCAGCAGGGTCTGCTCGAACGCGTCGGGAGTCGCACGGTCGTCGTAGGCGTAGAAGTAGTCGCGGTACCTCGCCTCGCCCGCGCGGGCTCGCGCCGCCCACTCGTGCTCGCGCGCGACATGGTTGAGCACGAGGTCGAGGGTCAGCGAGATACCTGCGCGATGGAGCTGGCCGGCGAGGTCGGCGAGGTCGGCCATGGTGCCGAGGTCCGACCGCACGCTGCGGTAGTCGGCCACCGCGTACCCGCCGTCGTTGGGCTCGGGTCGGGGCTGCAGCAGTGGCATCAGGTGCAGGTACGTGACGCCAAGCTCGCTGAGGTAGGGAATGACGTCAGCCACTCCCTTGAGGCTTCCGCCCAGCCGCTCGGCATAGGCCGCGTAGCCGAGCATCGACGGCTGCTGGATCCAGTCGGGGCTGAGCAGCCGCGCCCGGTCACGGGCACGCAGGGCCTCCGGGCGTGCCTGGTGAGCCGCTGCAATCAGCTCGGCCACCCTCGCGACGGTCTCGGGCGGGTAGACCTCCTCGACAGCCCTCGTCAGATCGCCGCCCCACCGGTCGAACCGCTCGAGGAGGTCGCGGCGGTCAGGGTCGGCCCCGAGGCGCCCCTCGAGCAGTGCTCGGACCGCGGGCACGGCGGGAAGTGCCGTGTCGGTGGTCATCGCGGAATCTCCTCGGGTCGGCATGCAATCGCTTGCGGCGGCAGCCTACCGTTTCGCCCACGAGTCGCCAAGAGTCCGGGCGTTACCGCTTGCAGGAAATGGTGACGGACTCCGTCGCGCCAGCTATTCGGGCTTCGCGGGCTGGGGCAGAATCTCCACCCAGGTGTGCCCGGGCTTGACGCCCAGCACCGCTCCCGACGCGTCGGTGAGCACCAGCGGGGCATCGATGTTCGCGCGCGACCAGGTGCCGCGAGTCTTCGTGCCGTCGCGCAGCAGCCACACGGTTCCGCTGCCCTCGAGGCTCACCACGGGCGTGGGGCTGCCCAGCACGTCGTGCAGGCGGGGGTCGTAGGTGATGGGCACCGACAGGATCACCACGGTGTCGGCAGTCAGCTGCCCGGTCTTCGTGTCCTCGTGCGGGCTGCCGTTCTGCGAGCGCTTCCACACCGACTTCGAGGCGCTCCACGCCCACTCGACATGAGTGTCATCGAAGCGGATACTGACGTCCTTGGTCGGCACGGCGCTCGCGGACCCGGTGTCGGAGAAGGCGAACGGCTGGTTCGGCGCGGTGTCCGGAGTCTTGTGCCTCGCGGCCCAGGCCCACGCCTTCGTGGCGCTGCCGAACAGGGTGTGGTCACCGCTCTTGTCGGGGTTGCGCTCGAAGGTGCCGGGCGCCGTGCTCCAGTCGTCGGCGATCAGGGTGGCGTTGCTGTCGCGCTTCACCGGCCTGATCTCGTAGCGCGACGCGCCCGAGAACATCAGGATGCTGTTGCCCAGCATGCGGGCGATCTGGGCGTCGATGGGCCGCGCCGAACGGATCGGGCCCACCACGCCGGGGTCGACCGAGTTGAACACCGCGACCAGCCTGGTGAGGCCCCCCTCGACTGGCTCCTCGAACACGATGTCGGCCATCGGGACGCCGGTCTGGGGCAGGGCGCCGCCCACGTTGTCGATCTTCACCATGAGCGCGGGGCGGGTCGGGGCACCCGTCGCCGCAAGCCCGGTGAGGGGATGCGTCGCCGGCGCGGGGGCCGAGGGCGGGGCCGGTTCGGTCGGCGCGGCGAAGGTGGCCGTTCCGGACGCCGTCAGCGAGGCCGACGACGCCGACGGGGCCGACGGGGCCGACGAGCAACCGGCCAGCAGTGTGGCCGCGACGAGCACGAGAGTGGGAAAAGCGACTACTGAGACAGGGGAAGAACGTTGAGGCTTCACCTCTCGAGGCTATCCCGACTCGCACGTGGCCGACGCCATTGCCCGCCGCGTCACTAGGCTTGGCGCATGACCACACGTCGTCCCACGTTCACCATCATGGCCGGAGTCGAGATCGCCGGCGGCCAGCTCGCAACCCTGCACCACGGCCAGATCGACTCCACCCACACCTACGGCAGCCCGGCCGAGGCAGCCCGTCATTTCGTGGCCCAGGGCGCCCAGTGGCTGCACGTCGCCGACCTCGACGCCGCCACCGGATCGGGTGACAACCATGCGGTGGTGCGCGAGATCATCCGCGAGTGCGGGCGCACCGCTCACATCCAACTCGTCGGTGGCATCCGCGACGCCGGCAGCCTGCACGCCGCCCTCGCCACCGGCGCCCAGCGGGTCGTGCTCGACACCGCGGCCCTCACCGACCTCGCCTGGGTCGCCTCGGCCGTGGCCGAGCATCCCACCCGCATTTCCGTGGGCATCACCGCCGACGGCCACCGCGTGTTCGCTCCCGGCTCGGCGCTGCACGGAAGCGAGCTCAGCACGCTCGTCGAGCAGGTGTCCACGCTCGGAGCCCGCTCGTTCCTCGTCTCCGACGTCGACGCCAAGGGGCTTCGCAAGTCGTCTGAGCGGCACGCCCTCGAGGTCGTGTGCCACAGCCTGCACGGCCACGTCGTCTCCGACGGAGGGGTGTTCCGCCTCACCGACCTGCACGCGCTCACCGAGCTGGCCTCCCGCGGCCTCGATGCCGCGGTCATCGACGCCGCGCTCTACACCGGCGGGTTCACCTACGCCGAGGCGGTGGCGGCCGTTCAGGAGCGTTTCGACATGTTCTTCTGGGGTCCCCCGCAGGCCTAGTCCGTGTCTGACTCGAGCGGTAGGGGTAGTTAAGCGCTGAACTGTCGCTGAACGTCACTCATTCGGGCGATTTGGCGTGAATGCCGCGAGTGTTCTCTCTCGTAGAGTCGGAAGACTCGCCCGGGCACGGGGCCTCCCGCGAGGACACCTGACGGGGGCTCGCCATGACCAGCGGAGCGACGGACCAGTTCCGCATCATCGCCGAGAACGTCGACGATGTCGTGTACTTCTCCGACCCCAACCGTCAGATCGTGTGGATCAGTCCTTCAGCCTCGTCCCAGCTCGGATGGGATCCCGAGGACCTCCGCGGGCACCGCATGTCCGAGCTCATCCACCTCGACGACTACCGCGCGGTGTCGGAGTCACGGCGGCTCCTCTACTCGGGCACGACGGTCGAGAACCCGGCCAACGGATTCGTCGTGCGGGTGCGCAGGCGCGACGACACGTGGCGCTGGATGTCGGCCCGATCCACCGTGGTGTTCGACGACGAGCACAAGCCGGTCGGAGTGGTCACCAGCATGCGTGACGTGAATGAACTGATCGAGGCCCGGGCTCGCGCCGAGGAGAGCGAGCAGGCGCGTGCGTCGTCGGAGAGGGACTTTCGACTGATCGCCGAAAATGCCTCCGACGTCGTGTATCGGGCGTCGCCCGATGGTCTGATCGAGTGGGTGTCGCCCTCAGTCGTCACCATGCTCGGATACTCCCCCGATGACCTGGTCGGGCACCCGCTCGCACTGCTGGCCCACCCCGACGACGTCGACACCGTGTACGAAATGACCACCGCTATCGCCAACGGCGACAACCACTCCGCACGCGTGCGCCTGCGCGACGCCCTCAACAACCACTCGTGGTTTGAGTTCA
>CALQEM020000264.1:0-4541 GCA_943329595.2 Bifidobacterium breve
GCACCACACTGACGCCGCTGACCGCGCGGAGGCGCTGGCCGCAGTGTTGGAGGCGGCTCTCCCCGGGCATCGGGTCCCAGTGTCGGAATTAACCGCGACCGTCGCGGTGCACAGCGGGCCAGGAACCATCGCCGTCGTGGTGGCCCCTGCCGCGGCCGCACCCGAGGTGTGGCCCGCGGACCCGGCTTGACCACGGTCTCGCTGCCGCTCTATGTCGCGGCCGTCGTCGCCGGCTACGTGGTGGGGTCGCTGAACCCCGCAGCGACCATCGCGCGCATTCGCGGAATCGACCTGCGCGCGTCGGGCTCGGGTAACCCCGGGGCCACGAATGCCGCCCGCACGATGGGCAGAGGGGTCGGGGTCCTCGTTCTCGTGCTTGACCTCCTCAAGGGGTTCGTCCCGGCGGTGCTCTTTGCCACGTTTGTCGGCCTTGCGGCGGGCGAGGTCGCCGGGCTGGCCGCCGTGGTGGGTCATGTGACCTCGCCGTTCCTGAGGGGACGTGGCGGCAAGGGGGTGGCCACCGCCCTCGGCGCCATCCTGGGTACCCACGCCATCTGGGCGCTTCCCCTGCTGGTGGTCTTCGCGGTCACGGTGGCACTGACTCGTCGAGTGGGGCTCGGAGCTGTGGCAGCCGCGGTCGCGCTGGTGCCCATTGCCCTCCTGATGTCGGACTCGTGGCACAGCCGGGCGTTCGCACTGCTGATCGCAGCGGTGATCCTGCTGCGTCATGTGCGGAACGTGCGGTCGGCCCTCACAGGAGGTGACGTGTCCACAGGGCGGTGATCGCTCTGGCGTCCACAGGGATGCTCTGAGTGCCATTCGCCACTCGTCTCGCTGCCTAGCGTCAGCGTGTGGCCGACCACTCCGCGCCCCCCGCGAGTCTGCCGGGTGGCGGCTGGGTCCCGCGGGTGGCGGGACGTGGCCTCACGCCAGTCGCTGCCGTGGGCCTGGTGCTGGTGCTGGTGTGCGCGCTACTGCTCGCCGGGCTGTGGTGGTGGCAGTCGCGGGTCCGGCCGGCCGAGCTGCCGTCGGTGCTCACTCGAGGGCCGGCCGTGGCGCCGACGGGAGGTCCGATGCCTACATCCTCTCCGGGCCCGGCGCCGAGGCCCCTGGTCGTGGTGCATGTGGTGGGGCTTGTCGTACGGCCGGGGGTCGTTCGGCTGCCTGAGGGGTCACGTGTTGCCGATGCCATCAGGGCGGCGGGCGGACTCCGGCGCGACGCGAGGGGCATCAGACTGAACCTCGCGCGGCGACTCGTCGACGGCGAGCAGGTGGTGGTGGCACGCGGAGTCGTCGCCGCCGGCCCAGGGCAGGGCGTGGCCGACGTGCCTGCGAGTTCGTCCTCGGGGGGCGTCGACGCCCCACTCGACCTCAACTCGGCGACTCTCGAGCAGCTCGAATCGCTACCCGGGGTCGGCCCGGTGCTGGCCGGGCGCATCGTGGAGTGGCGGGTCGCCCATGGTCGGTTCTCGTCGGTGGAGGAGCTCGGCGAGGTGACCGGTGTCGGTGACAAGACGTTGGCGAACCTTGCGCCGCGGCTGCGCGTATGAAGCCCGACCTCAGGCTGTGGCCCACGGCCGCCTCAGTGTGGTGCTCGTGCGCCGTCGTGGCATCGGCACTGCTGAGCCCGGTCGTCGCACTGCTCGCGGCCTCGCTCACATCGCTCGCGGTGGCGGTGGGCTGGCGATATCGACGAGGCAGGATCGCCCCCGCGGTGCTGCTGCCGCTCGTGGCACTCGTGCTGGCCACCGGAGTCGCTGGCCTGCGGGTGTGGGCGGTGTCTCCCGACCTGCTGCCCGAGCCTGGCAGTGCCGTGACGATCGAGGCGGTGGTCGACTCCGATCCTCGCCTCGTCGAGGGGGCGGGCTCGAGCATTGTGAGGGGACCGCCTCGGACGGTGACCGGCATCACCGTGCACCGGATCACCTGGGAGGGCGGGGCGCTGTCCGCGCGGCTTCCGGCCTCGCTCTGGGCCCCGGCTGACGCCGTGGGACTCCTCCCCGGAACATCGGTAACCGGCTACGCCACCGTGCTACCGCGCAAGCCGGGAGGCGATGGCACACTCTCGCTCTCGATGAGGCGGGTGCCGACCGTGCTCGGCGAGGCGCCCGTGTGGCAGCGGGTAGCGGGAAATTTGCGCGCTGGACTTCGAGACGCGACTGCGGGGCTGCCTGCCGACGGCGCCGCCCTGCTTCCGGGGCTGGTCCTCGGAGACACCTCCACCCTGCCTGACGCGCTCGCCGATGACATGCGCACGGCGGGGCTGGCGCACCTCACCGCGGTTTCCGGTGCCAATGTATCGATCGTCCTCGGCGCGGCACTCGGCCTCGCGGCCCTCGGGCGCGTGCGGGGGAGAGGGCGAGCAGTGGTGGCAGGGGTGGCGCTGATCGGCTTCCTGATTCTGGTCAGGCCGTCGCCCAGCGTCGTCCGAGCGACCGCGATGGGCTCGGTGGTGGTGCTGAGTCTGCTCACGGGCGGTCAGCGCCGCGGTCCGCCAGCCCTCGCCGCGGCGTCGATCGTGCTGCTGCTCGTCGATCCGTGGCTCGCGGTGTCGGCCGGCTTCGCCCTGTCGGTGGCAGCCACCGCCGGGCTTCTTATCGTGGCGCCTCAACTGCGCGACGGTATCGCCGCGCGTGCACCGTGGCTACCCCGTTCGCTGGCCGAGGCGCTGTCTATCACGGTGTCTGCACAACTCGTGACGGCCCCGGTACTGGTGCTGATTGGCGCCTCGGTGGGATTAGGGGCGGTGCCCGCCAACCTCCTGGCCGAGTTGGCTGTCGCCCCCGCCACCCTGCTCGGTGTTGCGGCCACCCTCGCGTCAGCGGTGAGCCCGGCACTGGCCCACGCTGTCGCGGTGCCTGCGGTTCTCTGTGCCCAGTGGGTCGCATGGGTGGCGCATGGGGTGGCTGCAACCGCTCCGCTTCTCATCCCCTGGCCCACGGGTGCCCGCGGAGCCGCGCTCGCCCTGATGCTGCTGGCCTCGGGCGCCCTGACGGTGAAGTATCGGGGCCCCGTCCGACGAGCCGTGTCGCGGGTTCCGCGGCCGGTGTCCGCCGCGGTCGTGGCAGGGGTGGTGGTGTGCGGGGTGGCGCTGCCGCGCGCGGGCAGCGAGCACTGGCCCCCGACGGGGTGGGTCGCGGTCATGTGCGACGTTGGCCAAGGCGACGCCATCGTGCTTCGTATCGATGCCGACTCTGCCGTGGTGGTCGATGCCGGACCCGAGCCCGCCCGGGTTGACCGGTGCCTGAGCGACCTTGGCATATCGAGGGTGTCGGCACTGCTACTGACTCATTTCCACGCCGATCACGTCGAGGGAGTGCCGGGTGTGCTTCGGGGCCGAGCGGTGGGCACGGTGCTCGTGTCGCCGCTGGCGGAGCCTCTCGACCAAGCTGAGCGCGTGCGTGCGTGGTGCGCCGACGCGGGCGTACCGGTCGAGGTGGTGTCGGCAGGCGACTCGCGCCAGGTGGGGCCGGTGGGGTGGTCGGTCCTGTGGCCCACGCGCATCATCCGGGGTGAGGGCAGCGACTCCAACAACGCCAGCCTCACCGCCCTCGTGGTGGTCGAGGGGGTGCGACTGCTTCTGGGCGGCGACCTGGAACCGGCAAGTCAGGCCGCGGTGATGGCTGTCAACGGCGCCCTCACGGTCGACGTTGTCAAGGTGCCGCACCACGGGTCGCTCCGTCAGAACCCGAGGTTTGGGCCCTGGTCGGGAGCCCGGGCTGCGCTGGTGTCGGTGGGTGTCGACAACGGCTATGGTCACCCGGCGCCCGAGACGCTGCAGTCCTATGAGAGTCGTGGCGTGGGGGTGTGGCGCACCGATCACAGCGGCGACATTGCGGTGGTGGCGACACCGGCGGGCGTTGCGCTGCTGGGCCGATCTGGGCCCGGTGGGTGAGTCGTGCCATGCTGGCGACGATGGCCATCGAACCCCCCACCGCGACCCTCGTGATCGGCCCGGAGCAGTTCCTCGCCGAGCGAGTGGTGGCCGGCGTGGTCTCCGCGGCGCGCAAGGCCGATCCCGACACTGAGCGCCACGATCTCGACCTCGCCGGCGACGGTGCTCTGGGCCAGTTTCTCGAGGCCGTCTCGCCCACCCTGTTCGGCGGCGGAATCGTGCTGGTCGCCACCTCGATCGAGAGTGCTGAGCCCGCCGTGCTTGATGCCGTGATGCGCGCGGTCGACGAGCGCGAAGTCGGCGTGTCACTCGTGCTGCTCCACCCCGGCGGGGTACGCGGAAAGGCGGCCCTCGAGCGGCTGCGGGCGTCGGGAGTGGCCGAGGTTGCTGCCGACAAGCTCAAGGGCCGCGCGATTGACGACTTCGTGTCGGCCGAGTTTCGACGCCACCGCCGCACCACCACCGCTGGTGCCGTGGCGGCGCTGCGGGCCTCGGTCGGCGACGACCTCCGCTCCCTTGCCTCGGCGGCCTCGCAACTGAGCTCCGACGTCGACGGCGACCCCATCGGCGAGGCCGAGGTGGCCGACTACTACGACGGGGTCGCGGGGGCCAGCGGCTTCGCGGTGTCCGATTCGGTCTGGAGCGC
>CALQEM020000265.1:0-4517 GCA_943329595.2 Bifidobacterium breve
CGATGCGCCAGGTGAGGTCAGTGGTGGCCCAACCGCCGAGGATGGGACCGATGGCGATGCCGGCTCCCGCCACTCCCCCGATTACCGCGTAGGCGACCTTGCGGCTGTGCCCCTCGAAGTTGCCAGCAATCAGCGCGGCCAGGGCCGGCAGCACGAGGGCGGCGCCGAGTCCCTCGAGGATCGACCAGCCAAAGGCGAGCACTGCCACGCTGGGCGCGAGCGCGGTCGTCAGCGATCCGCACCCGTAGATCACCAGCCCGATCACGAAGGCGCGCCTGCGGCCGATGATGTCGCCGATCTTGGCCCCGGTCAGCATGAACATCGCCATGACCAGGCAGTAGAGCGTGATCACGGCCTGGATGGTGGTCACGGTGGTGTCGAACTCGGCGACGAGCGCACTGATCGACACGTTCATCACCGACTGGTCGAGCACCATCACGAACTGCGCGATCGCCAGGGCGATCAGCGGGCCCCACTTCTTCACCTCAGCCTCCTCGGTCAGCCAGCCGGGAACTCCAGCCAGCCTCGCACGGCGTGGGGCCGCTCTGGCTGCACGCGCTCGCAAAGGAGTGCCTCGACCGGCCGCGCGCTGGCTGCAGAGCCATCCTGCTGGGGCAGGACTACCGCCACACCAGGGCCCGCAGCGCACGGTGGTGGCGCGCCGGCGACGGAGTCTCCTACGCGGTGGCGCTGCTTCAGGGTGCCATCACCACCTGGCCGGGAGTCGCTTGCGGCATCTGCTCAGATCACCATCGAGGGCGCCCGGCCTCACAGGTGATCTCCGTTCTCGCTTCGCCCGGGTCGCCCGCGCACGTTCAAGGTTGCCCGGGCGAGTATTCCGCTCTCCGGTGCGGCGGACGTAGCGCCAGGACTGAACTTTGGGACTGCGGCCTCACATCAGGTGTGCTTGTCTGAATGTATGAGCCGTTCCGCAACCCCGACCAGCACAGACACCACAGTTCCGCGCATCCTCGTCGTGGGCGGCGGCTATGTCGGTCTCTACACCGCGCTGCGCCTCCGCAAGAAGCTGCGCCGCCACGAGGCGACCGTGACGGTGGTCGACCCCCGCTCGTACATGACCTACCAGCCGTTCCTGCCCGAGGCGAGCGCTGGCTCGATCCAGCCGCGCCACAGCGTCGTGCCGCTGCGCCAAACGCTGACCGAGGCCGAGGTCGTCACGGGGTGGGTCACCGGAGTTGACCACGACCGCAAGGTGGCGACCGTGCAGCCGCTCCAGGGCGGTACCTATGAGCTCGCCTATGACGTGCTCGTGATGGCCGTAGGGGCTGTTGCGCGCACGCTGCCGATTCCTGGCCTCGCCGACTGGGCCTCCGGCTTCAAGAATGTCGAGGAGGCCATCCAGCTGCGCAACCGCGTGCTCGAGTGCCTCGACATCGCCGAGAGCGCGACCGATCCGGAGGTCCGCGAGCGCAACCTCACGTTCGTGTTCGTCGGCGGCGGCTACGCCGGCGTCGAGGCCCTCGCCGAGACCGAGGACATCGCCCGCTACGCGACGCGCTACCTGCGCAACGTCACCGCCGACGACCTCCGCTTCGTGCTGGTCGAGGCGAGCGGACGCATCCTTCCCGAGGTGGGCGCCGAGATGGGCGAGTGGACCGTCGAGCAGCTGCGCGAGCGGGGCATCGACATCAGGCTCGAGACCCGGCTCGAGTCGACCGTCGAGGGCAATGTCGTGCTCTCCGACGGCACGACGATGCTTGCCGACACCGTGGTGTGGACCGCGGGCGTGCGGCCCAACCCACTGCTGGCCGAGACGGACCTGCCGCTCGACGAGCGCGGCCGCCTGATCTGCCGCAGCGACCTGCGCGTCGAGGGGGTCGACGACGCCTGGGGCGCCGGCGACTGCACCGCGGTGCCGGACCTCACAGACCCCGGCAACTACTGCTCTCCGTCGGCACAGCACGCGGTGCGCCAGGCGAAGGTGCTCGGCGACAACATCGTCGCGGTGCTGCGCGGCTCCGAGCCAGACGACTACTCACACCACCACAACGGGTCCGTTGCGTCGCTCGGCCTCTACAAGGGCGTCGCCCAGGTGTACGGCGTGAAGATCAAGGGCTTCCCGGCGTGGTGGCTGCACCGCATGTACCAACTGAGCAAGATGCCAACGACGCGTCGCAAGGTGCAGGTGCTCACCGACTGGACGATCGCGTTCCTGTTCACTCGCGACGTCACGAGCCTGTGGTCCACGCACGAGCCGTTCCGTGAGTTCTCCACCAACGCCAAGGGCGAGACCCCAGCCGGTCGGCGCTGATCAGCTCGATGCGACTTTCGGCTCGACGACGCGGAGAGTTTCGTCCTTGGTCATGACGAGGCTCGGGTCGGCAGGAACTTCCACGCAATGATTGCCCCTACCGAGACGACGACGGCCGATACCAGCGAGCCTCGCGTGAGTCCATCAACAAACGCTCCCTTGGCGATGACTGCGAGCTGCGCCCCTGCATCTGAGGGAAGTTTCGCCGCAACTCCGAGCCCTCCCGCCAGCGACTCGCGAACGACCGACTCATACGCCGGGGGAAGACCGAGGCTGCGGTAACCGTCGACGACTGCCGGACCATACACGGTGAGAAACACTGAGCCCACGACCGCGACCCCGAGGGTGCCACCAAATTCTCGCGTGGTGTCGTTCACGGCGGCCCCAGCACCAGCCTTGTCGGGCGGCACTGCTCCCATGATTGCTTCGGTGGCAGGACTTGTTGCCAGGCCCAGACCAGCCGCGATCGTGACCATGGAAATCAGCACACGACCGAGATACGGGGTGTCGACCTGCACGGTCGCAGCAATCACGAAACCAACGGCCATCACGAGTAGGCCGAGTGTGACGATGGGCTTGGAGCCGAATCGATGCATGAGCGCAATGGCTACCGGCGACATGATTCCAGTAGCAATTGCGAAGGGGAGAGTGCGAACGCCCGCCTGCAGGGCGGTGTAGCCCTGCACCAGTTGCAGAAATTGCGTGATGAGAAAGATGAACCCGAAGAGCGCGAAGAAGGCGGTGGCGACAGACAGGCTGGCTGCGGTGAACCGCGCATTCTTGAAGAGGAGAACGTCGAGCATCGGATGAGCGAGTCGACGCTCGACGAGCGCGAACGCGACGAGGAGTGCGATGCTGCCAGCGAAGGCGGCAAGAATTGTGGGTGACGTCCAGCCCAGCGTTGGGGCCTCGATGATTGCCCAAATCACCAGTCCGACACCCGCAGCGGACAGCACCAACCCGGCGTAGTCCATCGGGCCCACACCCAGGTCACGCGATTCGGGAAGGAACAGGGCGCCCAGAGCGATCGCCACGAGTGCGACGGGGATGTTCACAAGGAAGATCGAGCCCCACCAGAAGTGCTCAAGGAGCAGTCCACCCGCGACCGGGCCGATGGCAACCGCAACTCCCACCATCGCCGACCAGATTCCGATCGCCGCCGCGCGCTCCTTCGGATCAGTGAACACATTGACCAAGATCGCCAGAGTCGCAGGGAAGATCAAGGCAGCACCGATACCCATGAGCGCACGCGCCCCAATGAGTTGACTCGATGTTGTGGACAGGGCCGCCAGCCCCGATGTGCCCGCGAAGATCAACAAGCCCAGTTGCAAGGCACGCCTGCGGCCGAATCGATCGCCAGCGTGCCCCATGGTGAGCAGCAGCGCCGAGAAGACGAGTGTGTAGGCATCAACGATCCATTGGAGTTCGGTGGTGCCTGCTCCTAGCTCGCTGTTGAGCGTCGGCAACGCCACGTTGACGATGGTGTTGTCGACCACCGACAGCAGCAGGCTCAGGCACAGGACGCTCAGCGCGACCCAACGACGGCGCGGGCTCAACGAAGTCATGGCAACATTTCTGTCGAGATCTAGTAAGGAACACTGTTCTATAACAATGGCACGCTATGCTGAAGCGTGTCAACGATTCAGCGCGCCCGAACGCCCAGCGTCGACGTGACCGACTCTCTGGTCGACGCCGCTCTGGCCCTGATCGAGGAGTCTGGACTCGGCGCCCTCACGGTGCGATCGGTGGCAGCGCGGGCCGGCGTGGCACCCATGGGCGTCTACTCGCGATTCGGCAACAAGGACGGACTACTCGAAGCTCTCTTCGTTCGAGGATTTGAGTCGCTCCACATCGCGATTGATGTTCCTCCGACGTCGAGCCCACTGCTTCGACTGCGCACCGGCTGCAGCGCGTACCGGCGATTCGCGATCGATAATCCCCAGCTTTATCACCTGATGTTTGAGCAGATGATGCTGCTTGAGCTGTCGCCACAAGCCAAGGAAGCTGCGCGCAGTTCATTTCGCACCCTCGTTGATCGAGTGCATGCGGCGATGGACTCCGGCGGTCTAGCTCCTGGCGACAGCACCGAGGCCGCTCAACAGATCTGGAGTGCTCTCCACGGCGCAGTCAGCCTCGAAATTGCGGGCGTGCACTTCGCCCGCAACCGCGAGGAGAACTTCACTGCAATGGTCGATGCTCTTCTTCGTGGACTCGCTCACGCCACGTAGCGTCGTGGTTCGGTGGC
>CALQEM020000266.1:0-4470 GCA_943329595.2 Bifidobacterium breve
CGGTGGTGCTCATCGTCGTAGGTCATGAAACTCAGGTTGTCATCGGAGTAGACAACATGAGCCTCGAGCAGGGTGCAGTAGAAGTCGCGCATGGCCTGAGGTTGCGCGGTCTGGAAGACGATGTGGGCAAGCTTGGGAGTTGCCATGGTCACGCTCCTTCATGACGAACCGGATAGGTAGACCCTAATCCGCGGGATGTCAGTTTAATAGGGGGTTTTCGGTGGAAGGAGGTCCCCGGTCAGGGGCGTTCACCTGCCCGGGGACCTCCGTCCGAGCTGACCGAGGTCAGCTAGCGGGCATGGGCTCCATCTTCCCGGTCAACGGGATGTCGATGCCCTGCGACTTCGCCAGCGCGTTGCTGACCACGAGCAGTTCGTACTTGAACAGCCCGCCCGCAGTGAGGCGCCACTGCCCACCAGCGATGGGGGTCTTCGCCACATTCGGCGTGGGTGTGGTGGGGCTGGCCGTGGGGCTCCAGCCGACGTTGCCCACGAGGGTGTCGGTTTTCAGTGTGCTCAGGGCCTTCGCAACAGCAGCCTTGTCGGTGGAACCGGCCGTGGCCACCGCGTTGGCGGCAACCTCGAAGAGCGACTCGACGAAGCCTAGGGGCTGCGTCCACTGCTTGCCGGTCTTCGCCGTGTACGCAGCGGCGAACTCCTTGGCCGAGATGCCCGTCAGCGAACTCTTGGTGGGCCACTCCGGTGACCACCAGATCTCGCTGGACAGGTTCTGGCCGAGGTCGCCGAGTGCCTCGACCGAGCTCGGGAAGAGGATGGCCTTGGCGATTGAAGCAATCTTGGGGCTGTAGCCCTGCTGCTTGGCCTGCTTCCAGAAGGTGGTGAAGTCAGGCGGGATCGGCACACCGGTGAGGATCTCATCGTTCTGCTGCTTGAAGTAGTTGATCTGAGCGGTGAAGTCCTGCGTGCCGTTGGGGTACAGCGGCGGGAAGGCCACGGTGTAGCCCGCTTCCTTGACGAGGACGGGGAACGCGCCGCTGACTGCCTGACCATCAGAGTCATTGGGGTAGAGACCGCCGACCTTCTTGTTGGTGGGCACCTGGTTCCACATGTCGGTGTAGACCGCAGCGATGTCCTCAAGGCCCCAGAAGAAGTGGTAGGTCCACTGGAACTTCGCCGTCATATCGCCCTTGCTGCGGCCGGCGACGTACGACTGCCAGGGCGCGATCGCCGTGATGCACGGCGTGGAGTTGGCCTCACACGCGTCGGCAACGGGGTTGGTGATGTCGGGAGTTCCCGCAGCCATCACGATGTCGACACCGTCGTTGTTGATCAGGTCAGCTGCTGCCTGTCCGGCCTTCGTCGAGTCGCTGGCGGCGTCCTTGACGATGATCTCCACGTTGTAGGGCACTCCGCCCACCGAGATCGGGTTCTTCGCGAAGTACTCCTTGACGTAGTCGATGGCGAAGGTGTCAGCCTCCCCGAAGCCTGCGAGCGGCCCCGTTTGAGGTGACACCTAGCCGATCTTCACCGTTCCGGCCGCCGCCGCGCTCGATGACGAGCCAGCCGACGAGCTTGCGGGAGCCGACGAGCTTGCGGGCGCCGACGAGCTGCTGCTAATGCTCCCGCCGCCACACGCCGTGGCGCCGAGGGCCAGCGCTGCGAGGCTGGCCCCGAGGGCCGCCTTCTTTCTGCTCTTCATGAATACTCCTTGGGTTGAGTCGCCCGCAGCTGACCGGTCAGCACGGTGTTATAACAGTAGGCAGCAGTCGCTGACAGCGCCACAGTTTCGGGCAATCGCGATATAACTGTTATCAAACATCACGATTTCTGCAGAGGGCGCGGCGCAACCATTGACTCGGGGATCGCTATTCCATATAACTGAGGCCTACGTGCCTGCTGAATTCCCCAGCCCGAGGAGCACCAGATGAGCCGTCAGGAAGCCACCGTCGGAGGGGTTCGGATCACCGGACAACTCCATGAGTCCGCGTCGCCACTAGCCGGAGCCCCTCTCCTCGTAGCGCTGCACGGAGGGACGTATACCGGCGAGTACTACCGCGTGGCGGGCTCAGCTGCAGGCTCGTATGTGGAGGTGGCCAACCGCAACGGCCTGTCGATGCTCGTGATCGACCGTCCGGGCTACGGGGACAGCGATCTACTGCCCGAGGACGAGAACACCTTCGCGCGGCAGGCCGAACTTCTCGACGAGGCTGTGGGCACCATCCTCGAGGGCCTTGCACCCTCGGCCGTGGTGCTCGTGGGCCATTCCATCGGCGGGATGATCGCCCTTGAGCTCGCAGCCCGCAATCCGGCGTGGGCGCTCGCAGGCGTTGCGGTCACTGGCATGGGTTCGCGCATCCCTGCGGGTGGCGCTGCCGAAACTCTCGGTTCGCTGCCCTTCGAGGGAGTGATCGACCTTCCGGTGCCGGATCGAGAAGGTGTGATGTTCGGTCCCCCCGGGACGTTCACCGAGTCAGCCAAGGCCGACGCGCAACGTTCCTATGCGCCCACACCGTTCGTCGAGCTCGTCCGCGCACCCCAGTGGGCAGCGGCCAGGCTGAGCGAGGTGGCACCGGGAGTCCAGGTGCCCGTTCACCATGGTCTCGCGCAGTTCGATGCCCTGTGGGACACGTCGCCCGAAGCGCGGGACGCTTTCCTCGCGGCGTTCGATTCCTCGGTGCCGGTCGAGTCGTCCATCATTCCGGGCGTTGGCCACTCCATCGACCATCACCTGCGAGGCGCCGCAGTGCAACTGCGTCAGATCGCCTTCGCCCTCGACTGCGCGCAGTCTGGGTGAACCGCGACGAACCCGTAGTGCCCGATCACGTGCAGGTCGTGATCGCGGGCGGCGGCCCGGTAGGGCTCGCTGCCGCCGTCGAGTTGGGTCGTCGCGGTATTGACGTTCTCGTAGTCGAGACCAGACCCCAGGTGTCGCACCTTCGACCGCGGTGCAAGACGGTGAACGTACGCACGATGGAGCATCTGCGGCGCTGGGGCATCGCTGATGAATTTCGGAAGCGCGCGCCCTTGCCAGTGTCGTGGTCGCAGGACATCGCGTTCTGCACAACACTCACTGGTCGCGAGCTGTCACGTTTCCATGGGGTACTCGGACTCGTAGCCGAGGGCGACAGATTCGCCGAAGTCGGTCAGCAGGCCCCGCAGTACGCGTTCGAGGAACTGCTGCGCGACACCGTGACAGGAATTCCGTCCTGCCGCCTTGTCACGGGCGCCAGCGTCCTCTCGATGCGTCAGGGCGAGGGCGCAGTCGAGGTGGATGTCGTCGGCCCGGAAGGCTCCGTCACCGTGACGGCGGCATTTGTCGTGGGATGCGACGGCGCTAGGAGCATCGTGCGAGAGGAGATGGGCGCCCGGTACGAGGGTGAGCATGCCCTCCGACCCAACTTCGGCATGGTGTTCACTGCCCCAGACCTGATGGCACACGTGGCACACGGACCTGCCGTGCAGTATTGGATCCTGAACGAGGCCGCACCTGCGCTGATGGGTCCTCTCGACCGCGACGGCACGTGGTGGATCATCCTGTTCGGCGTCGACGAGGAACGCGGTCGCGAGCACGGGCGGGAACTTGTCGCTGCGGCCATCGGTGCGGAAGTCGGCGCGGACCTGGACATCACGATCGGCTCCACCGACCCGTGGACCGCGCGGATGCAGCTCGTGGACTCCGCCCGCGCGGGCCGGGCCTTCCTCGCCGGTGATGCCGCGCATCTCAATCCGCCCTTTGGCGGCCACGGCATGAACACCGGCGTGGGTGATGCCGTTGATCTGGGCTGGAAGCTCGCCGCGGTTCTTCAGGGCTGGGGTGGGCCTGCGCTGCTCGACAGTTATGAGCAGGAGCGACGGCCAGTGCAACTGCGGGTCATCGAGGAGGCGACGGCCAACATGAAGGTGCTCTCGACCGAGCTCACCGATCCGCGGCTTGATGTTGATGACCCCAGCGGTGAATTGGCTCGCAAGGCCGCGCATGAGCGCATTCAGCAGACCAAGCATGCCGAGTTCCATGCTCTCGATCTCGTCCTCGACATGGGGTACGCGTCTGCCTTGCTCATGCCTCCCGAGGGCGACGCGGTGGTGGGGCACCGGTTGGCGCACGTGTGGCTCGACGACGCCAAGTCGCTGTACGACGTGCTTGGAGAGGGATTCGCGCTGCTGCAGGTCGGGGGTGCCGATGTGCCGGATGAATGGGCAGCCTGCGCTGCTTCCCTTGGGATTCCGCTGCGCATCGTTGATCTCCGCAACCACGCCCTATCTGAACGCTATGGCGCCGAACTGCTCCTGGTGCGTCCCGATCAGCACGTCGCGTGGCGAGGATCCGCGACAGACGATTCCTCGGAAGCCGTGCTGCGTATGGCGACGGGATGGGAGATCTGAGCTCTCGCCGCCCGCCAATTCCGAGGACAGCGCCATCGCAGTGACTTCGACCCCAGGTGCCTCTTCCCCGGCACGTCACTGGACGAGACTCGCCAGGTCGTGCGCCACCTGGGCACAGCGCCCGAGC
>CALQEM020000267.1:0-4466 GCA_943329595.2 Bifidobacterium breve
GACGCCCAGTCGCCGGCGCGCCTCGAGCCCATGCTGGGGCTTGACCCCTCGACCTGGGCCGGAGCCTTCCGCCCGCACGACGCGCTGACCGTGCACGTGAACGCGGCCATGGTGAAGGCCATGACCGAGGCGCGGCGCAGTCCGGTGACAGGAGCGGCCATGAGCGCCGCGGTCGTCACCGGAGACAGCACCGACATGCTGTCGCACCTCGAGCTCGACTGGTACGTCGGCGTGCTCGACGGACGCACCATCACGCCCAACAGTGGGGCTGTGGGTGTGTACGAGGGGGTGCAGGCGTGGGCCGAGGCCACGTACGCGTGGCACCCCGACGACCCCAACGACGCCTTCGGGGCGCTGGGCTACCCGCGCCAGCCCGGAATGCTCACCGCGGCGGTGAGCCAGCCGGTCGAGTCGGTCGGACTGGCCGTGCCGTGGTTCACCGTGTTCGGCAACCACGACATCCTCTACATCGGGACCCTGCCGGTGACCGGTGGGCTCGAGGCCTGGGCGCTTGGCGACCGCAAGGCGGCGCTCTGGCCCGCGCTGGGGCTCGGCTCCTTCCGCGGCCTGGCCGCCGACGCGAGCCCCTTCAGCGCCCTCCTGGGCGCGCTGCAGAACCAGCACGGGCTCCAGCCCGGAATGCGATCGGTGACGGCCGACCCCGCCCGTGCGCTGTTCGACCAGACCGACTTCATGCAGGCCCATCTCGACAGCCCCGCGCTGCCCGGCCCGGTGGGCCACGGCTTCACGCCCGCCCACGTCGAGTCTGGGCAGACCTGGTGGTCGGCCGACGTGGGCCCCTTCGTGCGGCTGCTCGGGCTCGACACGTGCAACTCGGTGGTGGGCGCCGACGGGGCGGTTCCGGAGGACCAGTTCGAGTGGCTCAAGGCCGAGCTGGCCCGAGCGGCGGCCGACCGCAGGCTGGCGATCGTGCTCAGCCACCACAACAGCTTCTCGCTGCTGAACCCCGCCATGGCTCCCGGACGCGAGTCGCAGCGCCTCGTGCTCGGCGACGAGTTCGTGGCCGCGATGCTCGAGTTCCCCCACCTGATCGCGTGGGTCAACGGCCACTCGCACATCAACGGGATCACCGCGCACGCGCGTGAGGGCGGCGGCGGATTCTGGGAGCTCACCACGGCGTCGTGCATCGACTTCCCGCAGCAGCAGCAGCTGGTCGAGGTGGTCGACAACCGCGACGGCACGCTGTCGATCTTCAGCACCGTGATCGACCACCTGTCTCCGGTCGAGTACACCGACGGTGACTTCTCGGCGACCGGGCTCGCCTCGCTCAGCAGGCAGCTGTCGGCCAACGACGCCGCGCAGACGCCGGTGATGCGCATGGGCTCCCCGCTCGACCGAAACTGCGAGCTGCTTCTGCCCGCGCCCTTCGACCTCTCGGCGATCACTGATGCCGAGGTCGAGGCGGCCCAGCTGGCGGCCGAGGCCCGGCTCGTGGCCTACGAGCAGCGAGGCACCGCGTGAGGGCCCGGCGCCTGATGGTGGTGTGCGGCGCAGCCCTCGGACTCGCGCTGGCGGCCTCGGGCTGCTCACAGCTCTCGTCGGAGGTCGAGGGCGCCACGGCGTACGGCGGCGACCGGGCCTCCACCGTGCGGGCGGCGACCATCGACGTGCTGCTCGCGCAAGCGGTGGCCGTGCGCGTGTGGCCGGGCTGCGTCGAGACCGGCAAGCAGGTCAGCTGCACTGGGACCACAGTCGACGGCGCCGCGATCGTGGTCGAGTCGCCCGGCACGAGCCCGGTGACCCTCACGATCACTGTGGGGGGCCAGCAGGTGTTCTCGGGCGAGGCGATTCCGGTGCTCGACGCCGCCGCGGGGAAGTCGCCGTGAGCGCCGGGTCGCCCCGCCGCTACGGGCGGTCGGTGCTGTTCAGCGCGCTGCGCTCCCTGGGCCGTGGTTGGCAGCAGTTCGTCGTCGTGGTGGCCCTCAACGCCGTGGCGCAGTCGCTGCTGTCGTGGGCCGGGCTGGTGCCGTCGTTGGGAGGCCTGTTCCTGCTGGCCGCCGCCGTGTCGTTCGTGGTGCTGCTGGTCTCGCTCGCCCTCATCGGGTCAACGGCGCTCGAGGCGGTCGAGGGTCGCGTGAGGTGGGCCCGATGCTGGCCCGCGCGCGTGCGAACGCGACATCGTTCGCGCTCTGGACCGTGCTGCTCGTGGTCGCGATCATGGCCGGGCTGCTGGTGTGGGTCGTGCCGGGAATGGTCGTGGTGGCACTGACGCCCATGGTCGTCGTGGCGGCCCTCGACGGCAGGCGCGGCGCCCTGCGCGCGAACCTCGCGGCGATCCGGGCGCGGCCGGGCCGTTGGTTGGTCACAGCCCTGCTGATGTCGATGGTCGTCGGAGGTGGCTGGATGGCGGCGGCGCTCACCGGGTTCCTCGTCGGCGGCTGGCTCGGCCCGCTGGTCGTGTGGCTCGGGTTCGGGGTGCTCGCGGCGTGGTTCGAGGGCGCGTGGGCGCTCATCTACCGCAGCACCCCGGCGGGGTCCGGCGCTCTGCCCGGGGCCGAGGCCGCTGCTGCGGCCTCGAGCGACGCTCGCTAGACGCCCACCTCGGTACCCAGCGCGACGGTGCGCTCGGGCGGCAGGTTGAAGTACTCGATCGGGCTCGTGGCGTTCCGGGTGAGGTCGGTGAACAGGCGCTTGCGCCAGCGGGCCATTCCGGGGGTGCTGTCGGGCCGCACGCTGATGTGCGTCACGAGGTACACCACCGAGTCGACGTCGAGGTCGGGGATGAGCCCCTGGTCGCGCGCCAGCTCGAGCGCGTGAGGCACGTCGAGCTGGTCGCGGAACCCGAAGGAGGCGTGCAGCACTCCGATGGTCGTCGGCGCCGTGGCCTCCCACTCGAGTCTGAGCCGGTCGGCGTCGTCGACATGTGGCTCGGTCTGCATCACCAGGGTGAGCAGGATGATCCGCTCGTGCAGCACGTGGAAGCGATCGGCCCCCACCCGCATGGCCAGCGGCGTGGCGGAGTCGCTGGGGCTGAGGATGACTGCCGTACCGGGACCGGTCTGGATCGGCGGGCTGCTGAGGGGCAGCGCCGCGACGAAGTCGGCGAGGTCGCCCTCCGCGACGAGCCGACGCGCCGTGACCCGCTGGTTGCCGATGTACCAGGTGCTCATCACCACGAACACCATCACGCCCACCCCCAACGGGAACCACCCGCCGTGGACCACCTTGCCCAGGTTGGCGGTGAGGAACAGCACGTTGACGGTGAGGAAGACCACGCCGGCGAGGGCCACGTTCCACTTCGGCCGGTGCCACAGCATGCGCATCACCACGAGGAAGAGCACGGTGTCGATCAGCAGCGTGCCCGTGACGGCGATGCCGTAGGCCGAGGCCAGGCGCGTGGACGACTGGAACACGACCACGAGCAGCACCACCGCGAGGTAGAGCGCCCAGTTGATCACGGGCGCGTACACCTGGCCCATCTCGGTGTTGGAGGTGTGCCGGATGCTCAGGCGCGGCATGTACCCGCTTCGGATGGCCTGGTTGGTGACCGAGAAGGCGCCGGAGACGACGGCCTGCGAGGCGATGACCGTGGCCACCATGGCGAGCAGCACCATGGGCAGCTGGGCCCAGGCGGGCAGGAGCAGGAAGAACGGGTTGGCCACCGCCGCCGGCGACTGCAGGAGCAGCGAGCCCTGGCCCATGTAGTTGAGCAGCAGGGCCGGGAAGACCACCCAGAACCAGGCGCGGGTGATGGCCGGGCGGCCGAAGTGGCCCATGTCGGCGTACAGCGCCTCGGTGCCCGTGATGGTCAGCACGATCGACCCGAGCGCGATGAAGGAGATGAGGGGGTGCTCCAGCAGGAAGGCAAGCGCGTACGTGGGTGACATCGCGCGCAGGATGGTGGGGTCCTTGGCCACCTGGAGGAGTCCCACCGCGCCGATCACGGTGAACCAGAGCACCATCACCGGCCCGAACACCTTGCCGATCACGGACGTGCCGAACCGCTGGACCGCGAACAGGACGGTGAGGATCACCAGGGCGATGGGCACCACGAGGTTCTCGGTGCCAGGAACGGCCACCTTCAGCCCCTCGACCGCAGAGAGCACCGAGATCGCCGGGGTGATCATGCCGTCGCCGAAGAAGAGGGCAACGCCGAACAGGCCCGCCGCGACGAGGGCGGGCTTGACCCACGGCCGCCGGATCGCGAGCCGCTTGACGATCGCGATGAGCGCCATGACGCCGCCCTCGCCCTCGTTGTCGGCGCGCATGATGAGCGTCACGAACTCGACCGAGACGACGATCACCAGCGTCCAGAACACCAGCGAGATGATGCCGTACACGTTCACGGGCGTCGGCGCGATCATGGCGTCGCGCGACTGGAACACCGTTTGTAGCGCGTAGAGGCCGCTGGTGCCGATGTCTCCGAACACCACGCCGAGTGCGCCCAGCGTCAGCAGGCGTCGGCCGGGGGACCGAGCCGCGAGCGGCCGGCCGGCCGTGGTGGA
>CALQEM020000268.1:0-4454 GCA_943329595.2 Bifidobacterium breve
CGCACCGGCACCACGGTGGTGATGGCCACGCACGATGTGGCCATCGTCGACCAGATGCGCAAGCGCGTGATCGAACTCGAGCAGGGCCACGTCGTGCGCGACCAGTCGCGCGGCGTCTACGGGTACGCCCGCTAGAGCATCGGAAGAGGGAACACCATGCGTGCGAAGTTCGTGCTGGGCGAAGTGGGCACCGGCCTGCGGCGCAACCTCACGATGACCGTCGCCGTGATCATCACGGTGGCTGTCTCCCTCGGCCTGTTCGGCGGCGGGCTGCTAGTGCGCGCGCAGGTCGACCAGATGAAGGACTACTGGTACGACAAGGTCGAGGTCTCACTCTTCCTGTGCGGCAAGGTAAGCGAGGCCAGTTCCTGCAGCGCGGGCCAGATCACCAAGGCGCAGACTAATCAGATCAAGGCCGACCTCGAGTCGCTCAGCCCCGTGGTCGAGCAGGTGTATTTCGAGTCGCAGGCCGAGGCGTTCGCGCGATTCCAGCAGCAGTTCAAGGGCTCACCCCTGGCCGAGAACGCCACGGTCAACCAAATGCCTGAGTCGTTCCGCGTGAAGTTGTCCGACCCCACCAAGTACGCCGTGGTGGCGTCGGCCTTCCAGGGTCGTCCCGGGGTCGAGGACGTCCGCGACCAGCGTCAGGCGCTCGATCGCCTCTTCAAGGCCCTCGGCGGCCTGCAGGCCCTCGCCCTCACCATTTCGATTGCCATGCTAATCGTCACCATGCTGCTCATCGCAAACACCATGCGCGTTGCTGCTTTCTCGCGCCGCCGTGAGACCGGCATCATGCGGCTGGTGGGTGCCTCCAACCTGTACATCCAGCTTCCGTTCCTCATGGAGGCGGCCACGGCGGCCTCTATCGGGGCGGGTTTTGCCGTGCTGGCACTCGTGGGAGTGAAGAAGTTCCTCATCGACGGAGTGCTGGCCGAGACCTTCAAGTTCACGTCGTTCGTGGGCTGGGAGACGGTGTGGACTATCGCTCCGGTGGTGTTCCTCACCGGTATCGTGCTGTCGGCGCTCGCGGCCTTCCTCACCCTGCGCAAGTACCTTCAGGTCTGATCGGCCATGCCGAGGGAGAAGGGGCGGAAGCTGGTCGCCCAGAACCGTAAGGCGCGTCACGACTACCACATCGAGAACACCTACGAGGCGGGCATTGTGCTCACCGGCACCGAGGTGAAGTCGCTGCGGCAGGGGCGGGCCTCGCTCGTCGACGGCTACGCGGCGGTCGAGGGTGGCGAGGTATGGCTCTACGGGGTGCACATTCCTGAGTACACCCAGGGCACCTGGACCAATCACGAGCCGAGGCGCAAGCGCAAACTGCTGCTGCACGGCGAGGAGATCAACAAACTCGTCAGCAAGACGCGCGAGTCGGGGCTCACGATCATTCCGCTGAGTCTCTACTTCAACGACGGCTACGCCAAGGTCGAGATCGCCCTCGCGCGCGGCAAGAAGGCCTACGACAAGCGCCACACGATGGCCGAGCGCGACGCCAAGCGCGAGGTCGACCGTGCGGTGGGCCGGCGGGCCAAGGGAATGACCGACTAGCTCAGCGAGCGTCGAAGTGGAACTGATGCGACGTAACCTCGGCGTGGTTGGCCATGGCCCATTCGGCGAGTGCTGACACCGGCGCGATCAGGGTCTCCCCGAGTGCTGTGAGCGCGTACTCAACCCTCGGAGGAACCTCCGGGAACACGGTGCGCAGTACCAGTCCGTCGCGCTCGAGCGAGCGCAGAGTCAGGGTCAGCATGCGCTGTGAGATGCCTTCGACAGCCGCCTTCAACTCGGTGAAACGTAGCGGTCCATCGCGCAGGGTTCTCACCACGAGCAGGCTCCACTTATCGCCAAGCCGGTCGAAGGTCTCGCGAACAATGCGGCACTGGCTCGAGTCAGCGGTCATTGTGACGCGACAGGACATGGGTTACCTCCCTGTGCCTAAGGCACTCTGATGTGCCTTATGTTCAGACCCCATAGTTACCGATAGTGTGCCTAGGCACAAGTAGTAACCATCAATCAATCAGAGGAGTTCCGTGAACATCGCCCTGATCGTCGTCGCCACCCTGCTGGGCCTCGCCGCAGCCGTCTCGGCCTCAGGAAAGGTAAAGCGCCTACCCCAGGTGGTGGAGACCATGCACAGCGTGGGGGTTACCGACCAGCAGATGAAGGGTCTTGCCGGTCTCGAATTCCTCGGCTCACTCGGCCTGCTGGTGGGGATTTGGATCCCGATCCTGGGAGTGCTGGCGGCCCTGGGGCTGACCGTGTACTTCCTGGGCGCGATCATCGCCCACGTGCGCGCGAAGCAGGGGTTCGCGGAGGCCCTGCCGTCGGTGGGGCTCACCGTGCTGGCCCTCGCCACACTGATCCTCGAGCTCAATCGCTGAGGGGCTCGAGGGCGGCGCTGGGCCACGACTCCGGCCGACTGTAGCCCCCGTTGGTGTCTGTTTCTGACACAAATAGGCCTGTGATGTCTTGTCCTGACACAAGTAGCAACCTCGAGGGCACGTCGTGGCATCCGAAGCGGGGGTCCGAGGGTGGGGCGTGAGTCGGTCGGTGCGGACAAGGGACTTCCCTCGTGCGTGGCTGCCTCGGTGACAGGCGCGAAGGGCGCGTGCGGCATAGGCTCGGGGCGTGGCTGACGACGGTGCAAGCGACTTCCTTAACGACTTCTACCCCTACCGGCTCGACAGCGAGACCTTCCGCAGCATTCCTGCCGACCCAGTTGCTCGTGACGTGGTGCTCGCGCAGGTGAGTGCCATGGCGGCGCGCGAAGACGCTATGGCCGACGCGGGCCGGGTCTCGGGTTCCATCTACTCGGGCGACCACGATCACTACGAGTTCCTCACCGAGGTGTATGGCAAGTTCGCGCACGCCAACGTGCTGCAGCGCGACATGTACCCGAGCGCCACCAAGTTCGAGTCGGAGATCGTGGCGATGACCGCCTCGATGCTGCACGCCGAGGCGGTGACCGAGGGTGAGGGCGCCGCGGGCGTGGTCACCAGCGGCGGCAGCGAGAGCCTCATCTCGGCCCTCTACGCCTACCGCGAGCAGGCGGCGGTCGAGCGCGGGGTGAAGTCGCCCAACATCGTGATTCCGAGGTCGGCGCACGTGGCCCTCGACAAGGGCGGCCACTGGATGGGCGTCGAGGTGCGCCACGCGCCCGTGGGCGACGACTACCTCGTCGACGTGAGCGCCGCGGAGGCGATGGTCGACGACCAGACCATCGCGCTGGTCGGTAGCGCGGGCAATTATGGCCACGGGCTGATCGACCCCATCCCCGAGCTCGGCGAGGTGGCGCAACGCCACGGAATCGGTCTGCACGTCGACGGCTGCCTCGGCGGCTTCATCTGGCCGTGGGCCGAGAAGCTGGGCTACCCCGTGCCGCCGTGGGACTTCCGGGTGCCTGGCGTAACAAGCATTAGCGCCGACACTCACAAGTACGGATACGGGCTCAAGGGCACCAGCGTGCTGGTGTTCCGGTCAAAGGCGCTGCGCCGCAACCTGTGGTTCACCGCGCCCGAGTGGCCCGGAGGGCTGTACCTGTCGCCCGGGCTCGCGGGTTCGCGCAGCGGCGGCTTGATCGCCTCGACGTGGGCGGCGATGGTAACCATGGGCGAGTCGGGCTATCTCGCGGCCGCGCAAGCGATCCTCGAAACAGCGGCCACTATCCGCGATGGCATCCGCGACCGCATGCCGCAGTTGCAGGTGATCGGTGACCCGCTGTTTCTGATCGCCTTCCGCTCCGACGACCTCGACATCTACCTCGTCAACGACGCGCTGAAAGAGCGTGGCTGGCGGCTCAACGCCCTGCACCTGCCTGCCGCTCTGCACTTCGCGGTGACCCGGCCCAACACGCGGCCGGGCCTCGCCGAGCAGTTCCTCGACGACCTCGAGGCCTCGGTCGCCTACGCCGAGGAGAAGGCGGGCCAGCCAGCGGCCTCGGGGGCGGTGTATGGAATCGGCAGCATGCCGTCGGGATTCGAGACGATCGCGTCACTCATGGGAGGCGTGCTCGACATGATGTACGAGCCGGCTCCCGATCTGCCGGCCTGACCCCAGGGGCGGCGTGCCATGGCTGAGCGATGGATTCTCGCGATCGACCTCGGCAACGGCGGCCCCAAGGTGGGCGTGGTCACCCTCGGCGGTGAGATCGCGGCCACCGCGTTCGAGCCGGTCGACGTGCAGATCGGCCTCGACGGCACCGCGACACAAGACCCCCACGAGTGGTGGACCTCCCTCGTGGCGGCGGCCCGTGCCGCGATCGCCGAGTCGGGGCTCGCGGGCGACGACCTGCACGCGGTGGCTGTCACCGGCCAGTGGGGAACCACGGTGTGCGTCGATGCCGACGGGCAGCCGGTGGGGCAGGCGATCCTGTGGGCTGACACGCGCGGTGGAAAGTACAGCGCGAAGCTGGTGGGCGGCCCGGTGAGCGTGCAGGGGTACGCGCCCCAGAA
>CALQEM020000269.1:0-4429 GCA_943329595.2 Bifidobacterium breve
CATCGTCACGCATAGTGGTGACTTGACTACAGGTCTAATCCGGCAGGGTCGAGCTCGGTTGACCCAAGGCACTCCGCGGGCGAGCATGGGGGGTCGCACCGGCGGTCTCGACGGCTCAGGCTGCGCAGTCACGGCATCACTCCGAGGAGACCACCGAATGAATGCACCACGCCGCCTGCTCACCGCGATCGCAACAGCCTCGGTAGTCGCCGGTCTTCTGGGTGCTCCGTGGAGCGCGACGGCAGCGCCCGTGCAGGCAGGCTTCGACCTCACCGTGGGCGACGTGAAGTTCATCCTGCAGCAGATCCAGATCGCGGAGGCGCACCGCACTCGTGACAGCGCGAACTGCACCCTCGCTCGCGGTCTCACCGTGGCCAACTGCGCCATCGGGGGCTCCAACGTCTATGTGCCCGGGTCGACGAGTGCCACCGACATCTCGGACCCGCGGCTGATGCTGGGCCTGCGTCAGGTGGACGGGCGCAACAACAATCTCTCCACCGGCTTCTCCCAGTGGAACGGCGTGGCCAACACGTCGAAGGGCGGTAACTCGGCGTGGGGATCGGCCGATCAGCCGTTCCCCCGCTTCACCCCTGAGCGTTGGCGCGGCACCGATGTGACCACGCCGACCTTCGGTCCGGTGGCGTCCGGATACAGCCCGGCACTGCGCCCGAGCAATGTCATCGACCCCCAGCCGCGGGTCATCAGCAACCTCGTGGTCGACCAGTCCGCGGCGAACCCCGCCGCGGTGCAGGCCTCGGGCGTGGACGTCAGCGGGCTCGACGCCGCGCAGAAGGCGGACACGCAGCTCCCGATCCTGAACACGGCGACCAACGCGGGGGTTGGCCCGCCCGCGAGCGGCATGTTCTCGCTCTTCGGCCAGTTCTTCGACCACGGGCTCGACCTCGTGGGCAAGACCGGCTCGGAGGTCGTGTTCATCCCGCTCCAGGAGGACGACCCGCTCTACGTGCCGGGCTCGCCGGCCAACTTCATGGCGCTCAACCGCACGGTGCTCAACGGCAACAACGCCGGCACCAACACCACCACGCCCTGGATCGACCAGAACCAGACGTACACGTCGCACTCGTCGCACCAGGTCTTCCTGCGCGCCTACGGCTGCGGGACGGTTGCCAACAGCGCCCCGGGAACGCAGTGCTCCTCGGCCAGCAGGCCGGTGGCGACCGGAACGCTGCTCGACGGCGCGGCGGCCAAGAGCATCGCCACATGGGCCGAGGTCAAGGCACAGGCGCGCGCCAAGCTGGGCATCGCCCTCACTGACTACGACGTCACCAACGTGCCGCTCATGGCCACCGACGAGTACGGTCGCTTCCTTCGTGGCCCCAACGGATTCCCGCTCCTCGTCCTCGCCAACGGAAGCCTCGCCGAGGGCAACCCGGCGAGCCCCCTGAGCACCGTGGACATGACCAAGGTGGGCGGCCCGGTCGACGCCGTGCAGCGCACCGGCCACGCCTTCCTCGACGACATCGCCCACGGCGCGGCTCCGAAGTGGACCTGGAACGGCACGACGTGGGTGGCCGCGCACGACGCCGCGACGCTGGGGCAGCACTTCATCACCGGTGACGGCCGAGGCAACGAGAACATCGGGCTGACCAGCATCCACTCCGTGTTCCACAGCGAGCACAACCGACTCGTCGACCAGATCAAGACCCTCATCGCCTCCAACGAGACGGGCACCTCGACCGGCGCACTCTTCGCCTACAGCGACTGGCGCACGTCGAACTCGCCGACCGGAGACTGGAACGGCGAGCGGCTCCTGCAGGCCGCGCGCTTCATCAACGAGATGGAGTACCAGCACCTGGTGTTCGGCGAGTTCGTGCGCCGAGTACAACCCCTCGTGCGGGCCTTCGTCGCCTACGACCCCACCCTCGACCCGAGCATCACCACCGAGTTCGCCACTGCGGTGTATCGCTATGGCCACTCGCAGCTCAACGAGGACATCGCCCGCACCGCGGCCGACGGCACCGACAACTCGCTGCCGCTCTTCGACGCCTTCCTCAGCCCCTCGAAGTTCACCCTCGCCAAGGGCGGGGGGCAGCTCACCACCGAGCAGGCGGTGGGACAGGTGGCCCGCGGGATGAGCGCCCAGCGCGCGAACGAGATCGACGAGTTCGTCACCGGCGCGATGCGCAACAGGCTCCTCGGAGCACCTCTGGACCTCGGCGCGCTCAACATCGCGCGCGGTCGCGACACCGGCATGCAGTCACTCAACGGAGTCAGGCGCACGCTGTACGGGCAGACGGGCGACCTCTCTCTGCAGCCCTACGCCTCGTGGGCGGACCTCGGCCTCGGGCTGCGGCACTCCGGCACCCTCGTGAACCTCATCGCCGCCTACGGAACCCATCCCTCGGTCACGACGCAGACCACCGTTGCCGGAAGGCGCGCCGCGGCGCAGCTGATCGTCACCGGCGGTCCGGGAGCCCCTGCTGACCGCGCCGCCTTCCTGGCCAGTGCCGGCGACTGGGCCAGCGACGCCATCACCGGCTCCTTGACGACCGGCGTCGACGACATCGACCTGTGGGTGGGCGGTATCGCCGAGCGGCGACCCGAGTTCGGCGGCCTGCTGGGGTCGACCTTCGACTACATCTTCAAGGCCCAGATGGAGAACCTTCAGGAGGGCGATCGCTTGTACTACCTCGGCCGCCTGGCCGGCCTGAACCTGTCCAACCAGATCGAGACGAACCTGCTGTCCGAGATCATCATGCGCAACTCGGACGCCGACGCCCTGCCCGCACTGATCTTCGACTACCCCACCCTTCGCTTCGACATGAGCAAGCAGGCCAACACCTACCCGCAGATTCAGGTTCAGCCTGACGGCGCGTGGCGCTACGGAGGCTCGGAGCACACCGTGTTCAACGGCACTCCGACCGGCAACGGCCAGTGGGCAGGCAGTGGCGACGACACACTGCGGGGAAACGACGGCCCTGACGACCTCCAGGGAGACTTCGGCGACGACCAGATCATCGGGGGCAGCGGTGACGACGTCCTCACCGACGCTGCCGGTCTGGACTCCCTGACGGGCGGCCCCGGCAATGACTTCATCGCCAGTGGGGGAACCGGCCTCGACGCCTTCAACGGCGGCGCCGGCAGCGACTTCATGGTGGCCGGCGGGTTCGGAACTGCTCAGCTGGGAGGGCAGGGCAACGACTTCAGCCTGGGCGGGAGCGGCCCGGACACCGCGAGCGGCGACTCCGGGGATGACTGGATCGAGGGCGGGTCGGGCTCCGACGCTGCCACCGGCGACGCCGTGGCCCCCTTCGGCCTCGACGTGGAGCCTCCCGGCAACGATGTGCTGCGGGGCAACGGGGGCAACAACCTCGACGACGGCGCTGGCGGATTCGACATCTCAGTCGGCGGCGAGCCGGGCACCAACGGCGTCCTCGGCGGGCTCGGATTCGACTGGCGCACCTACTACAACACCGGCGCCATGAACGCCGCCAACGCTGACCTCACCAACGTGGCACCGGCGCCCGGCAACATTCAGGCCGGCTTCGCCGACACGTTCCTCGACGTCGAGGCACTGTCGGGAGGCAACCTCGACGACACGCTCAGTGGCGACATTCGCACCACCCTCGCGGTGGCAGGCACCCCCGATGGCGACATCCTCACCGCTGCGAGCCTTCCGGTGATCGACGGGCTCAGGACCCTCCTGGGGGTGAGCCCCAACAACACGGCGATCACGACGTGGGCCACCGGCGACATCCTCGTCGGAGGGGCCGGCAGCGACCGGCTTCAGGGTCGGCAGGGTGGTGAGCTGCTCGACGGAGACGCGTACCTGGCGGTGCAGATCTCGACACCGCTGGCTCCGAGCATCACGGGGATCACCGTGCCCGACCCCGCCCGAGCAGGTCGGGTGCTGGTCGACTCCCTCGGCCAGGTGCGCCTCGCGGTCGAGGGCCGCGAGGTCAACCCCTCGCAGCTCATCATCGTGCGCACGGTCAGGTGGGCCCCGCACGGAACAGAGACCGACACGGCTGTCTACAACGGCGTGCGCGCCAACTACACGATCACGTCGGGCCCGGGGGGCCTGGTCCGTGTCACCGACAACTCCAATGGCGGCGGAAACGAGGGCGTCGACACCCTCCGCGGAATCGAGCGCCTGGAGTTCACCGACCAGACGGTCAACGTCAGCGTGCCGAACCCGCCCCGCACTGTGGCTGCCAGCTGGAACAGCGGGGCGGCAGTGACCTGGGCCTCGGCCTCGACCCAGAACGGCGCGCTCTACCCGATCACCGGATACGTCGCGAGGGCCTGGGACGCCGCGAACGGTGGCACGATCGCGCGCAGCTGCACGACCGGATCAGGGACGAGGAACTGCACCATCACCGGGCTGACGACCGGTCGCACGTACTACGTCGACGCCGCGGCCACGAGCGCGGTCGGCTCGAGCGCTGGCTCACCGGAGCCCCGCATC
>CALQEM020000270.1:0-4419 GCA_943329595.2 Bifidobacterium breve
GGGGTCTTGCGACGGTCGGCGAGCTCGATGAAGTGCGCCGCCTTCATCGCCGACTCGGCGAACAGCACTCCCGCATTCGCGATGATGGCCACCGGGTGGCCGTGAATGTGCGCGAAGCCGGTGACGACCGTGGTTCCGTACTCGGCCTTGAACTCGTGGAATTCACTGCCGTCGACGATTCGGGCGATGACATCGCGCGCGTCGTACGACACACGCGGGTCGGCCGGGATCACACCACCGAGTTCTGTGGGTGGGTTGAGCGGCTCGCGTGACTCGCGCATCTCCCACGGCACCGGACTCTTAGGCGCGAAGGTACCCACAATGTCTCGCACGATCTGTAGCGCGTGCAGATCGTCGTGGGCGAGATGGTCGGTGACTCCGGACACCCGCGAGTGAAGATCGCCACCGCCGAGGTCTTCGGCGGTGACCGTCTCGCCCGTGGCCGCCTTCACCAGCGGAGGTCCACCCAGGAAGATCGTGCCCTGGTTGCGCACGATGACGGCCTCGTCGCTCATCGCCGGCACGTACGCGCCACCCGCCGTGCACGACCCGAGAACCGCGGCTATTTGCGGGATGCGCCGCGCCGACATCGTGGCCTGGTTGAAAAAGATGCGGCCGAAGTGGTCGCGATCAGGGAACACCTCGTCCTGCAGCGGCAGAAAGGCGCCGCCAGAGTCGACGAGGTACAGGCACGGGAGGTTGTTGTGCAGCGCGACCTCCTGCGCCCGCAGGTGCTTCTTGACTGTCATCGGGTAGTACGTGCCGCCCTTGACCGTGGGGTCGTTGGCGACCACCACCACCTCGCGGCCGTTCACCAGTCCTACCCCGCTCACCATTCCAGCGCAGGGGGCGTCATCGTCATACATGCCGTTGGCGGCGAGGGGCGAGAGTTCTAGAAAGGCGCTTCCCTCGTCGAGCAGAGCATCGACACGGTCGCGGGTCAGCAGTTTGCCGCGCTCGACATGCCTCTCGCGACTGGCGGGCGGGCCACCGAGCGAAGTGACCGCAAGTCGCGCTCGGAGGTCGGCCACGAGAGTCGCCATGCGCTCAGCATTCGCTGTGAAGGCAGGGGAGCGCGTATCGAGCGCGGAGTGAAGAATCGGCACGGCACCTCCCATGAATAGTTAACGATCGTTCACATTACTCCTGAATGCACCCCGCCGCAAGGGCCGCGGCCGCCATGGAGTGCAACAGCAGCGCCATGTTTCCTTCGCCCGCTCGTCCGCTGTGCGGCGTGGAGTTCAGCAGCCCGAACACGGCCTGCGCGCACGACTGCCCGCGCACCTCCGTGACGGTGGGATACACCTGCTGCAGAACACCGACCCAGGCACTGACGTACGCCCGCTGCAACTGCCGAATAGTGCGTCGCTGCGGCTCGGGAACGCTGCCGAGATCGCGAAACTGCACAGCGATCAGATCGGGCTCGCTCAGCGCAAAGGCAATGTGGAAATCAATCAGCGCTGACAGCCGAAACTCGGGGGCACCTGGCTCGAGCACGCGCTCAGTGGCGCCATCGAGCAGGCGCTGGCTGATGTCGAGCAGCATCTCGGCAAGGATCGACTCCTTGCCCGGGAAGTAGCGGTACAGCGCGGGGCCCGAGATGCCGAGTTCAGCGCCGAGGTCATCAATTGACACGCCATGGAAGCCCGACTCGGCGAAGAGTCGAGCCGCGGTCACAAGAATCTCGGCACGACGATCGCGACGAGTGGTCATGCCGACACCGTAGCGCCGAGGCGACCTACTGGGTCACCGCAGACTGGTCGTCGACCACCACGAGCAGGGTGCCGTTGTTGCCCCCTGTGAGAATCTCGCCGAACACCGAGGGAAGGTTCTCGAAGCCCTCGCGAATATCCTCGCGGTGCACGAGTTGCCCCTCCTGAGTCCAGCGCCGCAGATCATCGCGCGCACGGGGCAGTTCTGATTCGTAGTCGCCGAGGAGGTAGCCCTGCATGGTGATGGCGCCGTAGATGACTCTCATCATGTTGGTGGGGCCATCAATCGGTCGCGACTCGGTGTAGCCCGAAATCTGTCCACACAGCACCACCCGGCCATGCCGGTTCATGTTCTCGATCGCCGCCTGCAGAATGTCGCCGCCCACGTTGTCGAAGAACACGTCAACGCCATCGGGGCACAGTCGCGCCACCTCGGCCACGAGGTCGCCCTCTCGGTAGTCAATGGCACCGTCGAGACCCAGGGTTTCGGTGAGGTAGTCGCACTTGGCGCGGCCGCCAGCAACCCCGATGACTCGGCAGCCGAGGATGCGTCCGATCTGCGCTGCGACCGAGCCGGTTGAGCCCGCTGCCCCCGACACCAGCATGGTCTCGCCCGCCTGTGGCCGACCCACGGCTGTGACTCCAAAGTAGGCGGTCATCGCGTTCATGCCCAGAGGACCCATGTGCTCGATCAGGGTGTCGCCCTCGGGCACGAGTCGAACCGGCCAGACCGCGCTGTTGACCACGTCGTACTCGGCCCAGTGTCCGATGCCCGTGACCCGACAGCCCACGGGGAAGCGATCGTCGGTCGAGGCCAACACCCGCCCTGACGACGTCGCAATGACCGGGGTTCCGAGTTCGATCGAGGGATAGAGCGAGTTGCTGGGCGGGTCCATCCAGTTGCGCATGGTGGGGGCGCACAGGAACACGGAGTTGCGCACCACGATGTGTCCCGGCGGTAGGTCGGGCAGCTCGAACGGGGTGACACGGAGTTCAAAGTCATCCTCGGTGGCGACTCCCGAGGGGCGACGCGCGAGGATCCACTCGCGATTCATGTCAGCCAACAGAACGCTCCTTCATGACCATGGGCAGCTGGCTCACGCCTTGTCGCCCTCACTGGAATCATCGTGCACCGCGCTCGAGAGGTAGCTCTCCTCGATCTCACGAATGCGAGCAATAGCCTCGGGCGCCGGCAGGCTCAGCACAATGCGACCCCGTCGCATCACCAGAGCCTTGTCGGCGTACTTGAGAGCCTTGCGGGCGTGCTGCTCGACCATGAGCACACCGGTACCACGGGTGTCGGCAGCCTCGCGCACGGCCTTCAGTAGCCGGTCGACAATCAGCGGCGCCAGGCCAAGCGACAACTCGTCTGCCAGCAGCAGTTTCGGCTTACGCGCGAGAGCACGACCGAGGCTGAGCATCTGCTGCTCACCACCCGACAGCAGCCCTCCGCGGATGCTCATGCGCGACTCAAGCTCCGGAAAGAGCGAGAGTACGTCGGCAACGTCAACGTCGGCGACTCGCAGATTGTCTTGAGCGGTCATCTGCTTGAGCACCGAGCGCTCTTCGGTCACATACGACAGTCCGAGGCGTGCGCGCACATAGAGCGGATCGGTCATCGGCACGCCGAACATCGCGACTGTTCCACCCTGCAGTGGCAGTTCCCCGCTCAGCGCCAGCATGGTGGTGGTCTTGCCAGCACCGTTGGGGCCCAGCAGGCACACCACCTCGCCCTCGCTCACCGAGAAGGAGGCCTCTTTCACCACCGGAACACCGGAGTAACCGGTCGACATGTCGACGACGTCGAGAATCGTTGTCATGCCATCACCCCTAGGTGCTCGTCGTCGGTCGGATCATCTTCCCCAAGGTAGGCGGCGATGACGATGGGGTCGTTACGCACAACATCGGGCGTGCCCTCGCTGATCTTCTTGCCGAAGTCGAGCACCACGATCTGGTCACACACCGACATCACAAAGTTGATGTCGTGCTCAACCAGCAGAACAGCCATGCCCCACTCGGACGCCAGCCGCTTCACGAGGTGCGCCAGTTCGGCAGTCTCTGACTCGGTGAGGCCCGCTGCCGGCTCGTCGAGCAGCAGGATGCTGGGCTGACCAGCAACTGCGCGGGCAATAGCGAGCAGGCGCCGCTTACCGTACGACAGGTCTTCAACCTGAGTGTCGAGGTCATCGCCCAACTTGAACTCGCGCACCGCGCTGACAACCTCAGCCGGCAGCGGAGGCGACACCGGGTACACGAGGTCGCGCAGGTACGACAGGAAGTCTCGGGGGTCGCTCGCCGCCCTCAGGTTGTCGATGACCGACGAGTCTTCGAAAAGCTCGAGCGACTGGAACGAGCGTGCAATGCCGTTGCGGGCGCGCTTGACCGTTGCCCAGTCGGTGATGTCGTTGCCGTCGAGGATGAGGCGACCTTCACTCATGGGCGTGAAGCCGGTCACGGCATCAATGAATGAGGTCTTGCCTGCGCCATTGGGTCCGATCAGGCCGAGGATCTCACCGGGCGTGATGGTGAGGCTCACCTGGTTGACCGCGGTGGTTCCGCCGTATCGAACGGTGGCGCCCTGCACCTCGAGCGTGCGGGGTGCGACGCGAGTCTGCTCGGCCACTACCGCGTCATCGAGAGTGGTGGGTGGTGGTGGCGACCACGGCTTGCGCACGAGCTTGATGACCGCGCACACCGCGATGACCAC
>CALQEM020000271.1:0-4389 GCA_943329595.2 Bifidobacterium breve
ATGCGCTGCTGAGTCTCGAAGTCGATGTACACCAGGCCGAAGCGCTGGTCGTATCCCTCGCCCCACTCGAAGTTGTCCATGAAGCTCCAGCAGAAGTACCCGCGCACCTCAACACCCGCGTCCATGGCATCGGCCACCGCGCGCAGGTGGCGGTCGAGGTAGGCCCACCGGAACGGGTCACGCACGCGACCGTCGTCATCGACGTGGTCGTCGACCGACGTTCCGTTCTCGGTGATGTACATCGGTGGCAGTCGGTCGCCGTATCGATCGCGCAGGCCAACGAGCAGGTCGGTGAGTGCGCTCGGAACGACGGGCCAGTTGAAGCCGGTGCGAGGAACCCCGGTGATGTCGACGAGCTCGAACCCCATGGGGTTTCCCTCGCCCGGCGCCTTCACCTGCTGCGGGTTGTAGAAGTTGACGCCCAGGAAGTCGATGGGCGTGGCGATGATCTCGGCATCACCCGGCTGCATGCACGAGAAGTCAGATCCGGGGTAGGCCACCTCGGGATCGATGGGTTGGGTGCCGCAGAGCATCGGCTCGAGCCACTGGCGGTTGTAGAGCGTGTCGAGCCGCTCGGCGGCCGCCCGGTCGTCGGCGCCATCGGTCAACGGCCACACCGGCGTGAGGTTGTTGGTGATGCCGATGGGAGCCGTGACGCCTGCGGCGCGCAGGGCCTGCACTGCCATGCCGTGCCCGAGCAGCAGGTGGTGCACCACGGGGTACACCGACAGGAAGAGCGTGCGCCCGGGTGCGTGAGTTCCGAACGAGTAGCCGAAGGTGGCCAGCACGAACGGCTCGTTCAGGGTGATCCACGAACTCACGCGATCGCCGAGTCGCTCGCCCATCAGGCTGGCGTAGTCGGCGAAGCGCTCAGCGGTGTCGCGTGACTGCCAGCCGCCGGCATCCTCCAACGACTGCGGCAGGTCCCAGTGGTGCAAGGTGACGTACGGCGCGATTCCGCGGGCAAGCATCCCGTCGACGAGACGGTCGTAGAACGCGAGCCCTGCGTCATTGCGCGGCGCGCTTCCCGTGGGCAGCACCCGCGACCAGGCGATGGAGAATCGGTAGGCGTTCACTCCCAGCTCAGCCATCAGATCGAGGTCGGACTCCCACCGGTGGTAGTGGTCACACGCGACGTCGCCGGTCTGCGCCCCGACGATCTTCCCCGGCTGACGAACGAAGGTGTCCCACGTCGACGGGCCCTTGCCGTGCTCGTTCCAGGCACCTTCGATCTGATACGCGGCGGTGGCCGTTCCCCACACGAAATCCGCTGGGAACGTGGGGAACGGGTCGGTCGAGGGCGTGAGCGTGACAGCTGCGATGTCGTCCATGACGCGACGCTACTCTCAGCGCAGCAGCGCCACCATGGGATCTCTCCGGTTGGCGGTGCTCGCGGCTTCGCGGTCGTGGGCCACTCACACCACCGCAGCCGCGGTGCGCCGACCCACCCGCACGAGGAACACGCAGCCCAGCGCCAGCAGCGCTCCCACCACGCCGTTGACGTGCAGGCCGGTCACGATGCTGTCGAGCATCAGCTGGCTGGTCTCCACCCCCGACGGCAGTGGTGTGGCGTACTGGCTCATCACGTCAGGCGACGTGGACGACGCCTGAATCTGCGTGGCAAGGCTCGCCGCGTCGGCCTGCGAGAGTCCGTTCGCCTCGAACTCGTTGTTGAGGAACAGCCTGGCCAGGCCGAACACGATGCTGTTCATCACCACCACGGCCAGCGCCTGGCCCACCGCGACCCCAGACCCGCGATAGGCCGAGAGGTCGTTGGCCGACACGTCGGGATCGGAAGCCAGCACCCCGCTGGTCACCGTGATCGACGCCGAGACGGTGAGCACGTTGAACACGGTGACGTAGGCGATGGGCAGCCAGAGAGGTGAGTCGGTCTGAATGAGAAGTGAGCCCAGCATCGCAACCGCGAGCACCGCGAACATCAGTGTGGCCGTGGCCGTGACCCCAATCCGTCGCATCAACGGTCCGGCCATCAGCCGAGCTCCCAGCACGGCGGCCAGCTGCGCGGGCACCATCGCCAACGCGGTCTGCAGACCAGTGAGCCCATAGAGGTACTGGAAGGCCATCGTCATCAAGAAGATGGTGTTGATGAGCGGGATGATCACCACCACGCTCAGAAGCGAGCGCGTGCGACCCACCCTCAGCGGCGCGAGGGTGAAGGTGGGCTTGGGCAGTCGTCGCAGCAGCCGCGCGCAGAACAGCGCGATCGCCACCGTGCCCACCATCACCAACACGGTGGAGGTGGTCAGACCGTCGGTTCCGAGTTGGTTGAGCGAGAGCACGAGTCCAGCCACGGCGGCGCCGGCCAAGATCGGTGTGAGCACCTCCCCGGACGCTTCGAGTTCGCGAGGGCGAGGAAGCAGCACGCGCGCCGACAGCAGGATCATCAGGCCGCACACCACCCACAGCGCTGCCACCCAGCGCCACGACACCTCGCCCACCATCCAGCCGGTGAGCACCGGGACGAGCATCCAGATGAAGGGCGACACCATCCCGAAGGTGCCGAAGGCCGAGGCACGCGCCGACGGCTCGACGAAGCGCTCGGAGAGCAGGCCGAACACCACGATCTGGATTGCCGTGGACCCCAGGCCCTGCAGCAGCAGCCCCAGCACGATGAGCGGGAGCCCCTGGGAAATGAGCACGGTGGCCGAGCCCACCACGAAGGCCATGCCCATCCACGTGATCACCGTGCGATGGCCGCGGCTGCTGCCCAGTCGTCCGGCAAGGAACACCACCAGCAGCGACCCGATCGACGGGATGGAGAGGGCCACGCTGGCACCGGTCTGGTCGATGCCGAGGTCGGTGAGCATCGGGAGCAGCATGTAGTTCAGCGACGCCAGTCCCACGAGCGCCCCACCCATGCAGAGGCACAGGCCCACGAGGGTGCGCCGGGAGTCGGCGGGAAGATCGCTCACTTCGTCAGGCTAGGGGTTGCTAGGCTGGGAACCTCCAACGGTTGAACGTGAGGGCGTGGCCTCCGCGATCAGTGCCGTCGAGTCGGAGAATCTGGGCTCATTTGCGCTGGCTGAACGTCACGGTCCGGACCGCACCAGATCCGGCTCCGTTGACCGCCCTCACCTGAACCGAGTAGGTGCGTCCGCGAACTAGCCCCGTAAGAAGAACCGAGCGCTTGGGTGTCGCTCCTACGAGTCCAGCAGACCGCCAGGAAGCAGACTTCGCGCAGAGGGAGCGGCAATATTCGTAGCGCCTCACCGAAGCTCCGCCGTCACTCAGTGGACGCGCCCAAGAGATTCGGGCTTGCTGCGAAAGCGGGGCCGTGACCGTGACGTTCTGCGGCGCCCCAGGGGTAGTCCGCGGAGTAGCAGGAACAAGTGCCGACGTACCGAGACCCACCACGTTGCGAGCCGTCACGCTGAACGAGTACCGCGTCCCGTTTCGAAGCCCAGCACAAGTCGCTGAGAGCCCTGATACCGAGCACGCACCTCCCGTCGGGGCGACGGTTACTGCGTAGGAGGTGATAGCCGTCCCGCCATCCGCTGCTGGTTTTGTCCACGTCAGGCGAACTCGCGAATTTGCTGCCACTGCCACCAGAGCCTTCGGAGACCCTGGACCGGATGCCAGCTTCCCAGTGACGAGAGCCCAGCCGGCCGGCAGACCGGCGGGACTTCCGATGATGTTCCCCGAAATCACGCCCGTCAGGTTCGCGCCCGTCAGGTTCGCGCCCGTCAGGTTCGCGCCCGTCAGGTTCGCGCCCGTCAGGTCGCGCCCTCCTAGGACCAGGCCCCTCAGATCCGCGCCTTGAAGGTTCGCCCCAGCCCCGATGAGATACCCGCCTGCGAGCACCCATCCCGATGGAATGTTGATCGGCGTGCCAATCAGTCCTCCCGAGACAACTCCGGCCAGCGTCACTTCCGCCAGATTAAGGTTCATGACGCTCGCGTTGGTCAACCTCGCTCCAGACAGATTGGCTCCCGCGAAAGTGGCGAATGACAGCCTCGCGCTCGACAGGTTCGAATTCGAAAGGTTAGCGCTGGACAGGTCTGTGATGGTGAGCCCCAGTGGCTCCAAGTTGGCCTCGGACAGGTCTGTCTCGGAGAGGTTCATTCCCGAGAGGTTGCGGCCTGACATTCTCACTCCCGGGCCGAGCAAGTAGTGAGATCTGATCAGCCAACCGGCCGGCAGATGACTCGGTGTGCCAGAAACCTCCGACAGCTGCATTCCGGCGAGGCGGGCGCCAGTGAAGTCAGCATCCGAGATGGTTGACCCAGTGAGACTCGCGCCGCCACCCAAGCTAGCGTCCGTGAAGTTTGTGCGCGTGAGGTCCATATGCATGAGGTCCTGCGCGACCAGATTCGCTCCCGTCAGATTTGCGGACGGGCCGATGAGGTAGCCGACCCTCATCACCCATCC
>CALQEM020000272.1:0-4383 GCA_943329595.2 Bifidobacterium breve
GCGCCACTTCGAGGTGGAGTCGTGGCGCACGATCGTCGAGCAGCGGCCCGGCGGCGAGGTCGTCAGCGAGGCCACCGTCAAGGTGCACGCGGGCGGCGAGCGCATCGTGGCGACGGGCGAGGGCAACGGGCCCGTGAACGCGCTCGACACAGCCCTGCGCTCGGCCCTGGTGCAGATCTACCCGGCGCTCGAGGACCTTCAGCTCGTCGACTACAAGGTGCGCATTCTCGAGGGGGCCCAGGGCACTGGGGCCGTCACGCGCGTGCTCATCGAGACGCGCGACGGCGAGCACGACTGGACCACCGTGGGCGTGCACGAGAACGTCATCGCCGCGTCGTGGACCGCGCTGGAGGACTCGCTCGAGTACGGGCTGCTGCGAGAGCGGGGCTAGGGGTACTGCTGACCGCGACGCTTCGCCCCACGCGCTGAATCATCCGAGCAGGCCGTCCGCAGGTGTGGTGGCAGCCGCTGTGGCCACGCGAGAGTCGCCTCGGGTCGTGGGGTCGATGACGTACCATTCGGTAGGTTTTGTCGTGCTCGTCAACTGGTCAGGGGAAATCTGTGCGCACCTCCACGCTCATCTCTCGAGGCGGTGTGGTTGCCGTGGTGGCGGCCCTGACGGTGGGGCTGACAGCCCCTGTGGCCATGGCGGTTCCGGAGCCGACGGCCGGGGTCTCGTCGGTGTCGGTGACACTGGGAAAGAAGGTCGGCACGCACTCGATCGCCTACGCCATCGGCACCAAGCACCATCGGCTCGACCAGAACTGGGGCGACTTCGACATCACCGCCACGCTGGTGGCGAGGGTGCTGGCCAGTAGGCCCGGCTCGCCGCTGAAGCAGCTGGCCCAGCCCTACGCCGACGGCGTGACGTGCTTCCTCCCCACGGACGCGGCCTATCGGCGGCTGGCCACCCGGCTCACCGGCAAGCGGGTGATGACCGAGCGGGCCGTGTACTCGGCAGTGGTGCGGGTGGGGCTCAAGGCGGTCCGAGGTGGCAGGCTCGACCTCGTCAAGGTGGAAAGCTTCGTGAGCCAGCAGTGCCTGCGCACGAGTGGCATCCCTGTGGCACTGCCCACCCGGCCGGGAACGACCACCTACTTCATGTCGGGACTCGTGGCGGGGGTGACCAAGAAGAGGGTGACGTTGGATCGCTCTGGAGTGATGACGTTCCGAGACGAGTCGCCGGCGACCCCCGACGCGTTGGTGCGGCGGGTGCCCTTTCGCAGTCTCGTGTCGACCCAGCGCGTCTACGCTCTGAGCCAGGTGCCGGGCTCCCACGGAGTCTCGCTGGCCGCTGCGGGGGCCACGTGTGCGCAAGGCGGAGTGTGCGCCGTGGGTGACACCGGGCCCGGGGGTGGCGTCGTCTACTACGTGGCGCCGGCGCCACAGTCGTGGGGGCAGTACCTCGAGGTCGCGCCGAACGGCTGGAACGGCGCGCTGGTCGACTGCAAGAACGGATGCGGGACAGGCAAGGACACCACCAAGACGTCAGACGCCGGGCAGGCAGGGGCAGGGGCTGGACGGGGGTACGCATGGTGCAACACGAACGCCACCTACTCCAACTTCGGCACGTCAAGTGCAACGGGGTACAACACCGGCACGGCGATCGGGACGGGTGAGCAGAACACCGCACTGATGGTGTCTACCTGCCAAGGGAGCAGTCCCGCGACCTACGCGGGCAACCTCGCCAGCGCCTACCGTGGAGGAGGCATGTTCGACTGGGCGCTGCCCTCGCAGGGAGAACTCTCAGCCCTCTACTCGTACGGAAATCGCAACGCGATCGGGGGCTTCGCCGCCACGCTGTACTGGACCTCCTCCTACACCGGAGCAGGATGCTCTGCCACCCAGAACGCCAACACGTGCTCGCCGACCGCGAACACGGTGAACTTCAACACCGGCTCGACGAGCGATGATCTGAGCCCCTCGAACATGAAGAACGTCCGTCCGGTCCGAGTGTTCTAGGCGCCGTCCGACTGGAAGGCGGCCACTGCCTCCTCAACAGTGGCAAACGATTGGGCCGGGCCGCCGATGTGCCTGGTGAGCCCGTACGCGAGCAGCGTGGCCTGCAGCGACGCGTCCATCCCCGCGACGGCGACGGTGATCCCCCTCGCGCTGACCCAGTCGAGCAGGCCGCCCACCGACGTTGCCGCGGAGTAGTCGACGTCGCTCGTGGCCGAGACGTCGAAGACGAGCCAGCGAACCGGATGCGGCGCCTTGTCGACGAGCGACTCCACGTCGTCGACGAAGCGGTTCGCGTTGGCGTAGAACAGGTCCGAGTCATACCGGAAGACGATGATGCCGGGGGCGCTCTCCGCGCCCGCGCTCGCCGCGTCGTAGCTGATCGCACCACCCTCGCCCACCGCGAGGACGAAGTCCGACGGCTTGTACTGGCGCCGCACCAGGTCGATGATCGACAGCACGACGGCGAGGATGATTCCCTGCTCGACCCCCACTGCGCACACGACGATCGCGGTGACGATCGCGATGATCGCCTCGTCGCGACGCTTCGACCAGATCCGCCTGAGGCCCGCGATGTCGACAAGGTCGACGCCGATGAGGAAGACGATGCCCGCGAGCACCGCCTTGGGCATGTCGGCCAGCAGCGAGGTGGCGAAGACGGTGATGAGCAGCACCACCAGCGCCATCGTGATGTTCGCGACCTGGGTGCGGCCCTTCTGCTCGTCGAGGATCTGCGTCTTCGTGGGGCTGCCGTTCACGACGAAGGTGCCCGAGAGGCCCGCGGCGAAGTTGGCTGCGCTCAGGCCCACGATGTCGCGGTTGATGTCGACCTTCTGCCCGTGCTTCATCGCGAAGCTGCGGGAGGTCGCGGCGCTCTGGGCGATGATGAGCACGAAGCAGGAGAAGCCGATCGCGAGGCAGCTTCCGAGGTTGCCGAGGTCGATCCCCTGCGGGAGGCCGATGGGAGGGAAGCCGCCCTGCACGGCGCCCACGACGGCGACCCCCTTCGACGAGGCGTTCGTCACCGCGCTGACGATGATGAGCAGGACCACGGCGACGATGGCGCCCGGAACCTTCACGACCCACTTCTTGAAGGCGAGGCTGATCGCCACGGTCGCGATCGCGAAGGCGAAGGTGGGCCACGAGACGTCACCGAGGTGCGTGATCGTGTTCCACTGCTGCTCGAGCCACGAGCCCGACCCCTTGGCGATGCCGAGCATGTCGGGGATCTGGCCGGAGAGCACCTGCACGCCCACTCCGGTGAGGAAGCCGACCAGCACGGTGGCGCTGAGGAAGTCGCCGAGGAAGCCGAGCTTGAACACGCGGGCGAGGACGAGCAGGACGCCGCAGATGAGCGCGATGAAGCTCGTGTACGCGACCCATTCCTGCGACCCGGGCAGCACCCCGCTGATCGCAGCAGCGCCCAGTCCGGCCGCGAGGATGGCTGCGGTTGCCGAGTCGGCACCGACGACCAGGAGCGCCGACGCGCCCAGCAGCGCGAAGAGCAGCGTCGGGAAGATGACGGTGTACAGGCCGGTGACCAGGGGGGTCTGCGCGATGGAGGTGTAGCCCATCGTCTCGGGGATGGCAACGGCTGTGAGCGTGAGCCCGGCGACGATGTCGCGGCTGAGCCACGCCGGCTTGTAGCCGCGCAGCGACACAGGCGTGAGGGAGGCGGGCACCTTCATGGTTCACCCCTCACGTCGGCGTGGTCCGTCCGTGACAGTATGCAGACCCCGTGCGCGGAGTGCGTCGCATTGCGCCACTCGCGTGAGTGGCCATGTCCGTCGCTGCCACGACGAAAGCGCCTGACGCGAAACCGTCCGGGCACCTCGGCCTGCTTCTGCCACGCCTCAGGCATTCACCCGTTCAACCACGCCGGGGCAGCTCGCGTGGTTCCGCCGCGGGTGTCAGTCAGTGATCTCTTCCCACCACTGGCACCACCACTCGAAGCCCACGGGAATCCGCAGCTTCGGGTGCCAGCAGTAGGCGATGTCCTTGTCGGTGTCGAGGTAGTACAGGCAGTTGCCGCACTTCTCCGACTGGTAGGGCTTGCCGCGCAGGATGGCGTCCTCGATGAGGAGGCCGAACTTCTGCGAGAGCTCCTCGTCGAGCTCGACCGGCTCGGGGGCGGCGATGACCTCGTCGTAGAGGTCCTCGGTCTTGGATCCGTGAATGTGCTCAGTCATGCCTCGTTCCTACCATCGGGAGGGCTCGCGTGCCACCGGCGGGTGGGGCACGCCGGGTCGCGCCGGTCGGCGCTGACTTCCTGACGCTGCCGGAACTGCTCGATTTCCGCATCGCGCTGTTCGCCGACACGGTCGTGTTCCTGGGTCATCCCCGCGAGCCCCTCGCCTCCGGGGAGGAATCAATGGGCACCGATTGACCAAAGAATTCCGAGACGGTCACCGATTGACCAAGGAA
>CALQEM020000273.1:0-4383 GCA_943329595.2 Bifidobacterium breve
CCGATTCAGGGCCCGGCACCCGCGACGACGGGTCCACGAATCGGACTGTCCTGTCAATCCACTCATCCCGCAAGGGGGAGGTAGACCGTGTCGGTCACCATCAAGCCGCTTGAGGATCGAATCCTCGTTCAGCCGCTTGACGCCGAGCAGACCACGGCGTCTGGCCTCGTGATTCCGGACACCGCGAAGGAGAAGCCCCAAGAGGGCAAGGTCATCGCGGTGGGTCCGGGTCGTTTCGACGAGGACGGCGAGAACCGTATTCCGCTCGACATCAAGGAAGGCGACGTCGTCATCTACAGCAAGTACGGCGGCACCGAGGTCAAGTACGACGGCCAGGAGTACCTGCTCCTGTCCGCGCGCGACGTGCTCGCCATCGTCATCAAGTGACGATGCGCGACTAGCGCATCAGCCTCGTCCGCCCCGAGTCAGCCTTTGGCGCTCGGGGCGGACGGCTGAGGCGGCCAGAGCGCCCAGTTGAGAGAGCCACCCGTAAGCATTCGAGATCATCAACGCGAGGAAAGGTCCCATGGCCAAGATCCTGGAATTCGACGAGGACGCGCGTCGCAGCCTTGAGCGCGGAGTCAACGCGCTCGCCGACACCGTCAAGGTCACGCTCGGCCCCAAGGGTCGCAACGTGGTCATCGACAAGAAGTGGGGAGCTCCCACGATCACCAACGACGGCGTGACCATCGCCCGGGAGATCGAGCTCGAGAACCCCTATGAGAACCTCGGCGCCCAGCTCGCCAAGGAGGTCGCCACCAAGACGAACGACGTCGCTGGCGACGGCACCACCACCGCGACCGTGCTCGCCCAGGCGATGGTCCACGAGGGCCTTCGCATCGTGGCCGCCGGCGGAGCGCCGATGGACGTCAAGAAGGGCATCGACGCTGCAGTGCAGGCCGTCAACGCCCGCCTCATCGAGACTGCTCGCGAGGTCACCGGCAAGGACGAGATCGCCCAGGTCGCCACGATCTCGGCACAGGACCCCGAGATCGGCGGCCTCATCGCCGACGCGTTCGACAAGGTCGGCAAGGACGGCGTCATCTCCGTCGAGGAGTCGAGCAGCACGTCGATGGAGCTCGAGTTCACCGAGGGCATGCAGTTCGACAAGGGCTACATCTCGCCCTACTTCATCACCGACGCCGAGCGGCTCGAGACCGTCCTCGAGGACGCGTCCATCCTGCTCGTCCAGGGCAAGGTGTCGAGCGTCTCCGAGCTGCTTCCGCTGCTCGAGAAGGTCGTCGCGTCCGGCAAGGCCCTCGCGATCATCGCCGAGGACGTCGACGGCGAGGCGCTGTCGACCCTCGTGGTGAACCGCATCCGCGGCACCTTCTCGTCGGTGGCGATCAAGGCCCCGGCGTTCGGCGACCGTCGCAAGGCGATCATCGAGGACATCGCGATCCTCACCGGAGCGCAGGTCGTGGCCCCCGAGGTCGGACTCAAGCTCGACCAGGTCGGCCTCGAGGTGCTCGGCACCGCGCGGCGCATCGTGGTCACCAAGGACACCACCACGATCGTCGACGGCGGCGGCGGACACGACGCAGTCACCGGCCGGGTCGCGCAGATCAAGCAGGAGATCGAGCGCTCGGACTCCGACTGGGACCGCGAGAAGCTCCAGGAGCGCCTCGCCAAGCTCAGCGGCGGCGTGTGCGTGATCAAGGTCGGCGCTCACACCGAGGTCGAGCTCAAGGAGAAGAAGCACCGCATCGAGGATGCCGTCTCGGCCACTCGCGCGGCGATCGAGGAAGGCATCGTCGCCGGTGGCGGCTCGGCCCTCGTTCACGCCGTGTCGGTGCTCGACGGTGACCTCGGCTTCGAGGGCGACAAGAAGGCAGGCGTCGGCGTGGTTCGTCGCGCTGTCGACGAGCCGCTGCGCTGGATCGCCGAGAACGGGGGCGACAACGGCTACGTGGTCGTCGCTCGCGTTCGCGAGAGCGGCCAGGGCTTCAACGCCGCCACGGGCGAGTACGGCGACCTGATCGCGGCCGGAGTCATCGACCCGGTCAAGGTCACCCGCTCGGCGCTCGAGAACGCGGCGTCGATTGCTGGCATGCTCCTCACCACCGAGGCACTCGTGGTGGAGAAGAAGGAAGAGGAGTCCGGCGAGGCTGCCGGCGGTCACGGACACGGACACGGGCACAGCCACTAGTCCGTCCCTGCACCTCACGAACACTGCACGACGAAGGGCCCGACCGAGAGGTCGGGCCCTTCGTCGTGCAGGGGTGAGTGAGCGGTCGCTCTCGCCCACGGGACAGAGGAAAGGGCCCCACCGTGGGTGGGGCCCTTCCTGCGCTGCTGACGTGCGATCGTTCAGGCGCTGAGCGGAACCAGGGCGGGAGGGGTGGACGGCCGGCGGGTGTAGGTCGCCTCGCGCTCCTCCTCGCTCATGCCTCCCCAGACGCCGTAGGGCTCGCGCACGGCGAGGGCGTGCGACTTGCACTGGGCGAGCACGGGGCAGCTGGCGCACACTGCCTTGGCCGCGTTCTCGCGAGCGACGCGCGACGGGCCGCGCTCGCCCTCGGGGTGGAAGAACAGGGCGGGGTCCTCGCCGCGGCAGGAGCCGGCAAGCTGCCAGTCCCAGAAGTCTGCGTTGGGTCCGGGCAGTCGCGACACGTCAGCCATGAGAGCTCCTCTGGTTCATCTGGAGGGAGCGGGTCCCGCTCCCATCTGATGACCTCACTCTAGAAACGCTTCAATAGTTAGTCAACCCATTTGGATGACTGGGTTGTGTCCAAGTGCTGTGATCTCCCGCACAGATGGATCGCTCAGGGAGGGGAATCGCTCGGGAAGGGGGAATCGCTCAGGAATGGCGTGACGAGCGATGACGCCTCAGACTGAGGCCATGAGCAGTCCGCTTCCACTGGTAGCCGCAGATTCCGCGCTGCCCGAGGGGGTGCGGCTGACTGTGTCGGCCGTGGCTCGCCGGTTGGGGGTCGCCCCGGCGACTTTGCGCACGTGGGACCGTCGCTACGGCCTCGGGCCGTCCGAGCACAGTGCTGGCGCCCACCGCCGTTACACGGCCTCCGACGTGGCCAGGCTCGAAGACATGCAGCGTCTGCTGACGCTCGGTGCCTCGCCTGCAGAGGCGGCCCGCAGCGTGATGGGGCGTTCGTCCGACTTCGTCCCCACGAGTGTGGTTGCCACACCCTCTCGCAGCGATGAGGTGTCGAGCGGGTCAAGGCCGGGTGGCGGTCAGGTGGTGGCCATCCCCGGCGGAACGCCGTCCGCGCGGGGTCTGGCGCGAGCGGCCATGGCTCTCGACGGCGAGACCTGTCGCACCATCATCTCGGCGAGCGTGGAGCGCCGCGGAGTCTCGACCACCTGGAGCCAGCTGCTGGTTCCGGTGCTCGCGGGCGTCGGTCAGCGCTGGGAGGTCTCGGGAGACGGGGTGGAGGTCGAGCACCTGCTGAGCGAGGTCATCCTCGCGGTGATGCAATCGCGCATCTCCGCCCTCGAGCACCCCATCAATCAGCGTTCGGTGCTGGTTTCCTGTGCGCCGGAGGACCTGCACACCCTGCCGCTGTTCACCTTGGCTGCTGCCTTGGCAGAGCGCCGGGTGTCCTGTCGCATCCTCGGTGCCCGAGTTCCGCATGAGGCCGTCATCGCGGCGGTGCGGCGCATCGGGCCGGGCGCTGTGCTGCTGTGGTCTCAGCGCGCCGACACCGGCGATCTTGGCCAACTCGTGGAGCTGCCTCGTCTGCGGCCGGCGCCCCTGGTGCTTCTCGGAGGTCCGGGCTGGGCAGATGCCACCGGCACCGGCCTTTACCCCGTGGAGGGCCTCGACGAGGCCGTGGTGCGCATCTGCGACACCGTCTGCCTGTAGTCCGCAAAGACGCCACGCGTGAGCAGCGGCCCTGATCCCGACCTGACGAACCTGCGGTCGGAGGCCCTGCGTGGCTCACCCCGACGGGCAGTGGCACTGGGACGCGCATGTGACGGTGACGAGGCCACCTGGCTTCTCGGTGTCTCGCTTGGCGCCACCGGTCGCTACGGAGAGGCGTACCAGGCGCTGACGTCCATTGCGACGGTTTCGCCGTTGAGGTCCCTCGCGGACTCGACCTCCGCGAGCCTGCTGCGGCAGGTCGGCAGGCACGCAGACGCGCAGGTGCGTGACTTCCTCGCCCTCGAGCGGGCGAGCACGCCAACCGATCGATTCGACGCGCTGCTGGGGCTCTCGGCCGACGCCGTCGGGATGGGTGACCGCAACGCTGTGGTGGCCCGGTGGGACGAGGCCTCGTCGGAGCTGAGAAATGTGAGCGACCCGTGGCGGCAGACGATCCGACTCGGCTGGGTGGAGGCCGAGCTCGCACTGCTCGACGACCGTCCGGTCGACGCTGCCGTCGTGGCGAAGCGCTCGGTGTCACTGAGCGTGCAGGCCGGGGC
>CALQEM020000274.1:0-4373 GCA_943329595.2 Bifidobacterium breve
GCATCGACGACGTGACCTTGGCCTATCAGCCCGTGATCGACCTCCGCACCGGCGAGGTGGTTTCGGCGGAGGCCTTCTCGCGCTGGCGGTCTGGGCGAAGCGATTCGATTGACCCGAACATGTTCGTGCCCGAAATGGAGCGCGTCGGATCGTCGGGCCAACTGTTGAGCCACGTGGCCCGAGGGGCAGCCGCCGACAGAATCGCTGTGCCTGCGCTAGCTCGGCTTCCGATGGTGGCGATCAACGTCTCGATCCGTGACTTCGAGAACCTCGACATGCCCGCGATGCTTCATGCGGCGCTCACGTCTGCCGCTCCAGCCTCGGCGTGGACGCTCGAGATCACCGAGACGGCCACGGTGGGGTCTGCCGCTCTCGCTCTCGACGTGATCACGCGGCTGAGCCTGAACGAGTTCAGACTCGCGATTGACGATTTCGGCACCGGACATTCAAACCTCGAGAGGCTGAGGTGGTACCCGTTCAGCGAGCTCAAGATTGACCGCTCATTCCTGACCGACGACTCGTCGGAGTCGGGAAGCGACTGGATCATTGTGCGCAACGCGGTCACCATGGCCCAGCAGCTCGGCCTCGAGGTGGTGGCCGAGGGGGTTGAGGACACCCGCACCCTGCGCAGGCTTCGCGACCTCGGCTGCGACCGCGCGCAGGGCTACCTGATCAGCCCCCCGGTGCCCGCAGCCGAATTCGGTGAGCGGTGCGAGGCCTGGAGCCGAATGGCGGCAACGCTGTACTAGCACGTGGAGCCAGAGGGTGGTCGGTGGCGAAACCTCCGTTCATGAGGTGCACGAAGCCGAGGAGCAGGGGGGCGGCCGATGACCGGAGTCGCACAGCAGGCCTCGCCACCGACCGACCGGTAGGCTGAAGGAGGTCGTCCGCGAGGGAGGGCCGAGTCCCTCAGGAGGTCCCATGTCCGCCGATGCCGCTCTGCTCCGCGAGCTCGAGCCCGTGGTGGCGGCCGAGGTTGATCGGCATATGAGCATCGCGAAGGAGTGGTTTCCGCACCAGTACGTGCCCTGGGGTCGTGGCACCGACTTTGACGGAGCCTTCGAGGGTCCGGCCTGGGACGCCGAGCAGTCGCCCATCGACGAGGTCTCGCGCACCGCGCTGGTGGTGAACCTTCTCACCGAGGACAACCTTCCGAGCTATCACCGCGAGATCGACGGATCCTTCGGCTCTGATGGCGCGTGGGGATTCTGGACCGGCCGCTGGACCGCCGAGGAGGCTCGGCACGGAATCGTGATCCGCGACTACCTCACCGTGACTCGTGCGGTTGACCCCATCGCGCTCGAGCGCGAACGCATGACGCACATGACCACGGGCTTCGTGAGCGCCTACGAGCGTGACATCGTGCACACCGTCGCGTACGTGTCGTTCCAGGAGCTCGCGACCCGCATCTCACACCGCAATACCGGTCGTCACACCGACGACCCCGACCTCGAGGCGATGCTCGCTCGGGTGGCCCTCGACGAGAACCTGCACATGATCTTTTACCGCAACGTCGCCGCGGCGGTGCTCGAGGCTGACCCCGACCGCATGGTGCCGGCGATTCGCGATGTGGTGACCGACTTCTCGATGCCCGGCGCAGGAGTTGAGGGATTTACCCGCCGTGCTCTGACCATCGCGATGGCCGGAATCTATGACCTGCGCATTCATCACGACGAGGTGCTGGCGCCGGTGCTTCGGGCGTGGGGAATCGAGCAGCTCGAGGGCCTAGGCGGTGAGGCTGAGAAGGCGCGCGAGGAGATCATGGCGTTCATGGCCGAGCTCGACCAGCAGGCCAGCCGCTTCGTCGAGCAGCGCGATGCTCGACGCGCCCGCCACGCGGCCCGCGCGGAGGCGTGACCGGATCGGTCAGCGTGCGCTGAGGTTGTGAAGGGTCGGATCTGTATTTCTGCGCTCAACGACGCTCATGATGGGAGCGGCAAGGTCGGGACTCTGTATGCCGGCTAGGCACCGTGGGCTGACAGGCCTCGTCGCTATGGTCACATGCATCGACTTCACCGGCGAAGGGACCAACTGTGAGCATCGTGCTCCGACAGGTGATGAACCTGTCCGACGACGATGACGTCGTCGTCCACATGGGAACGGGTGAAGTCGCCCACATCGTGAGCAACGCGATGCTGGCCTTGGCAGCTCAGATCAGATAGGAGTAGGTCATGACGGTGACGACACGGCCACGCATCCTTGTGGACTTCAACTGGCTTGGACACGCACAGCGCTTCCGCATACCGCTCCGGCCATCCGTCCGTGAGCAACTCCACGTTGGCGACGAGGTGCTGCTCTACGGCGACGACGTCGACGACATACTGGCCCAAGTGCTGGCTGTGTCACCCGACGAGCTCGAGGTGGAGTTCCAGATTCTCCCCGGATGAACCCGACCGGCGAGCTGCGCGCCCTCCAGCACCGTGGGGGTGAGCCCCCGTGGGTCGCGGTACGTTGCCTGAATCCCGCACCCCAGCCATGCGTGGCCATCGCTGCCCACGAGGGTCATCGTCCGAGCGGCCGCGAGACAGGACTCTCGCACGGCTGAGCTCTCGAGGTTGAGAATGAGTTCCGGAATCTGGCCAAGGGTCTCCGGCGCCGAGGGGGACACGAGAAGCGCGCGAACTACCAGCGGGCTGATGGCCCCCTGGTAGGCGGCCTGCAGCCATGAGACGCACCCGCGCGAGTGTGCCACCACGATCGTCTGGCTTTTGGCCCGACTCGTGCAGCAGTTCGTATTCGGCCGCCACGGCCGCGACCCACGCCGCAAGCGGGGGGGTCTAACGCCCCGACCCGCTAGGCGGTGGCTGGCTCGGCCGGATGGTTCGCATCGGACTCGGCGGACTCGGCGGACTCGGCGGGCATGCGTCCGGTGAGGTATTTCGCGATGGCGTAGATGGTGGCTGCAAGCGGAACGCACACGAGCGCGCCGAGCAGACCGCCACTGATCGTGCCGATCGCCAGCACCACCACAATGGCAAGCGGGTGCAGGCTGACTGCCTTGCCCATAATGAGTGGCTGCAGCACGTCGCCGTCGAAGGAGCCCACCAGAATCGTGAGCAGCACCACGAGAAGCGCCTTGACCGGACCCTCCATGGCGAGGGCGACCACCGCTGCGAGCATGGTGGCGATGGGCGCTCCGATGATGGGGATGAGCGCTCCGAAGAACACAACGACCGCTAGCACTGGCGCGAGCGGGATGCCGAGGATCTTCAGCCCAATGAACACGAAGATGGCGTCTGCCATCGCGATGAGGATGATGCCTCGCACGTAGCCCGCCATGGACGTCCAGGCGACGCCACCGCAGTGCGACACGATGTCGCGCCCGCGCTCTGGCGCCCAGCCAACCAGCCATGACCAGAGCCGGTGCGGGCTGTGCAGAAAGAAGAACACGGAGAAGAAGAACACTGACGCGGCTGTAATGAGGGTGAAGATCGAGCTGACCTCACTGAGTGCGAACGACGCGATGAGTCCGGCCTGACCGGCGAACCAGGTGGAGATCGAGGTGGGAATGTCGGCGATGGTCTGGGCATCGACCTGGAGAGGCCCGGTCTCGAGCCACTGAGCGATCTCCGTAAACCCCTGCTGCAACTGTTCAACCATCGCGGGGAGCTCGGAGATGATGGCGCGCACCACCACACCGAACACCACGAAGACGACCGCGCCCATCACTAGCAGCGTGAGTACCACTGCGAGGGCGTCGGGCATGACTCGCTTGACGCGCCGCACCACAGGCTCGGCCAGGGCGGTGATCACCAGGGCGAAGAACACTGCGATGACCACGGGGGTGATCTGACCGACCGCCATGAGCACCACGGCAAGCGCGGCTAGGAGAACCAGAATGCGCCACGTGACCCCGGCCGACGTCTTCAGACCGTGAGGCACTTCCCCACCGGTGAGCCGATCGATGGGCCTCTGCATGGAGTCACACTCCCACGGGACGTGCCCGGTGGGGGTGTGCCACGCGGCAGTCAGTCGATGAGGACTGCCCCGTGAGCGGTGGCGAAGGTCACCGAGGCGATGCCTGCCTCGCGTTCACCCGAGTCGTCGGTCACCCACGTGACGTCAACTCCCTCGAGGGGCTGACCGGCATCCTGACCGATCCAGTCGCTGACGACCTGGGGGTTCCCTACCATCTCGATAGCCGCGATTGACAGCTCTGCGCGAGCCTGGGCCGAGGGGTGCTCATCGGGGTTGCTGATCCACTGGACGAAGAAGGGAAGCTGAGGGTCTGCCAGCAGGCCGTTGACCCCGAGTTGGCGCCAGCGCAGGTCGAAGCCGTCGGGGCGCACGCGGTGTCCCTCTACTGACTCGCGACCGAGCCGGGCTTCGACGTCTGAGATGTCGTCGACAGCGATGACCCACCCGAGCCAGCC
>CALQEM020000275.1:0-4370 GCA_943329595.2 Bifidobacterium breve
CGGCAAGCCCCACGATTCCGAGGGCGATCGCGGTCGCCAGAGAGTTGATGCGCCGATGATTGATGCCCATCAGAGTGGCGGCCTCACGGTCGTCGCTCGTGGCTCGCATTGCGCGGCCGGTCGTGGTTCGCGCCAGGTACTGCTGAAGCGCGGCGATGACGAGCACTCCGACGACGAACGTGATGAGAGGAAAGACGCCAATGGCGATATCGGGCGTGAGTTGGATACTTGCCCCGGCGAGGTCGCCGATCTGAATGCTCTTGTTGTCGGCGGTGAAAACCTCGAGAAGAGCGTTCTGGATGATCACGGCCAGACCGAAGGTCACCAAAATCGGTGCCAGTGCCTGCTGGGTTAACGCCCTGTTGAGCAGGGTGCTCTGCAGCAGCCAGCCGAGGGCCGCCATCAATGGAATGACCACGATGATGCTGGCAAAAGGCGGCATGCCCGTTTTCTGCACGAGAACCAGCCCCAGGTAGGCAGCGACGATCGCCAGTGCCCCGTGCGCCAGGTTGACCAGGCGCATGACGCCGAACATCAGCGACAGTCCGGCGGCGAGCAGCGCATAGAGCCCGCCCAACAGCAGGCCCTGCACGACAGCATTGCCCCACTCCATCAGTAGCTCCCTAGATCCCGAAGTACGCCGAGGCGATCTGGTCGCGGCTCAGCACTGATGGTGGACCCTCGAGGACGGTGCGCCCTTCGAGGAGGCACTGCACCCGATCGGCCACCTTCATCGCCTGGTTCACGTCCTGCTCGACCACCAGAACGGTGGTGCCCTGGGCGGTGATGCTGGGCAGGGCGGCGTAGATCTGCTCGACTACCACGGGCGCAAGTCCGAGCGACACTTCGTCGAGCAACAGGAGTCGTGGGTTGCTCATCAGCGCCCGCCCGATGGCCGCCGTCTGCTGCTCTCCACCTGACGCATTGGTACCCAGCCGTGAGCGCCGGTCTGCGAGCAGCGGAAAAGCGTCGTACACCGATTTCAAGTTCCACGGGCCCGGCCTTTTGGTGTGCGCCCCCACGCGCAGGTTCTCCTCCAGTGTGAGACTGGGAAAAATGCGGCGTCCCTCGGGAGTGAGCGCAATTCCGAGTGCCACCCGTCGATGTGCCGCCAGGGCCGACAGGCTGGTCCCGTCGAAGCGAACGTCGCCAACACCCGGCTGGTTGAGGCCGGCGATGGTTTTGAGCAGAGTGCTCTTGCCAGCACCGTTGGCCCCGATCACCGCGAGCGTCTCCCCCTCGGCCACCTGCAGTGAGAGGCCGTACAGGGCTTGGAAGTCGCCGTAGAAGACATCGATGGCATCAACTTCGAGCAGGGCCATTAGTCGTTCACACCGTCCTGATCGATGTTGAAGGTGCTGCCGAGGTACACCTCGACCACCTCAGGACTTCGCATCACCTCGTGAGGGTCGCCGATCGCGAGGATGCGGCCCTCGGCCAGGCACATGAGCCGATCGACCACCGACACGAGCGCGTGCACGATGTGCTCGATCCACACCACCGTTACTCCGTTCGCCCGAAGGTTTCGGATGGTCTCAACCAAGGGGGGGAGTTCCTTGTCGGTGAGCCCGCCAGCGATTTCGTCGAGCAGGATGAGCTGGGGGTTGGTAGCTAGGGCGCGCGCGAGTTCGAGCCGTTTGCGGTCGAGGAGGCGCAGTTGCCGGGCAGGAGTTGAGGCGAGGTGGAGCAAGCCCGCAACCTCCAACGAGTGGTAGGCGCGGTCGTATCCCGCCTGGCCCCGGGTGCGGCCGGCGAAGCTTGAACCGACGTACACATTCTCAAAGACGGTCATGTCGATGAAGGGGCGAGGAATCTGGAATGACCGGGCGATGCCGGCCTTGGCCCGCTCAGCAGCCTTGAGGCGGGAGATGTCGCGACCATCGAAGAGGATGCTCCCGGAGTCGGCCTCGACCACCCCGCCGATGAGGTTGAGTAGCGTGCTTTTTCCGGCACCGTTGGGACCAACGATGCCGAGGGCCTCACCGGCACGCACCTCGAAAGAGATGTCGTCGGCGGTGATGACCCGGCCAAACTTTTTGGACAGGCCGCTCACGCTCATGAGCGCGGTCTGTGTCATGCGGACTCCGATTTCTCACTGGCGAGCCCGGCCGCCCCCTCGAGGGGACGGCCGGGCATCCGTCGTTGCTGTGCGGGTCGATCAACCGGCAGGAAGCGCCTCAGCCTTTCCGCCGAGCGGGATGTCGAGACCCCTCGTCTTCGCCACAGCGTTCGAGACGAGAACGAGCTCGTACTTGTACGCGCTCCCGGCGGGAGCAAGGCGCCACTGACCACCAGCAACCGGCGTGACGGCGACGTTGGGGCCGCCCTCAGGGCCAGGCTGGGTGGGGTTCCACTGCACCTTGCCGACGATCGTGTCGGTGCCGAGCGTGCTCAGCGTCTTCACGAGGGCCGCCTTGTCGGTGGAGCCCGACGTGGTGAGGGCGTTGGCCGCCACCTCGAAGAGTGCCTCGACGTAGCCGATGGGCTGGGTCCACTGCTTGCCGGTCTTCAGCTCGTAAAGGTCGCAGAACTCCTGGGGCGTGATGCCCGTGAGCGAACTCTTCGTGGGCCACGACGGGTGCCACCAGACCTCGGTCGAGAGGTTATTGCCGAGGTCGCCCAGAGCGTCAACGCTGCTCGGGAAGAGCAGTGCCTTGCCGATGGTGGCGGCCTTGGGGTTGTACCCCTGCTGCTTGGCCTGCTTCCAGAAGGTGGTGAAGTCCGGAGGGATCGGCACACCGGTCAAGATCTCGTCGTTGCTCTTCTTGTAGGAGTTGATCTGGGCGGTGAAGTCCTGGGTGCCGTTGGGGTACAGCGGCGGGAACGTCAGGTCGTAGCCTGCCGCCTTGTAACCATCGGGGAGGTTGGCGCTCCACGCCTGGCCATCGGGGTCGTTCGGGAACAGTCCACCGATCTTCTTGTTGGTGGGGATCTGGTTCCAGATGTCGACGAACGTGCCCGCGATGTCACCAAGGCCCCAGAAGAAGTGGTAGGTCCACTGGAACTTCGCATTGATGTCGCCCTTGCTGCGGCCGAGAACGTACGGCTGCCAGGGGGCGTTGTCGGTGATGCAGGGGGTTGCGTTGGCCTCGCAGGCGTCGGCGACCGGGTTGACGATGTCGGGAGTGCCAGCGGCCATCACGATGTCGACGCCGTCGTTGTTGATGAGGTCGGCCGCGGCCTTGCCCGCCTTGGCCGAGTCGCTCTCGGCGTCCTTGACGATGATCTCGACGCCGTAGGGCTTGCCGCCGATCTGAATCGGGTTTGCCGCGAAGTACTCCTTCATGTAATCGATCACGAACGAGTCGCTCTCGCCGAAGGGTGCCAGCGGGCCGGTCTGGGGCGACACGAATCCGATCTTGACGGTGCCGGCAAGCGCCGTCTCGGAAGCCGAGGCCGAGGCTGAGGCTGACTCAGACGTCGGCGCTGGCGCCGAACTCGAGGTGGTGCTGATGCTGCCGCCACCGCACGCGGTGGCGGTGAGGGCCACGGCAGCCAGTACTGCTGCCAGCGGGGTCTTCCGCCCGATCTTCATACGCTCTCCTTGAGGTAGGTCGCACATCCTCGGTCGGACGACCGTGATGCGGCTCACGTCACACTATTGCTACCCATCAAGCGGGACAAGAGTCCCGCGAAATGGGATGAAACTGTTATCTAGTCGGTTCTGACGGTGCTAGTGAGATCTCGCGGGGCGCGAAGCCTGCCCAGGCATCGCGTAGGAGCACCTCGATCGCTCCCCGGTCGGCCGGGCGTGGATTCACCATGGGCGTGGCGAACACGGCGTCGGCAGCCTCGTGGATGTCGGTCTCGGCCAGTCCCACCGCGCTCAGCGACGTGGGGGCGCCAATCGCCTGCTCGAGTTGCCAGATACCGGTGGCGGCGTCGGGGGCGTTGATACCAGCGGCTGCCAGTGCCCGCTGCACCCGTGACATGGCGTCGGAGGCGTGGGCGCTGTTGTAGGCCATCGCGTAGGGAAGCACCACCGAGTGCACACCCGCGTGGGGCAGGTCGTAGTTGCCTCCGACCACGTGGCAGATCTTGTGATGAATGCCCATGCCGGCCACTCCGAGAGTCCAGCCGGCGAGCCAGGCGCCGTACAGGGCCTTGGAGCGGGCCTCAATATCGGTGGGGTTGGCCACCACCTCGGGAAGCGCGGCGGCAAGCGCGCGAACACCCTCCTCGGCCACCAGCGTGGTGATGGGCGACGCGCCTGGTGCGTAGAGCCCTTCGACGAGGTGTGCCATGGCGTTCATGCCACTCGCAGCGGAGAGGTCGACGGGCAGCGACAGCGTGAGCTCGGGGTCGTACACCACCACGCGCGGTTGAACGCGAGGGTCGCGGCCGGTGGTCTTGACCCCGTTCTCGGTGAG
>CALQEM020000276.1:0-4336 GCA_943329595.2 Bifidobacterium breve
GCCATGTGAACGAGCCGCTCGATCGGGCCGGTGGCCTGCTCGAGGTCGCGCTCGAGATCGGCGTAGAAGTCGTCCTCAAGTGAGGTGAGGGCCTCGGTGAGCGCGCCGGCCAGCGAGCCGAAGTGATAGAGCACGAGTCCCTGCGAGGTGCCGGCCTCCTCGGCAATGTCTGATACGCGCGTGCCGGCGAAACCACGGTCACGAATGACCGACACGGTGGCGTCGAGGATGCGGGCGCGACGCTCTTCCGGCGCCTTCGCCGCCAGCATGGACTTCGCCATCCAACTCCCTCGGGGTGCTCAGGCCTGATGATCAAGACCCAACTGAACGCTGATTCAGGATAGTGTCTCCTGACGCACATCATCCCAGAGGTAGGAGCGGCTCACAATGGACCTGACCCGATACGACGAGTTACGCGCGCGAGCTGCGGCCTTCGTTAACGACGTGCTCATCCCGTTCGAGGTTACAGCCGAGGTCGACGGGGGCGGACTGTCGCCGGCCAACCAGCAACTCATCCGCGACCGGTCGGTCGAGGCCGGGCTGCAGGGTGGGTTGCACCTGCGCGAGCACGGGGGCAACAGTTGGTCGCACGTCGAGTGGTTCCTCGTTGAGGAGCAGTTCGGCCGGTCTACTAACGCACTGTCGTGGTACGTGCCCAACGCCTACAACGTCTGGAAGGCCGGCTCGCCCGAGCAGGTCGAGCGCTGGCTGCTTCCCGCGCTGCGCGGCGAGTTGCATGACGCCTACGCGGTCACCGAGGCCAATGCGGGCAGCGACCCCTCGGGCATGACGTCGGTGGCTCGACGCGTCGATGGCGACCGGTGGCTGCTGAATGGTGAGAAGTGGTTCGTCACGTTCGGCTCAGTTGCCGCCGTCATCGTGGTGATGGCCTATGCCGAGGTTGATGGTCAGCGCCTCGGCACGCTCTTCGCGGTTCCTGCCGACGCTCCGGGGGTCGAGATCGTCGACGACCCGCCCTTCACCCATCACTACCCCCACGGCCATCCCACCATGCGCTTCACCGATGTCGAACTGACCGACGCCGACATCATCGGCGGCATCGACGGGCTCGGCAGGGGCGACCACCTCCAGCGGCTGTGGTTCACCGAGGAGCGTCTTGGCATCGCGGCACGCTGCTCGGGCGCGATGCAGCGCCTGCTGGTCGAGTCAGTCGAGTGGGCCGCCGGTCGCGAGCAGGGCGGAGCGCGACTCATCGACCACCAGGGCGTCAGCTTCCCGCTTGCCGACAGCGCCGCCGATGCCGCGGCCGGTCGCCTGCTGGGGCTCGACGTGGCGCGGCTAGCCGACGAGGGCGCCGACGGCAAGTTGGTGCACGGCAAGGCGTCGATGGCCAAGCTGTTCTGCTCGGAGGCCGCCAACCGCTGCGCCGACCGCGCGCTGCAGGTTTTTGGCGGGCGCGGCTACATGCGCACGTTCGTGGCCGAGCGGTTCTGGCGCGAGCTGCGGGTCGACCGTATTTGGGAAGGCACCTCGGAGATGCAGCGGCTCATCATTGCGAGGTCGCTCGAGCGGCGTGGCGTCGACGAGATGCTCACCTAGGCGTGGGCCTCGACCGACTCCTCTCACCCCGATCGGTGGTGGTGGTGGGGGCCACCGATCGCATCGGCACGTACGCCGCGGCCACGCTCATGAACCTCAGGCGTGGGGGGTTTACCGGAACCGTGTTTGGAGTGCATCCCACGCGCACCGAGGTTCTTGGCTACCCCTGCGTTCCGAGGCTCGAACTTGCGGGCGCGGTGGATGCGGTGGTGATTGCGACGCCCGCGCCCACGGTGGCGCAGTACGTGGCTCAGGCGCGTGAGGCTGGGTGCGGCGGCGCGATCGTGTACGCGGCCGACTTTGCTGAGTCGGGCAACGTCGCCGCGCAGCAAGATGTTGTCGCGGCTGCGGGCGGCCTACCGGTGATCGGCCCCAATGGCAATGGTGTGGTGTCGGTAGCGCAGCGGGCCGCGCTGTGGGGCGACGCCGTGAACCTGCCCGCCGAGTGCGGACCCATCGCGCTAGTCACCCAGAGCGGAAATGTGGGTGTCATCGCACTGGCACATCGTGGCGGGCTCGGGCTGCACACGGTGGTGTCGGTCGGAAACTCGGCAGTCACCGACGCCTCCCATGTGCTGGCTCAACTGGCGGTCACCGACGGCGTGCGCGTTGTCGCGATGTATCTCGAGGCCGACGGTGACGGCGCCCGGCTGGCGGCTGCACTGGCCACGTGCGCCGATCGTGACGTGCGGGTGGTTGTACTCAAGGCGGGCCGCAGCCCCGCGGGCGCGGTGGCGGGCGCGGCCCACACCGCTGCGCTTGCCGGCGACCACCGCGTGTACTCGGCGCTGATCGAGGCGGCGGGCGGAGTGGTGGTTCGTGAGCCCGCAGCCCTCATCGAGACGGCGCGCGCACTCGCCGCGGGCCGTCGCGACTCCCGGGGCGCCGCGCTGATCACGTGCTCAGGAGGTGACGCGGCGATGGCCGCCGACATCGCCCACGATGCCGGGGTGCGGCTGGCGGAGTTCGGCGCCGGCACGGTCGCCGCCCTGCGCTCTGTGCTGCCCGTAACTGCCACTCCCGTGAACCCCCTCGACCACACCAACCTGGTGTGGGCCGACACCGAGGCCATCGCGGCGATCACCGAGGTGGTGGCGCGCGACGAGGGGGTCGGACATCTCGTCTACGTGCAGGACGAGCCGCCCGGCATGCCCGAGCAGGATGCTTCGGAGTGGCGGGCGACGCGCGCGGGCGGCCTGCTCGGCGCCGAGCGCGCGGGCCTCGCGCCCATCGTGGCGTGCACCACGCCGGGGCAGGAGCCCGAAGGGGCAGTGAGCGGCCTCACTCCGATGCTTACGGCCATCACGGCCCTGCAGCGACCCGTTCCCGAGGGCGCACGACTGCGCGAGATCGCGGAAGTCGCCACACGAGCATCGTCAGCGAGTGCGTCTGCCCGGTCGCTTCCCGAGCACGAGGCCAAGGCAGTGCTGGCGGGGTGCGGCGTTGAGGTGCCCGAGTCAGTCGTCGTCGAGTCGCCATCGGAGGCCGCTGAGGCCGCGACACGACTCGGCTTCCCGGTCGCGCTTAAACTCTCCGCCGCAGGGCTCATGCACAAGAGCGAAATCGGTGCGGTGGAGGTCGGACTACGCGACGCAGACGCCGTCGAGGCGGCGGCCTCGCGCATGCTCGCGCTCGCACGGGGGACTGAATGGGGTGACGCGGTTCTGCTCGTCGAGCGCATGGCGGCTCCGGGCGTTGAGATGCTGGTGTCGGCGAGCGTCGAGGGCGTGGTGCCGTCACTGGTGATCGGACTCGGCGGGGTGTGGGCCGAGGTCCTCGACGACGTCGTGGTGCTGCCCCTTCCGGTCACCCACGACATCGTGAACACCGCGGTTCTGAGCCTCCGAGGCGCTGGCCTGCTCACTGGTGCTCGGGGTCGTGAGCCGCTGGCAGTCGACGCCCTTGTGCGGCTTGCCTGCACCGTGGCCACCCTGCTGGTCGACCGCGGGCTCGGACTAGTGGAGCTCAACCCCGTCATCGTGTCAACGATGTCCGCTGTCGCCGTCGACGCCGTGATTCACTAGTGCATGAACCTAGACGCCACTCTCATGGTGGTGGCTATACTGACTGAATGATCAGTCAGAATGCTTTCGTTGCGGCCCCTCTCGACCCCGCAGAGTTGGCCGCCACTCTGCGACCCTTCGGTGAGAGCCGCATGCTTCCCGTCGCTGCCTATACCTCGCCCGAGGTGTTCGCGTGGGAGCGTGACAACTTTTTCAGCGGTTGGATCTGCGCCGGGCGCAGCGTCGACATCGCCGAGCCCGGAATGCAGCGGGCCGAGCAGGTGGGCGCTACCTCGGCACTGCTGGTGCGAGGCGAAGACGGCACGCTACGCGCGTTTGCCAACGTGTGCCGGCACCGCAACCACGAGCTCCTCCCCTGCGGAGGCTCGGCGCAGGCGCGGGCGATCACGTGCCCGTACCACGCGTGGTCGTACCGCCTCGACGGCGAGCTCTTCAGCGCGCCCGGCTACCGCGAAATGCCGTCGTTCGACAAGTCGGAGTTCCCGCTGCGGTCCATCGCGGTGCGCGAGTGGCAGGGCTGGGTGTTCCTCGATCCGTCGGGCCAGGGCGGAGACTTCGACGCGCGCGTGCTCGGGCTTGACGAGCGGCTCGACAACTACGACATCGGCCGACTCGTGGTGCGCGGTCGCCACGAGTACGTCATCAAGGCCAACTGGAAGATCGTCAACGAGAACTACCAGGAGTGCTACCACTGCCCGTCGATCCACCCCGAGCTGTGCGCGGTGAGCCACTCCGACAGCGGCGAGAACTAC
>CALQEM020000277.1:0-4324 GCA_943329595.2 Bifidobacterium breve
ACCACGGCGACGAGCACCCAGTGAACGGCGCCGACGCTCGACTCGCCGGTCTGCGCCGGTGGGGCCGCGACGTCGTTCTCGAGGGCCACCGGGACCATGGTGAGGGCTGAGTCCAGCCTGATTCCGGCGAAGACGTCCTCAAGCGTGAGCGACTCGGCGATGGCGTCGCCCGGCAGGACCTGCTCGATGTCGGCGAGGTCGCGCGAAGCAGCGGTACCCCCCACCGCGCCGCTCACCTCGAGGTGACGCCGGGCTCCGAGCCGCACGTTTCCGGTGTTCGTCACCGTCCAGTTCAGCGTGAGCGTTCCGAAGCCGGGGCTGCCCAGGTTGGGCTCATACGTGCTGGTGAAGCCGCTGAGCTCGAGCCCCGGGGTGACCTGCCCTGCCACCCGCACCAGGGTTCGAACCCCCACTCGGGTGGCCACGGACACAGCCTGCTGGGGATCGTTGAGGGTGGGCACACGCGGAACGCTCGACACCACCACTGCCCCGACGTCATCGCCCGGGGTGGTGCCGGCTGGCACGGTGATGGTCACGGGGAACACCCGCGACTTCCCTCCGGCGAGGGTGAAGGGCCGGCTGTCGATTGAGGTCCACTTGCCCACCGTGGTCTGCTCGTCGGCGGGAAGGTCGATGGTGAACGAGCCGTCCTCGGACGTCTGGGCGTCGACGGCGTACATGTACAGACGGGCCTTGGTCCTGCCGAGGTTGTACACGATCACGTTCTCCGTGACGGTGGCTCCCGGCTTGACCTCCAGCGTCAGGTTGGGGCGGCCGTCGCCCTTGCCACGGGTCGCGGTGCCGATCGCGAACACCACGTCGTTCTTGGGCACGGTGAGGGTGGTGCCGCCCGAGGGGGCCGGCGACGGAAGGGTCTGGTCGGCGCGCGCCGCGGCGACGAAGGGCGAGGCTACCGCCAGCAACGCGGCAGTCGCCATCACGGCGCTCACCCGACTCACCGGGCTCACCCGCAAGCCGATCGCCCCTGATGCACGCATCGCCTGTCCTGCCTTCACTGTTCGTGGATCTCGGTGTTGAGGTGTTCTGGATCTTCTGGATGTTCTGGTTGCTCTGGGTGTTCGGTCTGGGGGGACGCTGCGAGCACGTCCCCCCAGACCGTGAAGCCGCCGATCGGGTCAGAGGACCGTCACGGTGAGGGTCGACGCGTACGAGCCGGCGACGTTGACCGTCGGCACGTTGAGCGTCAGGGCGCCGCCGATGATGGCGGTACCCGTGGCACTGCCGGTGCCAGTTCCACCGGTCGCGGTCACGATGGTGCGCGACACGCCAAGGCCGGATCCCGTGGCGCCAGGCAGCACGTTCGCGCCCTGGATCGCTGAAGCGGCCACGACGCCGGTGTTGAGCGTCAGGGAGTTGGCCGTGTCAGGCGCCGCCGACGGCAGGATCCCGAGGTTGTAGGCGTTGATGGTCGTCTGCTGGTAGCCAGCCGACGTCGCAGCCAGGGCGTTCGGGCTCGTGCAGGCAGGAGCCGTTCCGTTGCCCACCGTGGCACCACCGGACTCGGTGCCGTTGAACCACTTGTCCGAGGACGAGTAGCTCGAGCAGGCGACGAAGTTGGTGGCAACCACGCTCGCCACCCACCCGAAGTCGCCTGCGCGGGTGTCCTGCACCTTGATGCCGTTCAGGACTCCAGTGGCGATGAAGTGCGAGCCGTCAGTCGAGATCGTGGGGGTGTTGAGCACCACCACGGTGTTCGCCGACATCGTGGTCGCGAGAGCCCCCGTGGGCACGTCGACCTGGATGGTCTCCGAGTTGTTGTAGCTCGACTTAGCCGACACCTCGAACGGCGTGAGCGTGTTGACGGCGCTCGCGTAGTTGGTGGTGTCTGTCGGGCTGTACGTCGCTCGGATCGTGTAGTCGGCCCCGGCCGTCTGTGTGAAGCTGGGGTTCCACGTGTAGGTCGCGGCGCCCGCGGTGACCGTGCGGCCAGTCGCCAGCGACTGGTACGAGCCAGCACCGATCTTGTACTCGAAGTCGACGGTTCCGGCTCCACCGTCGGTGATCGTGGCGGTAAGCAGAGTGCTGCCGCCCTGTGGCACCGGGTTGGTGCCCGCGGTGACCGCGAGCGACGGCGCCTGCTGGCTCACCGCGTACTGCACGCCAGACGACGTCGAGGTCGCGACGCCTGCCGTGTCAGCCGCAGAGTCGGGCGTGTACACCGCGGTGATGGTGTGGGTGGCGGTGCTCAGGTTCTGGCCGGTGAGCGTCGCGGTTCCGACGCCCCCCGAGATGCTGCCCACGGTCTGGGGCGACCCGATGTTCGAGCCGCCGTCCTTGAACTGCACGGTGCCGCTGGGGCTGGCCGAGGTGACCCCCGCAGTGACGGTCGCCGTGAACGACTTCGAGGTGCCGTAGGTGCTGTCGGCGATGGAGCTGACCACCGTGGTGGTCGGGACCACGCCCACGTAGGTGGCGTCGGCCACCGTGGCGCCGGCCGTGAAGCGGATCTGCCCCACGTAGCTGTCGCCGCTGGAGCAGTTAGCCGACACCGAGTAGGTGCCCGTCAGCGTGCTGACGGAGTTGACGCTGGCGAAGTCTGACCAGGTCTGGCTGGCCTGGATCACCATGCCGCTGCCGCTGTTGTAGTTGCTGGCGGTGGTGTTGCCGTTGAGGTTGACGCCGGGGGCCGCAATAGATCCGGCACCAGACACAGGTCCGCCGTACACCTTGAGCACGAGCGTGTTGCCCGCGGTGCACTGGGCTGCTGACGTGAAGGTGGTGATGCTCAATCCGGAGCCTGTCGCGGGTGACACCGTCAGGGTGCCGACTGTCGCGGCCCCCGCTGGGGTGGACACAAGGCCCACCCCAGCGGCGACGAGCGCAGCCACGACGAGGCTTGACGCTGAGCGTCGAAGCAACGTGCTGCTCACAATGAACTCTCTTTCCTCAGATTTGATGTGCACGAGTGGTAACTCAGGTCGAGCAGGACGAACGACTAGCCGACGGCGCCGGCGATGCCGCACTCACCAGTGGGCATCGGCGAGAAGCCGTAGTTGGCGAGCGTTCCGGCCGCGTCGACGCAGATGTCCGACGTGGTGCCGACGAACATCTTCTGGATGTTCGGGTCGCCGAGGCGGAAGGCCGGCACCGTGTTGTACACGTTGCGCCAGAGCACGACCGCACCGTTGGTCGTGCCGCTCGCGCCGCCGACCTTGGAGGTCATCGTGGTCGGGTACCAGATCTTGCGGTCGCCCGACGAGCGAACCGTCGTACCGCTGGTGCTTCCGGTCGTGTCAAGCGCGACCAGCACCGTGCGGCCCTGCTTGTCGCTCACGCCGCTCACCGCCTGCTCGCGCTGGGTGATCGACTGGGCGATCGACGTGAGGCCGATGCCGTAGTCGTCGAGCGTGCGCAGGTCGTGCTCCTCGAGCACGCCACCGGTGGGCGTGGTGTCGGTGAGGCACTTCTTGCCGATGGTGGCGAGCGAGTCGGTCTTGGTCGCGCTGATGCCCAGGGCGACGATGACGAACTCACGGGTGCCGCTGCCGGCCTGCGGAAGCGCCGCATAGCGCAGGTCGTACTTCTTGGCGTAGGCCTGCACCGTGGTGACTCCCGAGGCACTGCCGGGGGTCCAGCTGTAGGCGTTGGGGTTGGGGCTCGGCAGCGCCGGCGCCTTGGTGATGTCCTGGGCGGCGTCGATCATGCCGTAGGCCGCGTCGCAGGCGTAGATGGCCTTGAGCGCCTCGGGGCTGTACTTGCGCAGGAAGTTGCTGGTGGTGGTCACCGCGAAGCCGATGCCGTCGAGGGCGAACGGGATGTTCACCATCTTGGTGCCGGCGGTGGTGACGTCGGTGATGCCGGTCTGGGTCGATGACGCGCGAGCGACGTCGACGCAGCCCCACGCAGCATTGGTGTTCAGCAGCGACGAGCCCACGGCCTTGGCACCTGAGCCCGAGCCGTTGGCCCGACCACCGTTGACATAGGTCGATGACGCGACGTTGGTGGTGCCCGACACGCTGCCACCGTCAGCGGTGTACGTGGTGCCGTTCTGGGTCGTGCCCGAGAACTGGGTGCCGCTGCCTGCGTTGTTGGCGATGAACTGGCAGTTGGCGTTCGCCCTGCTCTGGAAGGAGGTACCCACCGAGTTGTACGAGGCCAGCACCTTGTCGCCGTTGGCGACGAAGGCACCGAGCACGCCGGCGTTCTTCGAGTGTGCGTACTTGATGAGTCCGCCGTTGCCGTTGGAGTAGGCCGTGTCGAGCGCGATGAGGTTGTAGTTCACGGCTGCGGTCGACGGCGCGGCGTAGGCCGAGGCGTCGGTGACCGTCAGCACCTTGACGGTCTCCTGGGTGTGACCGGTGAC
>CALQEM020000278.1:0-4320 GCA_943329595.2 Bifidobacterium breve
AACGGAGTGTCGACCCAGCCCGGGCACAGGACGTTGACCCTGATTCCATCGCGGGCAAGCTCGGTAGAGAGTGAGCGACCGAATCCGACGATGGCCCCCTTCGATGCCGAGTAGGCGGTCATGCCAGGTCCGCCCTTGACGCCAGCGATCGACGACGTGAGCACCAGCGCGCCGCCACCGGCGGCCCGCAGGTGCGGCACCGTGTACTTAGACATCAGGAACACGTGGCGGGGGTTGATGGCAAACATGAGGTCCCACTCGTCGGCCGAGAAGCCCTCAACTGCACCGGAGCGCTGAATACCGGCGTTGAAGAAGCCAACGTCGATACCGCCCAGGAAGTCGGCCGCCGACTCGACGAGTGCGGCGATTTCGGTCTCGCTCTGAACATCGGTTTGCACGGCGAGTGCCGTGCCGCCCTCTGCCGTGATGAGCTCGACCGTCTCGTTCGCACCCTCAATGTCAAGGTCGCCGATGACGACACTGGCCCCGTGCTGCGCCATCAGGATGGCCGAGGCACGACCGATGTAGCCGGCACCACCCGTCATGACGACGCGCTTGCCGACCAGTTGACGGAAGTCGGCCACCGATCAGCCCTCCAGCGCCGCCGCGCCCGCCGACGCGATCTCGTGGTCCTGGTCGGGGTATCCGCCAGCAACGCCCACGGCGCCGATGACCTCACCGTTGACCGTGATGGGAACTCCGCCGCCGAAGGTGATCAGCGGCTTGCCTACGGCGAGGTGAGCCACGTCGAGTCCGAAGAGGGGGGCGCCGGGCTGCACGAATGCTCCCCAGTCCTGCGTTGCCGCGTTCAGCGACCGGGCCGTGTAGGCCTTGGCCTGCGAAATCTGCACGCTGGCAAGCAGGGCGCCGTCCATACGGGCGAAGCCAACAAGCTCGCGTCCGGAGTCGATCACCGAGATCGACGAGGGCGAGCCGATTTCGATGGCCTTGGCGATTGCTGCGGCGATGGCCTTGTCTGCCATCGCGAGAGTCACGTTGCTCATGGTGTTTCCTTCCTAGGGTTGGGCATCAATGGGTGGTGATCGCCACAGGACGCACGGGTGAACCCGTGACTCCGTGGAATTTCAGGGGAATGCACACGAACAGGAAATCGCTAGTCGAAGCCGCCGCGAGTTCCTCAAGGTTGAGGTTCTCGACGATGTGGATGCCGTTGCGCACGATGAGAATGGTGTGCGACGGGAGGAGCCCGATCTCAATGTCGACGTTGTCGGGAAAATCGAACGCGACGTTGTCGGCACCGCACAGGAACGGCCGGTGGTCGGCAAGCCACTGCGCCCCGCCGGCGCTCACTCCGGAGGCCTGCAGGTAGCTCTCGGCATCGGCGAAGTTCTGACCCCAGCCGGTGCGAACCAGGATGCAGTCGCCCTCCTCGATGACGACACCCTGTGCGTCGACCGCGGCCTCGAGGTCGTCGGCCGTGACGAGGTAGCCCGAGTCGAGAAAGTCGATGCCCTTGGCGCGAGCCACGTCGAGCAGCACACCGCGACGCATGATCGGTGCGATCGTCTCCACCCCGAGGTCGGTGAACCCGCGGGGGGTTTGAACGCTGGGCGTCACGCGGATTCCACCGAACATCTCCATGTCGACGGCCTGGTGGCAGAGCGCGTCGATGTGGGTGCCCGAGTGCTCGGCCATCATGATCGTGCCCGAGGCACTGGTGCGGTGCTGCCCCTCCACCACCTCGTGGTGGCGGTGCAGCGTGTACACGAAGCCGGGCCAGTGACCGGGGTAGATCGCTGCCCCGGTGAAACGGTCATGCTCGAGGTCGAAGGTTCTCGCGGACGACAGCAGCGACACGAGGTCATGGACGGACATGGGTGACCCTTCTGTTGGGCGGACGGACCATTCGACTCAACCCTTCACCGGCTCGCGCAGGCCATCGGAGTGAATGCGGTCGACAACGTACTCGCCCACCGCCAACGAACTGGTCCAGGCCGGAGACACCGCGTTGAGCATGTGGGTCGACTTCTCCCCGGGCTCAACCACGAAGTCCATCTCGAGCTTGCGGGTGGGCACGTGGAAGAGCTGGGCGCGCACCCCGGGCTTGCCCTTGCGGGTGAAGTCCTTGGGGTCGACCGACGGCACCAGACCGCGCGCCTGCTTGATGAGGTGACTGCGCACGTACTTCGGAAACTCGGTGCGCAGCAGCCCCGCAAAATTGTGGTGCTTGCTGGTCATGAGGCGCGGGTACAGCCCGATAATCTCGGCCATCTCGCGCGGGTCGAGGTCCGAGAGGTTGCCATAGTCCTCGCGCCACAGGGCAGGAATTGCCGTGGGACCGATCTTCGCAAGGCCGTCGACCGTGACGGTGAGGTGCACACCGAGGAACGGGTTGCGCGGGTCGGGCACCGGGTACACCTGCCGCTTCAGCTTGCCCTGGGGCCAGTTGCCGTACCAGTAGAGGCCCTTAAACGGCAGCATCCGGTAGTCGAGGCCCACCCCGAACCACTGCGCCACGCGGTCGGCGTAGAGGCCTGCCGCGTTGATCATGTGCCCCACCGAGATGCGCTCGGTGCCGCCCACCTCGACCCACCCGGGACCCGCCGCAGTGACGGTGGCACCGAGCCGAACGATGCCGCCTCGATCGACCACGCGAGCCGCCAGCGCTTGCGTAACACCCGCGGGAGAAGCCACCGCCGTCAGTGGCGACCACAGGGCCTTGCCATGGGTCTGCGCGAGGGGCTCGAGCTCGTGGAGTTGCTTCTCGTCGACCACCTCGAGGGTGCAGCCGTTGGCCTTCCCCCGCTCATACAGACTCTCAAGGATGGGGATCTCGTCAAATGACTGGGTCACCACGACCTTGCCCGACTCGAGCACAGGCACCCCACGCTCGGCGCAAAACTCACGCAGCATCGTGTTGCCCGAGCGGGTTAGTTGCGCCTTGAGCGAGTCGGGCGCGTAGTAGAAGCCCGCGTGGAGAACGCCGCTGTTGCGCCCCGACGCGTGCAGTGCGACTTCGGCCTCCTTGTCGAAGACCAGCACGCGGTCCTTGGGGTTGCGCGCCAGCCAGGCGTCTGCAAGGGCCAGTCCCACGATGCCACCACCGACAATCGCGACGTCGGCATGCTCGCTCACGGTCTGGCTCCCTTCACAATGTGCGCGGCCCACCCGAGTGGTGTGGGGTATCGCGTGCACATCGTGCAGTGCACACGTCGTACCGCCCGACCACCGCCTGCCTGACGCTGTCGGGCAGGCGGTGGTCGTGGCGTGGTGCAGTGACTAGCGAACAGTCGGCCGGAAAATGGGTCCCCGCTCGACCACGGCGGCGAGCATGTCGATGTAGGTCTCCGTGTCGTCGTACGCCGGGGACGGAACCTGACCGGGGTAGCCGATCAACTCCTTGACCGTGGGGTTGAGAAAGTACGAACCCGAGGTGAGAACACCGAGCGCATCAAATGCCACCGAATCGCTGGCATTGATGTGCAGCACCGCCGCCTCAGCATCGTCGTCGGTTCCGAGTTCGAGCGCTCGCATGAATGCGGGCACCAGATCGGGCCGATAGCCCAAGGCATCGTTGATCCACTTCGTGGGAACGTCAGCCTCGCTGGCCGAGGGCATGCCCTCGGCGCTGGGGATGAGAACATCGGCAAGCCGCGAGTACACGGAACGCTGGTCGTCTGTGAGCATGCTGGTCTCCATTCCTCTACTCGCCCGACATGGGCTGGGTTGCGCGGTTCTCGACCAGGTGCCTGATCGAGCGCAGGGCGTTCGCCATGATCGTCGCCGTGGGGTTCATGCCCGACGAGGTGGTGAACACGCTGCCATCGATGATGACCAGGTTGGGGCAGTCGTGAGCGGCTCCCCACTCGTTGACAACCGACGTCTGCGGGTCATTACCCATCTTGGTCGTGCCCAGCAGGTGCCAACCGCAGTCGCGCATCAGCTCGGTGGTTTCGATCGAAGTAGCACCGGCAGCCTCGTGGGCCTCCACCGCGCGCGCCACGTGCCACTTGATGAGCTTCTCGGTGTTCTCCGAGCTCTTGTACAGCAGCTTCGGAGCCGGGATGCCATCGGAGTCGGTGAGCTCGGGGTCAAGAATCACGCGATTGCTCTCGTCCGGAAGGTCCTCAGCGATGACCCCCCACTCGAACGAACGTCCCAGCACTCGCTTGACGTTCTTGTGGAAGTTCACGCCGAACGACTCGTCAACTGGCCGGCCGCCATAGCCCGACCGCATGCCGAGAGGCCCACCGCTTGGCATCAGGTTCCACTTGGCGCCGCGCACGAAGCCACGGGACTTGTCGGTCTCGTAGAACTCCATCGAGTGCAGGATCTGCCCGGCAGGGCCGAGCCAGCTCT
>CALQEM020000279.1:0-4317 GCA_943329595.2 Bifidobacterium breve
CCTTCTCCCGTGACTGCGTGCCGAGCGTGGGAGCGGACTAGAAGTCCATGTCCCCGCCGCCGGGCATTGCCGGCGCTCCAGCCTTCTCAGGCTTGTCGGCGATGACGGCCTCGGTCGTCAGGAACAGTCCTGCGATCGATGCCGCGTTCTGCAGCGCCGACTTGGTGACCTTGGCGGGATCGATGATGCCCGCCTTGATCATGTCGACGTACTCGCCGGTGCTCGCATCGAGACCCCAACCGGGCTCAATGTTGCGCACCTTCTCGGCCACGACTCCACCCTCGAGTCCGGCGTTGATGGCGATCTGCTTGAGCGGAGCCTCCACCGCGACGCGCACGATGTTGGCACCGGTGGCCTCATCGCCCACGAGCGAGTCGCCGAGCTTCTCGAATGCCTTGACCGATGCCTGCAGCAGGGCCACGCCACCTCCGGCGACGATGCCTTCCTCGACAGCAGCCTTCGCGTTGCGAACAGCATCCTCGATGCGGTGCTTGCGCTCCTTGAGCTCGACCTCAGTGGCCGCGCCGGCCTTGATGACCGCAACACCGCCGGCCAGCTTGGCCAGGCGCTCCTGCAGCTTCTCGCGGTCGTAGTCGGAGTCGCTCTTCTCGATCTCGCTGCGGATCTGGTTGACCCGGCCCTGGATCTGCTCCGCATCACCAGCACCCTCAACAATGGTGGTCTCGTCCTTGGTAATGACCACCTTGCGCGCCTTGCCCAGCAGCTCGATACCCGTGCTGTCGAGCTTGAGGCCGACTTCCTCGCTGATGACCTGGCCACCGGTGAGGATGGCGATGTCCTGCAGCATGGCCTTGCGACGGTCGCCAAAGCCGGGGGCCTTGACGGCCACCGAGCGGAAGGTGCCGCGGATCTTGTTCACCACGAGGGTTGACAGCGCTTCGCCGTCGACATCCTCGGCAATGATGATCAGCGGCTTGCCCGCCTGCATGACCTTTTCGAGGATCGGAAGCAGGTCTTTGACCGCTGAGATCTTCGAGTTGGCGATGAGGATGTAGGGCTCGTCGAGGACGGCCTCCATACGCTCGGGGTCGGTCACGAAGTAGCCGGAGACATAACCCTTGTCGAAGCGCATACCCTCGGTGAGCTCAAGCTCGAGTCCGAAGGTGTTGCTCTCCTCAACGGTGATGACGCCTTCCTTGCCGACCTTGTCCATGGCCTCGGCGATCATCTCGCCGATCTGGGTGTCAGCCGCGGAGATGCTCGCGGTGGCCGCGATCTGCTCCTTGGTGGTGACCTCCTGGGCCATCTCAATGAGCTCGGCACTGACGGCCGCGACGGCCTTTTCAATGCCCTTCTTGAGCGACATCGGGTTGGCGCCGGCGGCGACGTTGCGCAGACCCTCGCGCACGAGCGCCTGGGCGAGCACGGTGGCGGTGGTGGTTCCGTCACCGGCCACGTCGTCGGTCTTCTTGGCGACCTCCTTGACGAGCTCGGCCCCGATCTTCTCGTACGGGTCCTCGAGCTCGATCTCCTTGGCGATGGAGACGCCGTCGTTGGTAATCGTGGGGGCTCCCCACTTCTTCTCGAGGACGACGTTGCGGCCCTTGGGGCCGAGCGTGACCTTGACGGCGTCGGCGAGGATGTTCATCCCTCGCTCGAGGCCGCGTCGGGCTTCCTCGTTGAACGCAATGATCTTGGACATCGGTGAGATGGTCCTCCCATATCGGGTGAATCGACGTGGGGGCGCCCGCGACGGACGGTACGAACCGATGCCCTCCTTGCCGGACACCGACCCGACCTCGCCCCAACCTCGAGATTGGCTCACCGGGACATGAAGCGACTGGTTGTCACTCTCCTGCCCCGAGTGCTAACTCCATTCTTGGCACTCTCGGGTCGAGAGTGCAAGCCGGGGTACCAGATTTCGTTCCGTGCGAGTCGATCAACGGGCCCTGGAACGTGGTGTCTGCCCCACAGGACCATCGCCTCTCGTCGCCGGCACGACACAGGTCGACGATGGAGTGAGCGCGGACAATCGCGCACAGTAGATCGGCCAGCCGCTCGATCAGGGAGGCTGGCGATTCGATCAGGGAGGACCCTGTCATGAGCCGACACCGCACCACCGGACAGTCCTGGAACGACGACCCGGCCCAGGAGGTGGTTGCCGAACTCTTCGCGGAGATCTCCCGCGAGCTGGGCACCGACGGGCCCGCGGAGACTTTTGGCCACCCGGATGATTCCCGCGTCGGTCACCTGGTCGAGGACGACCACGGCATGGGCAGTCACGACGACCACGACTACCTCGCTAACGACAGTCGCGACCTCACCGACCTGTCGATCGAGGAGCAGGCCATGCACCTGATCTCCGACGAGGAACTCGACGCCGACGAGGCCGGGCTCGACCCCGACATCACGGCCAAGATTCGACGCTCGCTCGGCGACCTCTGAGGACCGCTGACACCCTCACGTCACCCGCCTGGTGAAGGTGGTTCCTCGATCACACCAAGTGCGGGTAAAGGATCGGCTCAAGAGAGTTGATTCGTTTAACTCCCCCTCAATGGTGGTCGATTGTTGACCTCAGTGGGCGCCGCTGTGGCGCCGTCACCAAGGGAGGTGGGCACGCATGGCGCGCTCGACTGGAACACACCGCCGTGGGCCTCGCCTCACCACACGACGCGCTGACCTCACCACCGGGGTCGTGGCGGTAGGGCTCGGCGTAATCGCTGGAAGCTCGATCATCACCACGTCGTCGATGTGGGGAACCCCCGGCGGCACAGCCACCTCGCTGGGCACCGTGGCCGCGATGGTCGGCACCTACCTATGCCTGGTGCTCCTGCTCTTCATTTCGCGGGTTCCGTGGCTCGAGCGCGAGATGGGGCACGACCGCATGGTGGTGTGGCACCGCACGGTGGCTCCCCTCGCTCTGGCCCTGATTTTCGTACACGTCGCGCTCACCGGCTGGGGGTTCGCCCAGGCAGCTCAGGTGAATGTCGGTGCCGAGATCGTTCGACTGGTTACCACCTACCCGTGGATGATGCCGGCGGCCGTTGCCTTCGGCCTCATGATGCTGCTGGGCCTCGCCTCGTACCGCGGGGTGCGCAGTCGAATGAAGTACGAGACATGGTGGGCGTCGCACCTGTACTTCTACCTCGCCGTGGTGCTGGCCTTCGGCCATCAGATCGAGGGTGGAACCGTGCTGACGCAGCACCCGCTGATCCGCATCGGCTGGGTCGCGCTCTACGTCGCGGTGTTCGGCACCATTCTCGTGAGCCGGTTTGCCATTCCGGTGGTCAGCTCGCTGCGGCACGATCTCCGCGTGTGGCAGGTTGTGCCCGAGGGACACGACATGGTCAGCATCTACCTCACCGGGCGCAACCTCGAGCGCATCAACGCCCGTGGCGGCCAGTTCTTCCAGTGGCGCTTTCTCACGCGCACCTGGTGGTGGCAGGCGCACCCGTACTCGCTGTCTGCAGGGCCGACGAATGAGTGGCTGCGCATTACGGTGAAGGACCTCGGCGACCAGTCGCACGCCCTTGCCACGTCGCTGCACCGTGGCACACGCGTGATCGCCGAAGGCCCCTACGGGGTCTTCACCGCCGAGCGCCGCCACAGCGATCGTGTGGTCGCCATCGCTGCAGGGGTGGGCATCACCCCGATACGAGCAATGCTCGACGACCTCAACTCGACCACTGACGTCACCGTGCTCGTACGGGCCAACGGCGTCGACTCCGTGCCGCTACGCCGCGAACTCGAAGAACTGGCAGCACGCTCGGGTTGGCGCGTGTGGTATCTCGCTGGGAGTCGCGACGACCACCCGTTGACGGCCGAGTACCTCAGCGGACTGGCCCCCCACCTCGCCCATAGCGACGTGTACGTGTGCGGTCCCGAGGCCTTCACCGACGCGGTGCTGAGGGCAGCGCGCGACGCCGGGGTCGCGGAGTGGCACCTTCACCATGAATCGTTCGCGCTATGAGGAGACTGCCATGAAGCGGGCACTGATCGTCACCGCAGGAACCGTCGCCGGACTCGCGGCCGCGCTGTCGTACACGCCGCGCCCCGCCGCTGCCGACGATGCGTCACTCGCGGCACTGGGCAGCCTCGGGTCACTCGCGGCTACAGACGCCACCGCGCCCACCGCCGCCCCAGCGCCTGCTCCGAAGAAGGCGGTCGCTCCGAAGAAGGCGGGCCCGAAGGCGCCCGCAGTGAAGAAGGCTGGTGTGAAAGCGCCCGCAGTGAAGAAGGCTAGCGCGGCCCCTGCGCCATCGCCGTCCGGCCCAGCGCTCCCCGCTCCGCCGGTGCCGTCACCCACCACCACCCCTAAGCCCAAGCCCACCACCACAACGACACCCACCACCACAC
>CALQEM020000280.1:0-4315 GCA_943329595.2 Bifidobacterium breve
GTACACGCGTGTGCACACCCCGCGGCGCTGAGGGCTTCCCTTGAGCGCGGGCGTGGTGTTCTTCGCCACCTTGTCCTGTCGACCCTTGCGGACCAACTGCTGAATCGTGGGCAACGTTGCCTCTTTCGTGAGGTCGAGCGCGGTTCATGACGGTGAAGCAGGCCGGGCGATCGTGCCGTTCCTCCCGACCCACGCGGTCGGGAGTGTCGCGCGCAAGACACTCACGCGACATCCTGATCAGGGATGGGATCCGAGCGCCTAAGCGCGTGGTGCGCACCTTGAGGGGAAGAAGCGCACGTCGGTCGTGCCCAACACATCGGGCACGGGGGCCTACGTTACTCGTCTTCCGGTCGAAGAGTCAAAACGGGGTCCCGTTCGGATTCGGAGGGGTGTACACGAGCCACCCTTCCCTCCCACACGCTCACCCGCGCGCACCTGCCAGGGCCGCAGTACCGAACACAGCCTGAGCACCCCAGTCACCCCGGTTCACGCGTCGATCTCACCACCATTCGGCCCGAATCTGGCCCGAATCTGGCCCGAATCTGGCCCGAATCTGGCCCACGAGAGGCCCGAAAGGGGCCCCACGGAGGCCGTGAGTAGTCGCCACGCGGCCCACACTCCGGCTTGGCCCGGCAAGCCCCGGCAGCCTCGCTCGGGCCTCCCCGCGGGCTGACACACTCTGCACCCGTGCAGCACAGAAGGGGAGCCGGTTTCCCGACTCCCCTCCCGATGGACCTGATGATGCCGGTGATTCCTAGCGGAAGCCGCCGATGTCGAACTCCTCGAGCGCCACGGCCTCTCCCGACCCCTGGCCGAAGCCCGAGTAGTCGAGGTCCTCGTAGCTCGACAGTGACGCGTACATCGCTGCCTTGGCCTCCTCGGTGGGCTCGACCCGGATGTTGCGGTAGCGGGGAAGACCCGTGCCGGCCGGGATGAGCTTGCCCAGGATGACGTTTTCCTTGAGGCCGAGCAGTGGGTCGCTCTTGGCGTGAATCGCGGCGTCGGTGAGCACGCGGGTGGTCTCCTGGAAGGAGGCCGCCGACAGCCACGACTCGGTCGCGAGCGACGCCTTGGTGATACCCATGAGCTCGGGACGACCCGACGCCGGAGTGCCACCCTCGGCAACCACGCGGCGGTTCTCGATCTCGAAGTTGCCGCGTGCCACCAACTCGCCCGGCAGGAACTCGGCGTCGCCACTCTCGATGATGGTGATGCGCTTGAGCATCTGGCGCACGATCACCTCGATGTGCTTATTGTGAATCGACACACCCTGCGAGCGGTACACGTCCTGCACCTCGTCGACGAGGTGCACCTGCGAGGCACGCTGACCGAGGATGCGGAGAATCTCCTTGGGGTCGACGGCGCCGACGATGAGCTTGGCACCCACCTCAACCTGCTGGCCATCCTCCACCAGGAGCCGCGAGCGCTTGGAGACCGGGTAGGCCTGCTCCTCGGTTCCGTCGTCGGGGACCACGATGATCTTGCGGACCTTCTCCGAATCGTCGATGCGCACCCGACCGGCACTCTGGCTGATGGGGGCCACACCCTTAGGGGTGCGCGCCTCAAACAGCTCGACCACGCGCGGGAGGCCGTGGGTGATGTCGTCACCCGCCATACCGCCGGTGTGGAAGGTACGCATGGTGAGCTGAGTTCCGGGCTCACCGATCGACTGGGCCGCAATGATGCCAACAGCCTCGCCGACGTCGACGATCTTGCCCGTGGCCATCGAGCGCCCGTAGCACATGGCGCAGGTGCCGACCTTGCTCTCGCAGGTGAGCACCGAGCGGATCTTCACTTCGGTGACTCCCCCTGCGACGAGGGCGTCGATGAGGGCGATGCTCACGAGGTCGCCGGCACGGCCGACGATCTCTCCCCCGACCCGCACGTCGTCGGACAGAACTCGTGCCGCGGCCGACGTCTCGACGTCGTCGTGGCGGCGCAGCGTGCCGTCGGCTCCGGCAACTCCGATGACCTCCATGAGGCCACGGTCGGTCTCGCAGTCCTCCTCGCGGATGATGACGTCCTGAGCGACATCGACCAGGCGCCGGGTGAGGTACCCGGAGTCGGCTGTGCGCAGGGCGGTGTCAGCCAGACCCTTGCGGGCACCGTGGGTCGAGATGAAGTACTCGAGCACCGACAGACCCTCGCGGAAGTTCGACTTGATCGGGCGGGGAATGATCTCGCCCTTCGGGTTCGAAACCAGTCCGCGCATACCGGCGAGCTGCCGGATCTGCATGAGGTTTCCGCGGGCGCCGGAGTCGGCCATCTGGAAGATGGGGTTGTCTCGGCTGAAGTTGCGCTCCATCGCCTTGGCGATGTCGTCGGTGGCGCGGGTCCAGATCTCGATGAGCTCCTGACGACGCTCCGAGTCAGACACGAGTCCGCGCTCGTAGTTGCTCTGCACCTTGTCGGCCTTGTCTTCGGCCGCCTTGAGCAGGGCATCCTTCTCCGGCGGGACGACGACGTCCTCGATGGAGACGGTGACGCCCGATCGGGTGGCCCAGCGGAAGCCGAGCTCCTTCAGCGCGTCGAGGGTGGCGGCGACGACCACCTTGGGGGCACGCTCGGAGAGGTCATTAACGATTTCGCCGAGCGCCTTCTTGCCCACCACGTGGTTGGCGAAGGGGTAGTTCTCGGGGAGCGCCTCGTTGAAGAGGGCGCGACCGAGGGTGGTCTCGAGCAGGAACGGGTCTCCGGGCTGCCAGTTCTCGGGAGCCTCCCACCCGGCGGGCGGGGTGACGGCCGACAGACGGATGCGCACCATGGCACGCAGCGAGATCTGGCGGGTGTCGTAGGCCATGAGCGCCTCGGACACCGTGCTGAAGGCACGGCCCTCGCCATCGGCCCCCACATCGTGGCCGGTGAGGTGGTAGATGCCGAGCACCATGTCCTGCGTGGGCATGGTGACGGGCTTGCCGTCGGACGGCTTGAGGATGTTGTTCGAGGACAGCATCAGGATGCGGGCCTCAGCCTGGGCCTCCGCCGAAAGCGGGAGGTGAACGGCCATCTGGTCACCGTCGAAGTCAGCGTTGAACGCGGTACACACCAGCGGGTGAATCTGAATGGCCTTGCCCTCGATGAGCAGCGGCTCGAAGGCCTGAATGCCCAGACGGTGCAGCGTGGGCGCACGGTTGAGCATCACCGGGTGCTCCCCGATGACCTCCTCGAGCACGTCCCACACGACCGGGCGCGAACGCTCGACCATGCGCTTGGCACTCTTGATGTTTTGCGCGTGGCTGAGGTCAACGAGCCGCTTCATGACGAAGGGCTTGAAGAGCTCGAGGGCCATCTGCTTGGGAAGTCCGCACTGGTGCAGCTTGAGCTGCGGTCCGACCACGATGACCGAGCGGCCCGAGTAATCGACGCGCTTGCCGAGCAGGTTCTGGCGGAACCGGCCCTGCTTGCCCTTGAGCATGTCGGACAGAGACTTCAGCGGCCGGTTGCCCGGTCCGGTGACAGGACGGCCGCGACGGCCGTTGTCGAACAGTGCGTCGACGGCCTCCTGCAGCATCCGCTTCTCGTTGTTGACGATGATCTCGGGAGCGCCGAGATCGAGCAGGCGCTTGAGCCGGTTGTTGCGGTTGATGACCCGGCGGTACAGATCGTTGAGGTCGGAGGTGGCGAAGCGGCCACCGTCGAGCTGCACCATGGGGCGCAGGTCGGGCGGGATAACCGGGACGCAGTCGAGCACCATGCCCATGGGCGAGTTGGTGGTCGTGAGGAAGGCGCTGACAACCTTGAGGCGCTTGAGCGCACGCGTCTTCTTCTGACCCTTGCCCGTGGCCACGATCTCGCGCAGCTTGATCGACTCGGCCTCGAGGTCGAAGGTCTCGAGGCGACGCTGAATCGCCGCGGCGCCCATGCTTCCCTCGAAGTAGTCGCCGTAGCGGTCGCGCATCTCGCGGTAGAGCATCTCGTCGCCCTCGAGGTCCTGGACCTTGAGCGACTTGAACCGGTCGAACACGCGCCCGAGGCGGTCGATCTCGGCGTCGGCGCGCTTGCGCACCTGGGCCATCTCGCGCTCGGCCGACTCGCGCACCTTGCGGCGCACGTCGCTCTTGGCACCCTCGCCCTCGAGCTCGGCGATGTCTGCCTCAAGCTTCTGCGCGCGCGCCTCGATATCGGCGTCGCGACGGGCTCCGATCTTGCCGCGCTCCTCACCGAGGCGGGCCTCGAGTGAGGGCAGGTCGCGATGGCGGGCCTCGGTCTCAACTCCGGTGATCATGTACGCGGCGAAGTAGATGACCTTCTCGAGGTCCTTCGGCGCGAGGTCGAGCAGGTAGCCCAAACGACTGGGCACACCCTTGAAGTACCA
>CALQEM020000281.1:0-4301 GCA_943329595.2 Bifidobacterium breve
ATCTCGAGCCGGCAGACGGCCGACGGCCCGACGTTGGGGGATGTCGGCGGTGCATCGGTGCTCACAGGAACCGGCTACTGGGCGACAGCTTTCCGCGCAGTCCGACGCCTCTAACAACCCCGGCCGGCATCGACTCGCTGGGAGTTCGTGGCTAGCATCTTGATGCGCATCAAGATGCTAGCCTTGTTCCATGCGCACAACTGTCACTATCGACGACGCGCTTTACCGTCGGGTCAAGGCGCATGCTGCTCTTTCTGGCCTGAGCGTGGGATCGGTCATGGAGGAAGCGCTGCGAGCCTTGCTGCTGGAGAAGTCGGCGCCTGTCGCTACTCCGGGCGCACTCCCAGTGTTCGAGTGCGGAGAATTCCTGCTTCCTGTCGATGCAAGTGACACCTCAGCTCTGCTCGACCCGTTACTTGTGCCTGCCGACCTAGACGAACGCGGTAGTGATGCAGTCCGTTGACGTCAACGTTCTGCTGTACGCGGTCAACTCGTCTTCCCAACATCACGATGCAGCGAGTCGACTTCTCACAACGCTCGTCGCCAACCCTGAGCGGGTGGTAATTCTTCCGATGGTGGCTCTGGGATTTCTGAGAATCGCCACCGATCGCCGAATCCTCGAGCGACCACTCACGTCCGACGACGCACTCGGGTTTCTTCATTCGGTGACCGCCTATCCACACGTGGCCATCACGCAGCCAGCTTCTTCGCACATCACTGTGTTTGAGCAGTTGTTCACGCGGCACAGGCCCGTTGGCCCCGACATCACCGATGTCTATTTGGCCGCGTGTGCAATCGATATGGGTGCATCGTGGTGGTCGTTTGATCGCGCCTTCGAGCGCTTTGTCGACCTCGACTGGAAGCTGCCAACATAGGGGGGGGTGTGTCCAGACTTTGGTTCACGCCTCCGTTGGCAGCAATACGATGGTGCAGACGGGGAGTCGAGTGTCGGTACCCGATTCATTGGGAGAGCCATGAAGTTCGTTCATTCAGCGGTGGCATTGAGCGCCGTAGTCTTTCTCGCGTCGGGTTGCTCATCAGGCACTGACACACCGTCGTCCTCGCAGTCGAGCGTCCAGTCTCAACCCGCGGCTACTTCCACCGCGACTACTGCGGCTGCGACGCCCAGCGACGTTGCGACCCCAACTGCTACGTCGTCTCCTACCGGCCCTGTGATCCTGACCAAGGCAGAGGCAGGCGCGAGGTATTTCGAAGCTATCTGCCCGTCGAACGACACCAACGATGCGTATGACAAGGCCTACGACGACAACGACTCCACTAAGTCGCCCTCTGACCGGCCCTCCCAGGCGACCAAGGCGGCCGCGGAGGCTGCTTACCGAGTGACTCGCACTAGTGCAGAGATCTTGGGCGACCCAGGTTTCCAGTGGCCCGCAAACGTCAGTGAAGCGGTGAGTACCGTCGTCACAGAGTTGAACGACGATGCGTCGATCTACAAGTCAGTGGTGGATGCTCAAGCCTGGAGCGACGCTGAGGGCTTCACCGAGCCAAGTCAAGCCGCTTCGAAGGTACGGTTCGGTCTGGGGCTGGCCGCTGAGGGCGGCTGCTTCACGTAACCCGCCGCATAGCGTGGTCATCCGTCGTCCGGCGCACCGTCGAGTCAACGCACTGCTCGCGCTCTTCAGCTGGAAACTGGGTCTGCCCGGGCTTTGGTCGAAGCGCTGAACGTGGGGGTCTGGCACACTGTGTCGATGCGCCGACGCCTCATCGCAACCGTCCTGCTCGCTGCGAGCTGTGTCCTGGCCCTAGCCGTTCCAGCCACCGCGGGTACGAAGGTCACTACCGGCTACCGCTTCTACGTGTCGGGAAGCACCACCGACGTCACCACCACTCCGACCGGTGGCGTGCTACTGGCGGGTGGCGGAACCGACAGCGACGCTGGCATGGCGTGGTTGCTCGCGCGCGGTGGGTCACGGTCGGCGGCGAAGTACGGCGATGTCGTGGTGCTGCGAACGAGCGGCACCAACGGCTACAACTCCTACCTGGTCGGGCTCGGCGCCAACTCGGTCACATCGATCGTGATCTCGTCGGTGGCGGGTGCGAACAACCCGGCCGTTGCCGCCGCGATCGCCAAGGCCGAGGTCATTTTCATCGCCGGCGGCGACCAGGCCACCTACGTGAACCTGTGGACGGGCACTGCCCTGCAGACGGCGGTGAACCAGCGGGTGGCGGCGGGCTATCCGATTGGCGGCACCAGCGCGGGGCTGGCGGTGCTGGGGAATTACGTGTTCGCCGCGCTGAACGGTACGGCCTACTCGTCGACCGTGCAGGCTAATCCCTACAACTCCACCGTCACGCTGCGCGGGTCACTCTTCACAGTGCCGGTGATGGCCAACGTCATCACCGACTCGCACTTCGCGATTCGTGACCGAATGGGGCGACTGGTCACATTCCTCGCGCGGCTGCAGCAAGATGGCACGGCCGTCGCTCCGCGCGGCATTGGCGTTGACGAGGCATCTGCGGTGGGCGTGACTGCCGGCGGCAGCGCCACCGTGTTCGGGGCGGGCAAGGGCGCCTACCTCCTCACGGTCACCAGCGGGGTGTCGCGCACGTGCGTGTCGGGAGTGCCGCTGTCGTACGCGCCTGTTACGGCCCAGCGGGTGCCGGTGGGCAAAACCTTCAGCGTGAGCACGTGGTCGAGTGCCGACGGGGGCGCGCCCTACACGCTCACCGTGACAGCCGGGGCGCTCACGTCGAGTTCGAGCTCGGTGTACTGAATCTCGGGCAGGCTCCCGCAGGTTGGCTCCTCGCGCGCAGGGGCCTACGGACGAGTTGCGTCAGTAGCCCACGGCCTTCAGCCCGAAGAGGGCCTGCGACTTGGTGAAGCCCGCACCGTATTCCGAGGTCAGTTGCTCGAGTAGCCCAGACCTGCTGAAGCTGCCCGAATCGAGGTACGAGGCGGCCGACTCCGCAGCCTCGGCGTTCCAGTCGGGATTGAGGTAGTCGATCGCGAACTGTGCGTCGGCCTTCTCGAACCCCGCACCGTACTCGGAGGTCAACTGCTCGAGCAGGCCCTGCTCGCTGAAGCCGCTGTAGTCGAGGTATGACTGCGCCTCTTCAACCGCCTGCTCCTGAGCCAGGGTCATGGCCCGATCGGCTGGCGTGGGCGGCGGCGGCTCGCTCGAGGTGCTGGCCTCGATGGGCTCCTCGGTCTGTTCCGGTGCCGGTTCAGGTAGGGCCGTCACCGTCACGGTTTCCGTGGGTGGCGTCTGCGTGACCGTGACCGTCGTTGTAGGTGACGCTGTTGTGGTTGCCCCGCATGCGGCTGTGCCAGCCATGAGCAGTGCTGCTCCGGCCACGATCGCACTCTGCCTTCTCATGTTTCCCCCCGTGGTTGGCCTGTCACGTCGAGGCTAGCGCGGAGATGTGACACCGCCCGAACTTCGCTGATGGGGGAGGCCGGGGCCATCGATTCAGAAGGCCCGCACAGGCCGAGGACGGCGATGGTGAGGAACAGTGTGGGGGCGCTGGCTTCCCGGCGTCGTTGGTCAATCGGTGTCCGTCTGGGGATTCTTTGGTCAATCGGTGCCGCTGGGAACCGGGAAGCAGTTCGCGACGACCGGGCGGCCACGTCCCGCGTCATTCCGGGTCAGCCCGATGGTCTCCGCCCGAGGGGTGTGGGAGATGACCTGGTCGTTCAGCGGCCCCGACGGTCGGGCCACCTTCGAGTTCGTGACCCTCTACGGAAGCCCCCAAGCGATGTCGTTTCAGGGGTGATCTCACCTGTCACTGCCGTCACCCGTGTTGCTAGCCGTCACTGCCCCGAACCCCCTCGGCGTGGCAGGCTGATTTCGTGTCCGACAGTGTCACGACCGTTCCTACGGTCCAGGGGGAGCACCCGCTCGACGTGGTGCTCGGCGCCGCGGTTGCCGTCGCCCGACCGGCGGTTGCGATCGCGATCGTGTTGGGCCGGGCCGCCGAGCCGCTGGTGCAGGGCGCTCTCTCCCTCGCAGCCCGCCCGCCGCTCGTGCCGCAGCAGTGGACGCCCGCAGAGGTCGCGACGCGACTCGCGCTGCTCGGCAGTGAGGCGCGGGTCGCCGCCGCGGCCGATCTCGCCGAGCTGTCGGCGCAGACGCTCGACACCGTGGTGCCGTCGGTCGTGGACGAGGTGCTCGACCGGGTGGACCTCACTTCGTTGGTAGAGGGGCGCGTCGACCTCGAACGGCTGGTCGGTGCCGTGCTGGACACGACCGACCTCACCGAGGTCGTGCTCGACCGGGTTGACCTGCGCCGCGTGGTCGAGGCCGCGCTCGACGCGCTCGACCTCACCTCGCTGGTGATCG
>CALQEM020000282.1:0-4294 GCA_943329595.2 Bifidobacterium breve
CGAGTCGGGTCATTTCGACGAGGCCGCGCGTGATGAGTGACGCCTGCGCGTTTTCTCCGAAGCCCATGCCCACCGCCATGCCGTTGGCGAGCGCGATGACGTTCTTCACCGCGCCCCCGATCTCGACCCCAATCACATCGGTGGTCCAGACGGGGCGGAAGTAGGCGTTCGAGCATGAGTCCTGCAGCCGAACCGCCGCCTCCTCGTCGGCGCAGGCCACGGTGGTGGCGGCCGGCTGTCGCTGTGCGATCTCGCGCGCGAGATTCGGGCCTGACACCACCGCGATCCGCTCGGAGCCCACCCCTGCCACCTCACAGATCACCTCGCTCATGCGCAGCGTGGTGCCCACTTCGATGCCCTTGATGAGCGACACGAGGGTCGAGCCCGGAGGCAGCAGCGGGCGCCATGTCGAGAGGTTCTCGCGCAGCGTCTGCGACGGGATGGCCAGCACCACGATTGCGGCGCCGTCGAGCGCCTGCGCCACGTCGGAGGTAGCGCGCAGCGATGCCGGCAGGGCGATGCCCGGGTGGTAGGCGGGGTTGACGTGGTCACGGCCGATCGACTCGGCTAGGTGCGGCTCACGGGCCCACAGCGTGACGTCGGAGCCCGCGTCGGCCAGCACCATGCTGAACGCCGTGCCCCACGAACCACTGCCCATCACGGCCACGCGCGTCATGTGGTCATCCTGCCCTGCCCTGACCCGGCAGGTGGCAAAAGCGGCCACGCGAAGCGCGGTGTCGGGGCGACCTCGCCCCGGATCTGCTCAAGCAGCCCGGTGATCGCCGACATCAACCGCTCGGTCGCATCGACGAGCTCAGCGTCCGATGCTGGGTGGCCCCGCAGGTCGTCAAGGTCAAGGGGTGGGCCCGCCCACACGCGCATGGTCTTGCGCGGGAAGAGTCGGAGCTCCTTCACGTAGGGGCGCATCACCTGGTGGGCACCCCACTGCGCCACCGGCACCAGCGGTGCACCGCTCTCGAGCGCAATGCGCACCGCCCCCGACTTACCCGTCATCGGCCACAGGCCGGGCGATCGCGTGAGGGTGCCCTCGGGGTACACCAGCACGCACTCCCCCGCACGCGCGGCCGCAACGGCAGAGGTGAGTGCTTCTGCTGCTTCGGCAGTGCCACGGTGCACCGGGATTTGGCCTGCTCCTCGCACGATTCGCCCCACGACCGGCACCCTGAACATCACGTCCTTGGCCAGGAATCGTGGCAGCCGACCGTTGTCGACCAGGAAGTGCGAGACCACGAGGGGGTCGAACCAGGAGAGGTGATTGACCGCCACCACGATGCCGTGATCGAGGGAACCGCCGACGCGCAGCTGCTCGGCACCGCGCCAGTCGCGACGGGTGAGCGACATCAGCAGTGGGCGCAGCGCCACCACCACCAGCCGGTACGAGGCCGACATAGTCACCCTGCTGCTGTGCCTTACCCGGCCCATCAGGTCTCCCGCCCTTCTCCCCGACCGCCCATGGTTGCACGCGACGACGCCCGACTCGATGCACTCGCTAGGACGTGTGAGTGCAAGGATCAACCCATGGGAGCCCCCGGAGTGCCGAATTGGGCCGTGATCATTCCGCTCAAGCCGCTTGACCGCAGCAAGACGCGACTAGAGGTGGAAGACGACAGGCGCGCGCATCTGGCCTTGGCGTTCGCGCGCGACGTGGTTGCCGCGGCCCTCGCGTGCCCCATCGTGTCGGAGGTCGTGGTCGTTACCGACGACCCGCGTGCCACCGCGGTGCTGCGCGCCCAGGGGGCACGGGTGATCTCTGATGTCCGCGGCGGGCTCAACGTCGCCTTCGAGCACGGCGCCACCACAGCACGTGCCCGCAACGCCGAGGTCGGGGTGGCTGCCCTCGCCGGCGACCTTCCTGCACTGCGCGCCGACGAACTCGAGCGCGCCCTGCGGGCGGCCTGGCCCCGCAGACGCTGCTACGTGCCCGACGCCGACGGTGTCGGCACGGTGCTGCTCACGGCCCGTCCCGGAGTGGGGCTCGGCGCCGCCTTCGGTATCGCGTCGTCCGACGAGCACCTCGCGTCAGGCGCCTATCCGCTCGATCTCGACGACTGCCCGGGTCTGCGGCGCGACGTCGACATCGCCGCTCACCTCGCGGCCGTGATCGAAATCGGGGTTGGCCCTGCCACCGCCGACGTTCTCGAAACGGTGAGCCCGGCCTGAGCGCACCCGGACACAACTGTGGCCCGACCCCTCAGGGGCCGGGCCACAGAAGGGTGCGGAGACTACTTCTTCTTCGCGGGAGCAGCCTTCTTGGCGACAGACTTAGTGCTGGCGACGATCTTCTTGAAGTCGGCTCCGGGACGGAACTTGGGCAGTGACGTCGCGGCAATCTTGACCTCTTCGCCAGTACGCGGGTTACGACCGATGCGCGCAGCGCGGTCGGTCTTCTCGAACACGCCGAAGCCGGTGAGCGCGACCTTCTCGCCCTGGGCAACGGCCGTCGAAATCTCGTTGATTACGGCGTCGACGATCTCGCCGGCTTCCTTCTTACTGGTGCTCAGGCGCGCGGCAAGTCGGTCGATCAGCTCAGCCTTGTTCACACTCACGAATGTCCTCCGAAACGATGGGAAACCGAGCCGGTTCTCGGTCTGCGACCAACCTACCTGATGGAGACCTCAGTACGGTGCACCGACGCTGTGTGTTGCGCCACAAGGGTTTTGCGCGCAGGGCCGAGAACTTAGCCCTGCACCCCGACGCGCGGCAGATAGGTCGGCCTCGTCGCCTCAAAGGCGGTGATGGCATCGACGTGTCGCAGGGTCAGCCCGATGTCGTCGAGGCCCTCGAGCAAGCGACCGCGCACGTGCGCGTCGACCTCGAACTCGGAGGACAGATCGCCGGCCACGACGGTCTGCGCCACGAGGTCAACGGTCACCGGCAGGGTTGGGTCGGCCTCGACCGCGTTCCAGAGCTGCTCGACGAATGTCTCGGGCACGACCGCCGTGAGCAGGCCCACCTTGCCTGAGTTGCCACGGAAGATGTCGGCGAACCGGCTCGAGAGCACCACCTTGAACCCGTAGTCCTGGAGCGCCCAACAGGCGTGCTCGCGCGACGATCCGGTGCCGAAGTCGTGACCCGCCACCAAGATGGTGGCTCCCTGGAACTGGGGCTGGTTCATCTCGAAGTCGGGGTTCTTGCGCCACGCCGAGAACAGGGCGTTTTCGAACCCGTGGCGGCTGATGCGCTTGAGGTTCTCCGCGGGGATGATCTGGTCGGTGTCGACGTTGCTGTGACGCAGCGGAAGCACCGTGCCGGTGTGAACAGTGAACGATTCCATGGGAGCTCCTGGTTAGAGGGCGGCGAGGTCGGAGGGGGCGGCGAGGTGGCCGGTGACCGCGGTGGCGGCGGCCACCTGAGGCGATACGAGGTGCGTGCGACCGCCGGGGCCTTGGCGACCCTCGAAGTTGCGGTTGGAGGTCGACGCGCTGCGCTCGCCGGGGGTGAGCTTGTCGGGGTTCATGGCCAGACACATCGAGCAGCCGGCGTGCCTCCACTCGGCTCCAGCGGCGATAAACACCTCATCGAGACCCTCGGCCTCGGCCTCGAGTCGAACCCGCGCTGAGCCCGGAACAATCAGCATGCGCACTGTGCTAGCAACCGTGCGTCCGCGCAGGACGTCGGCCACGACCCGGAGGTCTTCAATGCGGCCGTTGGTGCACGACCCCACGAAAACGGTGTCAACAGTGACGTCGCGCATGGGCATTCCGGCGGTGAGCCCCATGTAGGCGATGGCCTTCTCAGCCGCCGCTCGCGCACGGGGATCGTCAATCTCTGCGGGAACGGGCACGGAGCCGCCCAGAGGAACTCCCTGACCCGGGTTGGTTCCCCAGGTCACGAAGGGAGTGAGTACCGACGCATCGATCGACACCTCGGCGTCGAACACGGCATCGTCGTCGGTAACCAGGGTGCGCCAGTGCTTGACGGCCTCGTACCAGAGCTCGTCCTTGGGCGCGTAGGTGCGGCCCTCGAGGTAGTCGAAGGTCACGTCGTCGGGGCCGATCATGCCCGCGCGGGCACCCGCCTCGATCGACATGTTGCAGATGGTCATGCGACCTTCCATCGACAGATCTCGGATGGCCTGCCCGCGATACTCGATGACGTAGCCCTGGCCACCGCCGGTACCGATCTTGGTGGTGATGGCGAGGATGAGATCCTTGGCGGTGACTCCCTCGGGAAGGTGTCCTTCGACGTTGACCGCGAGGGTTTTGAAGGGCTTGAGCGGCAGGGTCTGGGTGGCCATCACGTGCTCGACCTCGCTGGTGCCGATTCCGAACGC
>CALQEM020000283.1:0-4260 GCA_943329595.2 Bifidobacterium breve
GCACGTGGGGGAGCCGCGAGTCGGGGTCACCCGGCACGTCGAGGTCGTCGACCAGCAGCGGAAGCTCGCGCCGCAGCCTCGCCCCCAGCCCGAAGGAGTGGGCGCTGTCGGCCTCGCGCGAGACGAGCACCTGCTCGAGGGCCGCTGCGGCCGCGACGACGGACGCGACGGCGAGTTCGGGCTCGAGCGCGGGCTCGCGAATTCTCCACGGTGACGATGCTGAAGTGAGCAGCACGCCCACCCCGCGCGGACCGCACCACGAGGTCGCGTCGGCGGCAAGCGCTGACCATCCGCCCGGAAGTGGGATTCGCCCGGCGCACGCGGTGGCGTCGAGCAGCGTCGAGGAGTTGGTCCCGGCCAGCTCGGCGAGCACCTCCTCCGCGGGCTGGCGGGTGCCGACCTCGCCATTGGCCAGTTGCACGCAGACCACGCTCGGGCCGGAGCCGAGGGCGAGCTCAACCATCTCGGTCGCGTCGAACCTCCCCACGCGGTCGACGGCCACGGTGTGGACGGTGTGGCCCAGCGAGCGCCACCAGCGGGCGACACGCAGGGCGGCCGAGTGGTCGACGGACGAGACCACGAGCGCCGGGGGAGCCTCGCCGGCGGCCCACATGCCCTCGAGCAGGCCCACGAGACCGTCAGCGACCGCGTGCCCGCCGCCTGCCGCGATGCGCAGGGTCGGGGGCGGGCTGCCGAGGAGGGATCCCAGCGACGTGGTGAGCGATGAGTGTGCGGCCGTGAGCAGGTCGGAGGCTCGGCGGCCCTCGGCAGTCACCGACCGCGGGTCGCTCCACCCGGCAGTTCCGCACGCCTCCCAGGCTGCGGCGGCAGCGGGATGCATCGGGCCTCCGCCCGTTCGGTCGAGCACGTGTCGAACGCCTGCCGTCATGCTCCGACGCTACCTCCTGCTGCCACCGCCCAGACCCCCCGACAGACCCCCTACCCAACTCTCGCTCGTCAGTGTTCTGCGCTAGTGTCGGACCCATCTCGGACCGCACTCGCGGACCACTGACCGCCGGGGACTACGCGTGCTCTCCTCCTCCGTTGACCGCCCTCGCCGACTACGCGCTGGGCTGGTCGCTGCGGGCGTCTCCGCGCTTGCCGTCGGTCTCTCCGGCTGCTCGCAGTCCGAGATCGAGTCTTGGCAGCGAGGCGGATTTCCGGCACCCGCGACCGAGCAGGCGCCCATCATTCTCCAGCAGTGGCAGCTGTCGTGGGTCGCTGCCCTGATCGTCGGTGTGCTCGTGTGGGGGCTGCTGCTCATCGCGGTCGTCGCCTACCGCCGTCGTGGCACTGAAGCTCCGGTCCAGACGCGCTACAACATCCCCATCGAGATGCTGTACACCATCGCGCCGCTCATCATGATCATGGTGATGTTCTTCTTCACCGCCCGCGACCAGACCGAACTGCAGAAGGTGTCCGCCAACCCCGACGTCACCGTGAACGTGGTCGGGTTCAAGTGGAACTGGGCGTTCAACTACCTCGACCAGCAGGCCTACTCGGTCGGCGCGCCCGACCAGCGGGCTGAGCTCGTGCTGCCGGTCAACCGGTCAGTGCGATTCGAGCTCACCTCGCCCGACGTCATCCACTCCTTCTGGATTCCTGCGTTCCTCTACAAGATGGACGTCATCCCGGGGCGCCGCAACGTCTTCGAGGTCACGCCCAACAAGGAGGGCGTCTTCGTCGGTCGGTGCGCCGAGCTCTGCGGGGTCAACCACTCGCAGATGCTGTTCACCGTGCGTGTCGTCCCCCAGGCGGAGTTCGACGCGTGGATTCAATCCCTCAAGGCGAAGGGACAGAGCGGTCTGCTCGAGTCCGGTCGCACCAACGATGCGGGAGACACGGAATGACCACTCTGAACGAACGTCCCACCGTCACCCCCGTGGCGGCCCCGGCACCGCGGCCGCCCCGGCAGCAGCGGTTCGGGCGCACCTTCGTCAAGTGGGTCACCAGCACCGACCACAAGACCATCGCCTACATGTACATGATCACCGGATTCATCTTCTTCATGCTCGGCGGGCTGATGGCGATGATCATCCGGGCGGAGCTCGCCGAGCCCGGCCAGCAGTTCGTCACCAACGAGCAGTACAACCAGCTGTTCACCATGCACGGCTCGGTGATGCTGCTGCTGTTCGCGACGCCGCTGTTCGTCGGGTTCGCCAACGCGATCATGCCCCTGCAGATCGGTGCCCCTGACGTCGCCTTCCCGCGGCTGAACATGCTGGGCTACTGGCTGTACGTGCTGGGCGGCATCACCGTGATGATCGGCTTCATCACCCCCGGCGGCGCTGCATCGTTCGGCTGGTTCCTGTACGCCCCCCTGTCGAGCGCGGTCAACACTCCACAGGTCGGCGCCGACCTGTGGATCATGGGCTTCGCGATGGGCGGCGTCGGCACCATCCTCGGTGGCGTCAACTTCGTCACGACCATCTACTGCATGCGTGCCCCGGGCATGACGATGTTCCGGATGCCCATCTTCACCTGGACCGTGCTGCTCACCAGCGTGCTGGTGCTGATGGCGTTCCCCGTGCTCGCCGCCTCGCTCGTGGTCCTGGAGGTCGACCGCAAGTTCGGGTCAGTGGTGTTCGAGGCGTCCAACGGAGGGGCCATCCTCTGGCAGCACCTGTTCTGGTTCTTCGGCCATCCCGAGGTGTACATCCTTGCCCTGCCGTTCTTCGGCGTGGCCAGCGAGATCCTCCCGGTGTTCAGCCGCAAGCCGGTCTTCGGCTACAAGGGCCTCGTCTTCGCCACGATCGCTATCGCAGGCCTCTCCGTGGCCGTGTGGGCCCACCACATGTACGTCACAGGAGCGGTGAACCTGCCGTTCTTCGCGTTCATGACCATGCTCATCGCCGTGCCCACCGGAGTGAAGTTCTTCAACTGGATCGGCACGATGTGGAAGGGCAGCCTCACGTTCGAGACTCCCATGCTGTGGACCCTCGGGTTCCTCGTCACCTTCCTCTTCGGCGGACTCACCGGCATCCTGCTGGCCAATCCGCCGATCGACTTCCAGGTGAGCGACTCCTACTTCGTGGTGGCTCACTTCCACTACGTCGTGTTCGGAACCGTGGTCTTCATGATGTTCGCGGGCTTCTACTTCTGGTGGCCCAAGTGGACCGGTCGCATGCTCAACGAGCGACTGGGCAAGCTGCACTTCTGGCTGCTCTTCGTGGGCTTCCAGGGCACCTTCCTCGTGCAGCACTGGCTCGGCGCCGAGGGGATGCCCCGTCGCTACGCCGACTACGCCGAGTCCGACGGCTTCACCACGCTCAACCAGTTCTCGACGGTGTTCTCCTTCGTCCTGGGCGCCTCGACCCTGGTGTTCCTCTGGAACGTCTACCGCACGTGGCGCCATGCGCCGCTGGTCACGGTCGACGACCCATGGGGCTGGGGGTGCTCGCTCGAGTGGGCCACCAGTTGCCCACCCCCGCGCCACAACTTCGTGTCGCTGCCGCCCATTCGCAGCGAGCGGCCCGCGTTCGACCTCCATCACCCCGAGCTTGCCATCGCGGACTTGCCGGTGGGCAAGAACATCCTCGACAAGGTCGGCGGACCCAACCTTGAGGGGCTGAAGAAGTGAAGGTTGAGGGCTGGCTCTTCGCGCTGGGCTCGGGCTTCTACGCCGTCGTTGCCGTGGCGTACTGGTTCATCACCGGCGAGATCGTGGGCACCACGGCACTCACGCTCACGGCCGGGCTCGCAGCCCTGGTGGGCTTCTACACGCTGTTCACCGGACGCAGGGTCGGGGTACGGCCTGAAGACCGCTACGACGGTGAGATCGCCGACGCCGACCCCGACTACGGCTTCTTCAGCCCGCACTCGTGGTGGCCGCTGGTGATCGGAATCGGTGCGATGTCGACCGCGATCGCATTTGCCTTCACGACGTGGTGGATGATCCTCTTCGGATTCTGCACCATTGTCTTCGGGGCCATCGGCACCGTGTTCGAGTATCACCGCGGACCGTACGCCTCCTGACACGCCCCCTGACCTCACGCGTCCGCACGGACCGACTCGTCCGACACGCCCGAACGCTCGGCCGTCAGACACAACCAGTCCGGTGCCCACGTAGCATGGGCAATGACGTCAGCGCTCACGAAACGGACGCGGCGTGCCGATGGTAGGGCTATGACGGTGGTGGAGGTATGACGGTGAAGAAGTTGCGGCAGAGGTCAGCGATGGTTCGTCTGCCGGCGTTCGGCGCGCTCATAGGTGCCGGAGTGGTCACCCTGGCCTCCTGCGGACTCGCCGACGTGTCGATGA
>CALQEM020000284.1:0-4256 GCA_943329595.2 Bifidobacterium breve
ACTTCAAGATGGGCTTCGCCACCTCCGATGGCAGCTCGGTGGTGCCCGACGCCAAGGTGCACGCCATGGACGAGTCCGAGGTGGAGAAGGAAACCGTCCAGGTGCGCAAGCCGGCCCCTAGGAAGAGCTGATGGCAGCCACACTTCGCGAACTGCGGGGACGCATCCGCTCGGCTGGGTCGATCAAGAAGATCACCAAGGCTCAAGAGCTCATTGCCACGTCACGGATTGCCAAAGCTCAGGCCCGGGTGGCGGCGGCTCGGCCCTACACGTCCGAGATCACCAACATGCTCAGCAACCTCGCGGCTGCTTCGGCGCTTGATCACCCGCTCTTGGTGGCCCGGCCTCATCCGAAGCGGTCGGCCGTGCTCGTGATCTCTTCGGACCGTGGCCTATGCGGTGCTTATAACGCCAATGTGCTCCGGCGCTCGGTCGAACTCATTGCGCTGCTGCGCTCGGAGGGCAAGAGTCCAGTGCTCTATGTGGTGGGGCGCAAGGCACATGGCTACTTCAGCTTCCGCAACTGGGCCATCACCAAGTCGTGGTCCGGCTTCTCTGAGAAGCCGACCTACGAGAAGGCCCGAGAGATTGCAGAAGTCCTGGTTGCTGCGTTCATGGCGGGTGCCGACGATGGCGACGATGGCGACGATGCGGGTGCCGATGGCATTCTCGGCGTCGACGAGTTGCACATCGTCTGCACCGAGTTTCGGTCGATGTTGTCGCAGACTGCCGAAGCCCGTCGCATCGCCCCGATGGAGGTCGAGTACGTGGAGGACGACTCCGGGCCGCACACCCTGTTCTCCTTCGAGCCCGGAGCCACCGCGCTCTTCGAGACGCTCCTACCTCGCTATGTTGCGACTCGAATCTTCTCGGCGATGCTTGAGGCCGCGGCGTCGGAGTCGGCATCCCGCAGGCGGGCCATGAAGGCCGCCAGTGACAACGCCGACGACTTAATCAAGCTGCTTACGCTGATGGCAAACCGTGAGCGCCAGGCACAGATCACCCAAGAAATCAGCGAAATCGTTGGCGGGGCAAACGCCCTCTCCGACGCGGCGAAGTAGACACCTAAGGAAGCGAAGAGGACCATGACCGTCACACAGGACAACACCGCCAGCAGCACCCGCGATACCTCCGGCCGCGTGGTACGCGTGACCGGTCCGGTCGTCGACGTGGAGTTTCCCCGGGGGTACGTGCCCCAACTCTTCAACGCGCTACAGACGGAGATCACGTATGGGCCGCTGGCGAAGACGCTGACTCTGGAGGTAGCCCAGCACCTCGGTGACAACCTCGTGCGTGCCATCTCGATGCAGCCCACTGACGGTCTGGTGCGAGGCGCCGAGGTCACCGACTCGGGGAAGTCGATCTCGGTGCCGGTCGGTGAAGGGGTCAAGGGCCACGTCTTCAATGCGCTCGGTAACTGCCTAGACGAGCCCGGCTATGGCGACGACTTCGAGAAGTGGTCGATCCACCGCCGCCCGCCGGCATTCGACCAGCTCGAGCCCCGCACCGAGATGCTCGAGACCGGCCTCAAGGTGGTCGACCTGCTCACCCCGTATGTGCGTGGTGGCAAGATCGCCCTCTTCGGCGGCGCCGGCGTGGGCAAGACGGTGCTCATCCAGGAGATGATCAACCGCATCGCCCGCAACTTCGGTGGGACCTCGGTGTTCGCCGGCGTGGGCGAGCGCACCCGTGAGGGCAACGACCTCTGGGTGGAGTTGCGTGAGGCCAACGTCCTCAAGGACACCGCGCTGGTGTTCGGGCAGATGGACGAGCCGCCGGGCACCCGTATGCGCGTGGCGCTGTCGGCACTGACGATGGCAGAGTACTTCCGTGACGAACAGGGCCAGGATGTGCTGCTGTTCATCGACAACATCTTCCGCTTCACCCAGGCTGGCTCCGAGGTGTCGACCCTGCTCGGCCGGATGCCGTCGGCGGTGGGGTACCAGCCGACGCTCGCCGACGAGATGGGTGAACTGCAGGAGCGCATCACCTCCACTCGCGGTCGGTCTATCACCTCGATGCAGGCCGTGTACGTTCCCGCCGACGACTACACCGACCCGGCGCCTGCCACGACCTTCGCGCACCTCGACGCCACGACCGAACTCTCGCGCACTGTGTTCTCCAAGGGAATCTTCCCGGCTGTGGACCCACTGGCGTCGAGTTCGACCATCCTTGACCCCGCGATCGTGGGTGACGAACACTACCGTGTGGCCCAGGAAGTCATCCGCATCCTGCAGCGCTACAAGGACCTGCAAGACATCATCGCCATCCTCGGTATTGACGAGTTGTCGGAGGAGGACAAGCAGTTGGTCAACCGCGCCCGCCGTATCGAGCGCTTCCTGAGCCAGAACATGATGGCGGCCGAGCAGTTCACCGGCCAGCCCGGCTCGACGGTGCCTGTGAAGGAGACCATTGAGGCGTTCGACAAGCTCTGCAAGGGTGAGTTCGACCATGTGCCCGAGCAGGCGTTCTTCCTGATCGGCGGCCTGGAGGACCTGGCGAAGAAGGCCGAAACCTACGGCGTCGCGCTGTAGTTCGGGTAACTGTAGTTCGGGTAGCTGTAGTCAGGAACGCGTGAGTCGAGAGGTTGTGAGTCGTGGCCGAGTTAGACGTAGCGATAGTCGCCGTGGAGCGTAAGATCTGGTCGGGTAAGGCGACCTTCCTCTTCACCCGCACCACAGCCGGAGAGATCGGCATTCTGCCGAATCACATCCCTCTCGTGGCACAACTTGTCGATGACGCCATGGTGCGCGTGGAGCGGGAGGGTGAGGATGACCTGCGCATCGCCGTCGACGGCGGCTACATGTCGGTGACGGACGCGGGCGTGACCATTCTGGCCGAGTCGGCGGAGTTCGCCTCAGAGATCGACGCCGACCAGGCCAAGGCTGACTCGGAGTCCGATGACCCGCGAATCGCCGCTCGTGGCAGGGCCCGCCTCAGAGCCCTCGGCCAGCTCGCCTGACCCGCTCGGCGCGCTAGCGCTCGTCTTACGCCGCGACTCCGGCTCGCTAGCGCTCGCCTCAGGGAACCCGTGTCACGTTGATCAGCATCGGGGGCACCCAAGCGCGAACCTATCGCGCTCAGGCGCCCCAAGGCATTGGACTAGGTCCGAGAAATGCGATGCCGCTGGCACCTGACATAGTCAGAATAAGGGTGCCTCCCAAGCGGCCACTCGGGCTGACAATTGATCCGTACTGAGGTGTTGTAGTTCCTCGCGTGACTCCCAAGCGCTGGCCGAGAGGAATGGCTGCTAGGCCGCTAGCGCTAGCCTCGGGAATCCACAGCACGTCGCCGCCAGGCAGGTTCGCCACCCTGCCCAGGATGAACAGCAGCCCGCCCATTGCGATGGCCACGCCGATCGACGAGTTGGCTTCGTCGACGTCGGCGTAGGCCTTGAGCCTCAGGTCGTTCTTGCCCGCCCGCGACGTGTCGCCGAGTGCGGTGGTGCCGTCGTCGCCGGTGCGGGTGTAGATCCTCGTGGGTCGCGCTCGCCGCATTCAGCACTTCCTGTCGCAGAACATGTTCGTCGCCGAGGCCTTCACCGGCCAGGCCGGTTCCTTTGTGCCGGTCACCGAGACGGTGTCGTCGTTCAAGGCCCTCTGTGAAGGTGAGTACGACCACCTTCCCGAGCAGGCATTCTTCATGTGCGGTGGCGTCGACGACGTCGAGCGCAATGCCGCCAAGCTGGCGGGCTGAACGCAGCTATGGGCGAGCTCACAGTGTCGCTCGTGGCGGTCGACCGCAAGGTCTAGGCGGGCGCGGCGGAGATGGTGGTCGCCAAGACCGTCGAGGGGGAGATCGGCATCCTGGCCGATGGCACCGTGCGGGTGGAGCCCCTCGTGGGTGACAAGCTCGTGTTCGCGGTGCACGGCGGGTTCTTCTCGGTCGACAGTGACCGCGTCACGATTTTGGCAAAGGCGGCGGAGGCTGTGGCCGACATTGATGTGGTGCGGGCCGAGGCGGTTCTGGAGCGGGCCAAGGCGGCTGGGCTCGACTCGCCTGAGGAGATCGCTGCCGCACGCCGTGCCGAGAATCGCCTGCGAGTGGCCTCAACCCACACTCGCTAGCCGACATGTCCCCCTTCACTCCCCGCTATTCCATGCGAAAGCGTCAATCCCGAGGGGGTGGATTCTCACGGTCATTGCACGTCAGAGTGTGGTGACTCATGAGTTGGAGGACAGGATGCCGGGTTCGAGGTTGACGTTGCAGGACCGTGAGGTGATCGCCCGGGGGGTCCAGGCGCGGTGGACGCTCACG
>CALQEM020000285.1:0-4216 GCA_943329595.2 Bifidobacterium breve
CGAATTGCGCTTCCACTTGCCACAGGTGCCTCCGGTGTTGAGAGAGTTCAGGGGATGGTGCGTTGGAGCGTTCGTCAGCGGCCAGTGCTCAGCAGCAGGCCGAGGCCCACCACGCAGGCTGCCCACACGAGACCGATGCCCAGGGTGATGCGGTCGAGGTTGCGCTCGGCGACACTGGAGCCACCCACGCTGCTACTGACGCCACCGCCGAACATGTCGGACAGTCCACCGCCCTTGCCGCGGTGCAGCAGGATCAGCAGGATCAGCAGGATGCTGGTGATCACCAGCACGATCTCGAGCGTCAAGGTCATAGGGTGAAGGATACGTCAGAGCGGTGACGTCTGACGCCGCCGGGTACGGCTAGGTGTCGGAGTCGGCCGACGAATCGAGCGGAATCATCCGGAAGCGACACAGAGCAACGAACTCGTCGGGGTCGAGGCTCGCGCCGCCCACGAGGGCGCCGTCGACGTCGGGCATGGCCATGATGCCCGCGACATTGCTGGCCTTGACCGACCCGCCGTAGAGGATGCGAACCGCGTCGGCGAGGTTGCCCGAGTAGAGCTCCGCGAGTCGGGTGCGGATCGCCGCGCACACCTCCTGCGCGTCGTCGGGGGTTGCCACCTCGCCGGTTCCGATGGCCCACACCGGCTCGTAGGCCACCACCATGGTGCGTGCCTGCTCGGCCGTCACACCCTCAAGGGCGGCGTCAAGCTGAGCGAGAGTGTGGGAGACCTGCTCGCCCGCGTGACGCACGTCGAGCCCCTCGCCCACGCACACGATGGGAGTGAGTCCGTGACGCAGTGCCGCCTGCACCTTGGCACGGCACACGGAGTCATCGTCACCGTTGAACTGCCGCCGCTCGCTGTGCCCGACAAGGACGTACGTGCACCCCAGCTTCGCGAGCATCGCACCGCTGATTTCGCCCGTGTGGGCACCGTTGTTGTGCTGCGACAGGTCTTGGGCACCGTACACGAGCTTGAGCCGGTCGGCGTCGACTAGCGTCTGCACCGAGCGGAGGTCGGTGAAGGGCGGAATGACGGCCACCTCACACGCGTCGAAGTCGTCGGAATTGAGGGCGAACGCTAACTTCTGCACCAGCCAGGTTGACTCGATGTGGTTGAGATTCATCTTCCAGTTGCCGGCCATGAGGGGCTTGCGCCCCGCACCCTTGCCGGGCCTCGGTGCCTTCGCCGCAATCGTCTGCTTGGCCATGCCTACTCCTCGTTGAGTGCGTCGAGACCGGGTAGGGTCCGACCCTCGAGGAACTCCAGCGACGCACCGCCCCCGGTAGAGATGTGGGTGAAGCCCTCGTCGGGGATTCCTAGAAGGTGAAGGGCGGCGGCCGAGTCGCCCCCTCCGACCACGGACAGGCCGCTAATGCCAGCGACAGCCTTGGCCACCTCGCGGGTGCCTGCCGCGAAGGGTGCCTTCTCGAAGACGCCCATGGGGCCGTTCCATACCACCGTGCGCGCGTCGGCGAGTCGGTTGCGGAAGAGCGCGATGCTGGCGGGGCCGATGTCGAGGCCCATCTGGTCGACGGGAATGGCGTCGACACCCACCACCTGCGTGTCGGCGTCGTCAGAGATACCGCTGGCAACCACGACGTCAACCGGCAGCACGAGTTCAACACCAAGGTCGGCAGCCTCACTAATGAGGCCACGCACGGTCTCGACCATCTCGGCTTCGAGGAGGGACCTGCCCACGCCGTAGCCCTGGGCCGCGAGAAACGTGAAACACATGCCTCCACCGATGAGCAGCCTGTCTACCCGGGGCAGGAGGTGCTCGATGACCCCGAGTTTGTCGCTGACCTTTGATCCCCCGAGCACGACGGCGTACGGCCGCTCGGGGTCGGCAAGCACCGCCGAAAACACCGACACCTCAGACTGCACGAGGTCGCCCGGATAGCTGGGCAGCAACCTGGCCACATCGGACACACTGGCCTGCTCGCGGTGCACCACCCCGAAGCCATCGCTGACGAAGGCGTCGGCAAGTGCGGCCCACTCGGCCGCCAAGGACTTGCGCTCGTCAGTGACAGTGCTGGTCTCGCGCGCGTCGAACCGCACGTTCTCGAGCATGGCGACGTCGCCGTTGGCCATGCCCCCGACCACTGAGCGCGCAGACGGACCACTCACATCGAGGGCGAGAGTCACGGGTTGTCCGAGAAGCTCAGCCAGCCGAGCGGCTGCCGGGGCAAGTGAGTAGGCGGAGTCGGGTGTCCCCTGCGGGCGGCCGAGGTGCGCTAACACCACCACCCGCGCTCCAGCCTCGCTGAGGCGCCTGACGGTGCCCACGCTGGCCCGGATGCGACTGTCGTCGGTGATCACGGTCGCGCCACCCTCGTCGATGCCGAGTGGAACGTTCAGGTCACTGCGCACAAGAACCGTACGCCCGGTCGCCTCGAGGTCGTCGAGGGATCGCATCATCCGGCCGCGGCTACGAAGCGCGTGAGATCGACCAGACGGTTGGAGTAGCCCCACTCGTTGTCGTACCAGCCGAGCACCTTCGCGGTGGTTCCCATGCTGTTGGTGAGCAGGGAGTCGAAAATGCAGGACGCCGGGTCGGTGACGATGTCACTCGACACGATGGGGTCTTCGGTGTACTTCAGAATGCCCCGCAGGGGGCCCTCGGCAGCAGCCTTAATGGCCGCATTGATTTCGGCGCTCGTGGCTGCGGTTGCGAGGGTGACGGTGAGATCGGTGGCCGAACCAGTGGGCACAGGCACGCGTAGGGCGAAGCCGTCGAGTTTGCCCTTGAGTTCGGGCAGCACGAGCCCGATGGCCCTGGCCGCGCCCGTGGTTGTCGGAATGATGTTCAGCGCGCCGGCGCGCGAGCGACGCAGGTCGGGGTGCGGGAAGTCGAGAATGACCTGGTCGTTCGTGTAGGCGTGCACCGTGGTCATGAAGCCCGACACAATGCCGAAGGTGTCGTTGATGACCTTGGCCATAGGAGCTAGACAGTTGGTGGTGCACGAGGCGTTGGAGATGATCGTGTCAGTGGCCGGGTTGTAGGTGCCCTCGTTGACACCCATCACGATGGTGACATCTTCGTTCGAAGCCGGTGCCGAGATGATCACGCGCTTGGCGCCACCAGCGAGGTGGGCACGTGCCTTGTCACCGTCGGTGAAGTGGCCCGTCGACTCGATCACAATGTCTGCCCCGAGGTCGCCCCACGGGATGTCGGCAGGGTTGCGCTCGGCTAGGGCGCGGATGCTGCGGCCGCCCACCACAATGGCGTCGTCGGTCGATGAGACATCGTCGCCGAGGCGCCCGAGGATACTGTCGTACTTGAGCAGGTGCGCGAGGGTGCGGTTGTCGGTGAGGTCGTTGACCGCCACGATTTCAATAGCCTCACCACCGGCCTGCTGGGCCTCGATGGCACGGTAGAAGTTGCGTCCGATGCGGCCGAAGCCGTTAATTCCTACGCGGATCGTCACGCGAATTGCCTTCCGGTCGTTGGCTGGTGTCGTCGACGATCGCCGCACGGGCGTTCCTCGAACTCTGTCGGTAGCCTACCGAACTGCGAGACCAGATCGTGACTAACCCTGCCGCTCAGGTGACTATTCAGGCGTCGTCGGCAAGGTCGTCGGACGAGATTCCAGACTCAGTGTCCGGAATGCCAAGGTCTGACGCTTTCTTGTCGGCCATCGCCAACAAGCGCCGAATGCGCCCTGCGATCGCATCCTTGGTCATGGGCGGGTCGGCCAGTGAACCGAGTTCCTCGAGGCTGGCCTGCTTGTGATCGAGCCTCAGGCGTCCTGCGGCCTCGAGGTGGTCGGGAATGTCGTCGCCGAGGATGTCGAGTGCGCGCTCGACACGAGCCCCCGCTGCCACCGCTGCGCGCGCCGAGCGTCGCATGTTGGCATCGTCGAAGTTCGCGAGTCGGTTAGCGGTGGCGCGCACCTCGCGGCGCATCCGCCGCTCCTCCCACGCGAGTGTCGACTCGTGGGCTCCCATGTGGGTGAGCATCGCTCCGATGGCGTCGCCGTCGCGGATGACCACGCGGTCGACTCCGCGCACCTCACGAGCCTTGGCACTCAGCGAAAGCCTGCGGGCCGAGCCCACCAGTGCAAGCGCGGTTTCGGGACCTGGGCAGGTGATCTCCAGCGAACTCGAGCGCCCTGGCTCGGTCAGTGATCCATGGGCCAGAAAGGCTCCGCGCCAAGCAGCCTCGGCATCGCACGACGCCCCGCTGACAATGCTGGTGGGGAGGCCGCGCA
>CALQEM020000286.1:0-4207 GCA_943329595.2 Bifidobacterium breve
CCAGCACGGTGAAGACCGACTCGATGGCTCCGGCACCACCGAGGAGGTGACCGGTGACCGACTTGGTGCCCGACACAGCAATGGCGTCGGCGGCAGCGCCGAGTGCTGCGCGGATCGCCAGCGACTCGGCAATGTCACCCTGCGGCGTTGACGTGGCGTGGGCGTTGACGTGCACGATGTCGGTCGCACTGAGACCGGCGTCGGCGAGCGAGAGGCGGATGGCGGCTGTGGCGCCACGTCCCTCGGGGTCGGGCTGAGCGATGTGATGGCTGTCGGCGGTCATGCCCGCCCCGGCGAGCACGGCGTAGACGCGGGCTGATCGGGCCGCGGCATGCTCTGCCGACTCGATCACCAGGATGCCGGCCCCCTCGCCCATCACGAAGCCATCGCGACCGAGGTCGTAGGGGCGCGAGGCGGTGACCGGGTCGTCATTGCGGGTGGAGAGGGCGCGCATGTTGCCGAAGGACGCAAGCGTCAGCGGGTGCACCGCCGCCTCGAAGCCGCCGACCACGACCACGTCGGCCCGACCCTCCTCAATGATGCGCATGCCCCACGCGGCGGCCTCAGCGCCCGAGGCGCAGGCAGACACCGGCGCATGCACGCCGGCGGTGGCGCCGATCTCCATGCCGATGTAGGCAGCCGCTCCGTTGGGCATCAGCATCGGAACGGTGAGAGGTGACACCCGTGAGGGTCCGCGCTCACGCAGCACGTCGTACTGCTCGAGTAGCGACACCACCCCGCCGACCCCCGAACCCACCACCACCGCGACGCGGCTCGGGTCGACGTCGGGTGTGCCGGCATCGGCCCAGGCTTGGCGCGCGGCAAGGATCGCGAACTGCTGCCCTCGGTCGAGGCGTCGGGCCTCATGCTTCTCCATGCCGGACTCAGTGGGCTCGACGGCAGCCAGGGCGGCGAACCGGGTGGTGAGGTCCGCCGCCCACGGCTGATCGATCATGCGCACGCCGGACCGCCCCTCGAGCAGCGCTGACCAGCTTGAGGGCACATCCGCCCCGATGGGGGTGAAGGCGCCGAGGCCGGTTACCACGACGGTGGTGGACATGGCTGTTCCTCCTCGGATTGGGGTGCGGTGGGTTGGGGTGGGGTGGGGTGGGTGGGATTACGAGGCGTTGGCGGTGATGTACGCGACGGCGTCGCCCACGGTGCGAAGGTTCTTGACCTCTTCGTCGGGGATCTTCACGCCAAACTTGTCCTCGGCGGCCATGACGACCTCCACCATCGACAGCGAGTCGATGTCGAGGTCGTCGATGAAGGCCTTCTCGGCCACGATGTCGCTCAGCGGAACGCCAGCGACCTCGTTGACGATCTCGGCAAGTCCGGCAAGGGTTTCCTGCTCGTTCATGGGTTCTTCTCCTTCTGGTGGGGGAGGCCGGACTGTCCGGACCGCCGATGCTGCGAATGGTTCTGGCCTGCGGTTGACGCTAGGGGATGGTGACGACCTGCGCCGCGTACGACAGGCCGGCGCCGAAGCCAATCAGTAGCGCGGTTTGGCCCGACTCGATCTCACCGGCCTCCAGCATGCGTGACATGGCCAACGGAATCGACGCGCCGCTGGTGTTGCCGGAGGTAGCGATGTCGCGCGCCACGACCACCCGCTCAGGAAGTTTAAGCGTGCGCACCATGGAGTCGGTGATGCGCATATTGGCCTGGTGGGGGATGAACACGTCGAGGTCGTCGACGGTGAGTCCGGCCGCCTCCACGGCCGCGAGGGCCACGCGCGGAATGTCACCCACCGCCCAGCGGAACACCGCCTGCCCCTGCATCTGCAGTCGGGGCCAGGGGGTTTCGACCTGGGCGGCGATCAGTTTGCGGTGGGTGACCCAGTCGGGGTCGAGAATGATGGCCTCGGTCTGGGTGCCATCGCCCCCCCACAGGGTGGGCCCGATGGCGGCGACGTCGGACGGGCCGATCACGGCAGCGCCGGCGGCGTCGGCGAAAATGAACCCGGTCGAGCGGTCGCTGGGGTCGACGAAATCGGTGAGCTTCTCGACGCCGACCACCAGCACATACTCACTCGTGCCGGTGCGGATGAGTGCATCGGCGATGCCGACGCCGTAGGCGAAGCCGGCGCAGGCCGACGACAGGTCGGTTGATCCGGCGGCTCGAGCCCCGAGACGCTCGGCGATCTCAACCGCGGCCGAGGGCGTCTGGTACGGATGGGTCACGGTGGCACAGAGCACGGTGCCGATGTCGCTGGCGTCAACTCCGGCGGCGGCAAGAGCGTTGGCGCCCGCGATGGCCGCCATGTCGACGACCGACTCGTCGGTCGCGGCCCAGCGGCGCTCGATAATTCCTGAGCGCTCGCGGATCCACTGGTCGGAGGAGTCCATCATGGTGCAGATTTCGTCGTTGGTGACCACGCGCTGGGGGCGATAGTGGCCAACCCCGACGAATCGGGCGAAGTCGGGGCCTCGACGCACCGTGATGGGTCGACTCACGAGCTGCCGCCAATCGGGTGCAGTCGCAGCAGGGGCTGGCCGGGGGCGACCGGGTCTCCGTCCTCGACGAGCCACTCGACCACCACGCCCCCGTGGGGCGCGGTGATCTGCAGCTCGTCGCGCAGGCTCGTGACAAGGGCCACGATGCTGCCGGGCGGAACGTGGTCGCCGGCCTCGGAGGGCTCGGTGATGCGCACGGTGCCCTTGCTGGGGCTGACGACTAGGCGCCAGGTGGGCGAGTGAGTGAGGGGGCTCACGGTGCCGTGTCGGGCGATGAGGTCATGTGCGGCGGGCAGATCGTCGGGGGTGCGCACCGACACGATCTCGACCCCGGGGAGTGCCCGCTTGGCGAGAGCCGACAGCGTCCCTGCCGGAGGGATCTCGATCAGCGCGGTGGCTCCGAGCTCGGCCATCGCGGTCATGCACAGGTCCCAGCGCACCGGCGAGCTCACCTGGCTCACCAGCCGGCGCAGCACCTCGCGCCCGTCGTGCACCACCCTGCCGTCAGCGTTGGACAGGAGTCGGATTCGGGGGTCGTGAGTCGAGATGGCTCGCGAGTGGTGTGCCAGCACCGCCTTGGCCGGTTCCATATGTTCGGTGTGGAAGGCGCCCGCCACCTCGAGGGAGCGCACGCGTGCGCCTGCGGGCGGATCGGCGGCGAGCGCGGCGAGTTGCTCGAGAGTTCCGGCCGCCACGATTTGCCCCACCGTGTTCATGTTGGCCGCTGTGAGCCCGTGTCGGGAGAGGGCGCTGAGCACCTCATCGGCGTCGCCGCCGAGCACCGCGCTCATGCCGGTGGGAGTGGCCGCCGCCGCCCGGGCCATGGCCACACCTCGCTCGCGCACGAACACCATCGCCTGCTCGGCACTGAGCACGCCTGCCGCGGATGCCGCGGTGATTTCGCCCACGCTGTGACCGGCGCCGGCCGCGATGCGTGAGAATCCCTCGGCTGGATGGGGGAAGAGTTCGAGCAGCATCACCAGACCGGCACCCACGATGAGTGGCTGCGCGATGGCGGTGTCGCGAATGGTGTCGGCGTCAGAGTCGGTGCCGTGCTTGATGAGGTCGACTCCACTCACGGTCGACAGCCACGAGAGGCGGTCAGTCACTCCGGGGCGCTCGAGCCACGGAGTGAGGAAGCCTGCGGATTGGGAGCCCTGTCCGGGGGCGACGACGACCAACATTGTTATATCTTCCCGTGGCGACGGCGTGTCGCGCGCGCGGAGAGCGCCCAAGATCACCGGTGTGAATCTGTAGGAATCCTACAAAGTGGGCACGTTGTTGTCGAGGCGGGAGAGGGTGAGGCCCAGCCGGAGCGCGAAGGCGTCGCGCGGGTGCGTGGGCGTGCGGCCGGTGATCTCGGCCACCCGCCGCAGGCGGTAGCGCACGGTGTTCGGGTGCACCACGAGTGCGCGTGCGGTGGCCTCGAGGGTTCCGGTCCTTTCCAGGAAGGTGGCCACGGTCTCGAGAAGCACCGGATCAGCCGTTGCCAGCGCCCCCGCCGTTTCGCGGATGAGTGCCTCGCGCGCGGCCGGCTGGCCCGCCAGGGCTCGCTCGGGCAGCAGGTCGTCAGAAAGCGCGGGTCGAGGAGCCTCGGGCCAGGCGCCGGCCACGGCCAGCGCGTCGAGGGCTGCGGTAGCCGACTGCCGAGCGTCGGTGAGCAGGGCGACCATGGGTCCGGCAACGACCGGCCCGGTGCCGAAGTGCGGGGTAATCCAGCGAGCCGACCGCTGTACGTCGGTCACCCCTCC
>CALQEM020000287.1:0-4170 GCA_943329595.2 Bifidobacterium breve
CGAGCTCACGGGCGACCTTGGCCGGGTCTCGAGCATCGCTGCCAATGAGGAGGCCGCGTTCCTCCAGACGCTCGAGCGCGGTACCCAGATCTTCGACATGGCCGTCACCGAGGTGCGCACCACGGGCAGCTCCGCGCTGTCGGGCACGCAGGCGTTCTCCCTGCACGACACCTTCGGATTTCCCATCGATCTCACCCTGGAGATGGCGGCCGAGCAGGGACTGTCAGTCGACGAAGAGGGTTTCCGCAGGCTCATGGGCGAGCAGCGCACCCGGGCCAAAGCCGATGCGCGAGCGCGCAAGGCCGGCCTGGTAGCCGATACCGAGTACCGCTCGGTGATGAACCGATCAGGGGTCACCGCCTTCACCGGCTACGACGAGGTGGTTACCGACACCACACTGGCCGGAATCCTGCGCGACGGCATCGTGGTTGAGTCGGCTGCCGAGGGTGACGAGGTCGAGGTCGTCCTCGCCCGTTCGCCGTTCTACGCCGAGGGCGGCGGACAGCTTGCTGACCAGGGCCGCATCGAGGTCGATGGCGCAGTCATCGACGTGTACGACGTGCAGAGCCCAGTGCCCGGGCTGATTGTGCACCGGGGCAAGGTCGTGTCGGGCGAGGCGGTGTCCGGAAGTGATGCGGTCGGCCGGGTTGACCTCGAGCGTCGCCGCGCCATCAGCCGCGCGCACACCGCGACCCACCTCATTCACCGCGCTTTCCGTGAGGCGCTGGGCGACACGGCAACTCAGATGGGGTCCGAAAACGCCCCGGGCCGACTGCGCTTCGACTTCCCCTCCTCGTCGGCCGTGCCGGCCAGCGTAATGGCCGACGTTGAGGCCCGCGTTAACGACATCCTCGCCATCGACCTTCCCGTCACCGCGCATCGCATGAGCCAGCCGGAGGCGCGCTCCCTGGGTGCTATGGCGCTGTTTGGCGAGAAGTACGGCGACGTCGTGCGCGTGGTGTCGGTGGGCGACTGGGCCCACGAGCTCTGCGGCGGCACCCACGCCCAGCGCTCGGGCCAGGTGGGCGTCGTCACCTTCCTCTCAGAGGGGTCGATCGGAACGGGGGTGCGGCGGGTCGAGGCCCTGGTGGGCACCGACGCCTACCGCTTCCTCGCCCGCGAGCACCTGCTGGTGTCTCAGCTCGCCGAGGCGCTGAAGGCGCGGCCCGAGGAATTGCCCGAGCGGGTCGACGCCCTGATCGGCCGGCTCAAGGACGCCGAGCGCGAGCTCAACCGAGTGCGCCGCGCCCAGCTCAGCGCGAGCGCAGAGGGAGTCATCGGAACCGGCAACGACGTGGGCGCCTACCGACTCTGGACCTTCGTGGCCCCCGAGGGAACCTCGGCGGCTGATCTGCGTGAGCTGGTGCTCAAGGGACGCGGTATGGCCAAGCCTGAGGTAGCGGTCGTGGTGCTGGGCGCCTCGGTTGACGAGGGCAAGGTGGCGCTCGTCGCGGCACTCAACGAGCGCGCCATGGCTCAGGGGGCCACGGCCAACTCGGTGCTGCAGGCGGCACTGCCCGCCGTCGGGGGCAGAGGCGGGGGCAAGGGTGACATCGCGCAGGGCGGCGGCGCCAACACCGACGGAATCGACGCCGCCTTCGCTGCGGTCGCCGCAACGTTGGAGCAGGGCTGATCGCATGCGTCCGGGCGTCCGGCTGGGCATCGACTTCGGCAGTCGCCGCATCGGAGTGGCACGCAGTGATGCCTCGGGCATGATGGCGTTCCCCCTCACCACGGTCACGCGGGGCGAGGGCGACCTCGCAGCGCTGGCGAGTCTCGTCGTCGAGCACGAGGCCATTGAGGTCATTGTCGGGCTTCCACGCAACCTTTCCGGCGCTGACGGCCCCGCCTCAGACGCGGCCCGCGAATTCGCGGCGGCACTGGCACAGTGCGTCAGGGTGCCGGTGCGTCTCGTCGACGAGCGTCTCACCACCGTGTCGGCCCAGCGCTCGCTACACGAGTCGGGCCGCTCGGTGCGCACGTCGCGGGCGGTCATCGACCAGGCGGCGGCGGTTGTCATCGTCGAGAGCGCACTCGAGCGCGAACGACTATCGGGGCTCTCCGCGGGCGACCTCGTCAGTGGCGGCGCCGATGAGTGAGTTCGGTTTTCAGATGAACGACCACCATGAGCACCACGCCCGGAGGGTGCTTCCCTGGCTGACTTTTGCTCTCGCGCTGGTGACCATTGGTGCCGTCGCAGTGGTACTGCTCAGTCGCGGTGGATCTACGGCCGACGACTACGTGGGGCAGGGGGTTGGCAGCGTGGTGGTTGACATCCCTGCGGGAGCCTCGCTCACCCAGATCGCCACCACTCTCGTGAAGGCCGACGTCATCGCCTTGGCGCGACCCTTTGTCGACGTCGCCACGGCCGACGAGAGGACCATCTCACCGGGGCGCTACAGCCTGCACACCCGCATGGAGCCGCGCGCCGCGTTTCTGCTCATGCTCGACCCGTCCTCTCGGTCGGGATCGCGGTTGGTGATCGCCGAGGGTACGCGGCTGCGCGCCATTGTGGCCAAGGCATCGGAGGCAACGGGGATTCCCGCCTCTGAATTCCGAGCGGCGCTCACCCGGCCCGAGGCCATCGACCTCCCCGCCGAGGCGGAAGGCAATCCTGAGGGGTGGCTGTTCCCCGCAACCTACGATCTCGCGCCCGACACCACGGCCACCAGCCTCCTGCGAGCGATGACGGCCCGTTTCCAGAAGGCGTCCGACAGTCTCGACCTTCTCACGCGGGCCAAGGCTCGAGGACTCACCCCCGAGCAGGTGGTGACCATCGCCAGTCTGCTCGAGGCCGAGGTGGCGCCGAACGACTACGCCAAGGTGTCGCGGGTGATTTCCAACAGACTGGCCGCAGGTATGAAACTGCAATTCGATTCCACGGTTAACTATGCGCTCGGCACCAACATCCTCGCCCTTTCGGCCTCAGACCTCGAGGTGGACTCACCGTTCAATACGTACCTGGTCAAGGGGCTTCCGCCGGGCCCAATCAGCTCACCGGGGGAGGCTGCCCTCGACGCTGCGCTGAGTCCTGCGGCCGGTCCGTGGCTGTACTTTGTGACCACCGACCCCAAGGCGCGAACCACCGAGTTCGCGACCACCTACGACGAATTTCTGGCGCTTAAGCGCAAGTACCAGGGGGCAACACAATGATCACCCCGTGCCGTGCGGCCGTGCTCGGCCACCCCATCGCCCACTCACTCTCTCCGGCCCTGCATCGAGCGGCCTATGAGTGGGCCGGCCTCAACTGGCGCTACGACGCCTGTGATGTGACGGAAGACTCCCTGGCCGACTTTGTTGCGGCGTGTGGGCCCGAATGGGCGGGGCTCTCACTCACGATGCCGCTCAAGCGGGCCATCATCCCTCTGCTCGATGAGGTCTCTCCGCTGGCGGCATCGGTCGACGCCGTCAACACCGTGGTGTTTCGCGACGGGATTGCGCTGGGCGACAACACCGACATCCCCGGCATGGTCAGCGCGATCAGCGCGGTGCAACGGTCGCCCCTCAGCACCGCCTGCATCCTCGGGGGCGGCGCGACGGCGCGGTCAGCGCTGGTGGCCATCGCGCGCCTCGGTGCTCGAGAGGTGGCGGTCTTCGTTCGCCGACCGGAGGCGGGCGAGTCGATGCAGGCCCTGGCCGCATCGCTGGGAGTATCGCTGACCGTCGAGCCGTGGGTGCGCGCTGCCGAGGGACTGCTGGCCGACCTCGTGGTGTCGACCGTGCCGGCGGGAGCCGCCGATGGTCTGGTCGGGTCGGTCCCCTGGGAGCCGGGTGTGCTTCTCGACGTCGTCTACGCGGGCTGGCCCACGGCCTTGGCGCGTTCGTGGCTCGACCACGGCGGACCCGTGGCCTCGGGGCTCGACCTGCTGGTCGAGCAGGCGGCCCTGCAGTTCACCCTGATGACCGGGCAGCCGGCCCCGCTTGAGGTCATGCGTGCGGCGGGCACACTGGGCACAGCAGCGGGCAGTTGAAGGGAAGCAGAGAAGTTAAGCATCCGGCCACTACTGCCGATGACCTCGGCAGGGCAGGTTTCACTGCCGTCGGGCAGTAGGTTGCCCTCAGCACGTGCTCTCGAACCCGGAAGGACCACCATGCGACAACTGGGAGATATCCTCCTCGAGAACGGGCTGTTGACCGCAGACCAGCTCGCCAACTCGCAGGCCCAGCAGC